>JBBSPE010000079.1:0-19735 GCA_038259155.1 Gemmatimonadales bacterium
CCTGCTCGGGCACCTGCTCAAAGCCATCCACTTGGCTCACCCGCACGATCAGGTCGTTGAAGTCTCTGTCACCGTTGTACGAGTCTTCGAAGCCCACGTACCACGTGCCGGCATTGCGCGGATTGTCGTTGGCGCCGGCTGCCGAAAAGATCGAGAATCGGTTCCACTCGTTCAGTTCCGGCGTGTTGGAGTAGCGCGACTGGCCCGTCATGGTGGCACCGTACGCGTACGCTCCAAAGAACCAGTCACCGGCCGAGGCGTCGAGATTGAAGCTGTACACGGGGCCGTTGCTGTCTTCGCGCAGGTAGACCGTCTCGTAGGACGTGGTGCCGCCGATGTAGGCGCGCAGTTCCTGACCGACGGGCACTGCACTCGGATCATAGCCGGCGATGTTCGCGAGGAAATCCACGCGGTACAGGCCCGCCGAGAAGCTGAAGTTGCGGTCGCCCATGAGGCTTGTGCCGAGAAATGAGCCCGTGCTGCCCAGGGAGCCCACGCCGCCGAGTGCATGACCGACGGGCTTGAGGTTGTTGCAGCCGGCGAAGCCACCAATGAGGTAGTAGCCCACATTGCATGCGGCTCCGTCGGAGGACGACTTGTCCCAATAGGCGTCGGCCGAGTTGTTGTTCACCGTCACGCCGGAAAGGTCTACCCAACTTCCGGTACTGATCACCTGCGCCTGTACCATGGCCGGAACGGCCAGTGCACACGATGCAGCGAGAATGAAGCGCTTCATGGTTGTCTCCCCGCTCTCGCGGAACCCATTATTCTGGCACTCGTTGCGCAGTTCTCACGTTGAGAACGCCGAGTCTTCGGAATCAGTAGATTGCGAAGTGCGTGCCGCCGAGGGGACCGTGTCGATGGCACTTAAAGTGTTGCCAGTCAACGATTTGCATTTTGCAAAAGTGGGCCAGCGAGCGCTGCCGTTGCGCTCGTACCACGCCGCTTTGCTGGTGGTGCGCCACAGTTTTTCGATACCTTCAAAGGTTACAAAATGACCAGCACGGTGGAGCTCCATCCGCGCACAGTGTTGCTGCAGCGCTTGGTCGACCCGGCGCAGATCACGCTGTTCGACGGCGCGATGGGCACCATGCTCTATGCACGCGGCGTGTTCATCAATCAGTGCTATGACGAGCTGGTGCTGCGTGCGCCGGATCTGGTGCGCGACGTGCACGCGGACTACGTGCGGGCGGGCGCTGAGGTGATCGAGACCAACAGTTATGGCGCCAACCGCGCGAAGCTGGCGCAGTTCGGTCTCGAGGCGCAGGTGGAGCAGATCAACCGGCGGGCGGCCGAGCTGGCCCGTGAAGCGGCGGGCGATGATCGTTTGGTGGCTGGCGCGATCGGTCCGTTGGGTGTACGCCTGGAGCCCTACGGCCCCACGAGCCGTGAAGAGGCTCGTGGCTGGTTCGCGGAGCAGGCGGCGGCATTGCTGGCGGGCGGAGCCGACTGCTTTGTGCTGGAGACGTTTTCCGACCTCGAGGAAATCGAGCAGGCGTTGACCGGCGTGCGTGACGCCGCGCCCGGCGTGCCGATTGTCGCGCAGATGACCGTGGGACCCGATCTGCGCACGGCGTACGGCGCGTCGCCCGAGGACATCGTGCGCGCACTCGAGCGCTGGGGCGCCGACGTGGTGGGTCTCAACTGCGCGGTTGGTCCGCAGACGATTCTTGAGGCCATAGAGCGCATGGCGGCGGTGGCCACCGTCAAGCTGTCTGCGCAGCCCAATGCCGGCCTGCCGCGCGAGGTGGGTGGACGCAACATGTACATGGCGAGTCCCGAGTACATGGCCACGTACGCGCGCCATCTGTTCCAGGCCGGCGCCAAGGTGCTGGGCGGATGTTGCGGCACCACGCCCGAACACATTCGCGCGATCACGGAAGGAGTGCGTCCGCTCGCACCGCGGTCGAGCGGCGTGGTGGTCACGTCGGTGCGCGACGTGGACAGTGCCGACGCCGGTGGCGTAGCGCCGGTGCCGCTGGCCGAGCGGTCGCGCTGGGGTGCGAAGCTCGCGGCGGGTACGTGGGTCACGTCGGTGGAAATCGTGCCACCGCGCGGTGTTGATACGTCACGTCTCGAGCGCGACGCTGCCACACTGCACGCCGCCGGTGTGGACGCGATCAACGTGCCGGACGGACCACGTGCGCAGAGCCGGATGGGCGCGATTGCGACGTCGTTGCTCATTGAACAGCGCGTGGGTATCGAGAGCGTGACCCACTATTGCTGCCGCGACCGCAATCTGCTTGGGATGCTCAGTGATTTGCTCGGCGCGAGCGCGCTGGGGCTGCGCAACATGCTGCTCATCACCGGCGATCCGCCCAAGATGGGTCCGTATCCCGACGCCACGGCGGTGTTCGACATTGACGCCATCGGTCTCACGAATCTGGTGGCGCGACTGAATCGTGGTCTCGATCCGGGTGGCAATCCAATTGGCGAGCCCACGCGGTTCGTGGTGGGTGTGGGCGTCAATCCAGCGGCCATTGACGCGGCGCACGAACTACATCGATTCGAGTTCAAGGTTCAGGCTGGCGCCGAATATGCGATTACCCAGCCGGTGTTCGACGTTGAGCAGCTGGAGCGGTTTCTCGGGACCATTGAACACACGCGCATTCCGATCGTGGCGGGCATCTGGCCGCTCGTGTCGGCGCGCAACGCGGAGTTTCTGGCCAACGAAGTGCCGGGTGTGACGGTGCCGCAGACGGTGCTCGATCGCATGCACCGCGCGAGTGCGGTGAGCAAGGACCATGCGTTGGCCGAGGGGATTCAGATTGCGCAGGAAATGTTGGAGCGGGTGCGTGCGATGGTGCAGGGGGTACAAGTGTCGGCGCCGTTCGGACGGGTGGAGTTGGCGTTGCAGGTGTTTGACAGGCAGGGGTGAGGGGCGGGGAGGGGCGCTGGTAACCGACAAGCGGTTGCCGGTTACCGGTTGCCGGCCTCAGGCACGGCGCCGTTCGATCCTCGGCCCCGCCCCGCGGTGCGACGGGGCAGTTCGGAGATTGGAGCCCTGCGTCGAGTTCGGGCACTGCTTTCGGTTTCGGTTCACGGCTGACGGTTGACGGGGAAAAGCGCTTCGAGGCTCGGCTGGACGGCGACGCTGCGCTCGCCGTTACAGCGGTGCCGCCGGATGCGGGGCTCGGGCGCAGAGGCGGATGCAGTTCCACCGAATACTGTGAGCTGCTCACCGAAACCGAGAGCAGTGTGAGGGGCGGCGGCAACGCCGTGATCTCCGAACGGCCCCGCCGCACCACCGCGTGTGCAGTGCTGGACCGACGCCGTGTCTGAGGCCGGCAACCGGTCACCGGAAACCGTATTCGGCAAACACCCCCGGCCCGCACTCACCGAATCCGCAACTCTGCAATCACCGGATGATGTTCCGTCGGCCAATCCGATTCGACCTCGAGCGACAACGCCTGCATGCGTGGGCCCGTGAGCACGTGGTCGACGCGCAGTTTGTGTATGCCGGCCGCCATCGTGTAGCCGAATCCGTAGCGAGTGTCGCGAAACGCATTGCCGAACGACGCAAAGTGCCGCTGGTAGATGCGACTCTCCTCGATGGTGTTCAAGTCGCCCGCCACCACCAGCGGGCCATCGATGCGCGCCAGATAGCGTGTGAGAAGTACCGCCTCGCGATCGCGCAGCGTGACCATGTCCTGCATCCGGGACATGTCGCCCCCAAGCGCGTTGCTCAGCGCCACACGGGGCGATCCGAAGTGCACGACCACCACGTTGATGGTGTCCGTGGGACGCGCCACGCGCAGGTGCAGTCCCACGGGGCGCGGCGTCCAGCCGCGGCTGTCCAGCTTGGTCTCGCCAATCACGGCGCGCACCTGCAACGGATATCGCGACGCCACGCAGAACTCACCCATCCGAACGGTGCGCAGGCGCGGGTTGAACCCATCATCGACACCGGTGGCGCTGGCGAGTGACTCGGCCGCTTCATCGCCGCAGGCCTGCAGCAGGATCACATCGGCCATCCACCGCCCGCGTGCGGCCGCCAGCGACAGCGTGAGCCCGGTCGCATAGTCCACGTTGTACGTGACCAGACGCAGTGGCGGCGCGGCAGACGCGGCCTGCACATCCGTTGCCGGCGCCGGCCACGCCGGCACCACATACCCCGCCAACCACACCGCACTCACGCCCGCACCCACCAGCGCCGCCAGCGCCCAGCGACGCGTGATTGGCGCCACCAGCAGCGCCATCGCGAGCCACGCCCACGGCACGAATCGGCGCGGCGCAAAGAGCACGAGCGTACCCAGCACGCTCTCATCGCCCTGCGTGTGCAGCACCACCATGGCTGCAATCGTGAGCACGGCCGCCGCCACGATCACGCCGCCAACGAACTGACGCGTGCGGCGGAGCCTGGGCGAGACGGACGACGACGGTTTCGCCGAGGGGCGATGCGCAAAGGACGTGGAGCCCTCGCGACCGGTATGCGAAGCGCTCAGCGGCTACTCCACCCGCACCACGGCCAGACGGATGGACGCCGGCAGCGCCCCGCCCTGCGCACCGCGCAACTCCAGCATTTGCGAACTGCCCGACAGCACCACCGTCTCCAGATAGCTGGCCGAAAAGCCGCGCAACTGCGGCACGGCCACCTGCAGGTCACCGGTGATCTCGGTGACACGCAGCGGGTGCGCCGAATAGCGTCCGCCGTTCATGGATGCCAGACCAGCCATCATTTGCGGGACATTCCAGCTCGGGAAAGAAAGGGTCGCGCGCTCGGGTGTGAAGCCCGCGCGATCATCCACCACATTGGCCAGCGACCAGTCGGCGAGCAACTCGTCGGCCGGACGGCCGGTGCCTGCCACCAGCGCCGCCATGCCGGTGCCCTGCTCGCCACGCACGAGCGCGCGAAGGAAACTACCCTCGTCGCTCGCGAAGTGATCCACCGCCCAGCGCACCAGCGACCAGCCGCTCGCGTAGTACGTGACGTCGCCCGCCGACGCCTTGCCCAGCGGCGAGAGCGTGTCGGCCCCCATGAAGTAGTCGTGCAGCACCGGGAAGTGCTTCCACATCATGAGCGGTCGATCGTCGCACTGATACACCTCGCACTGCACGCTCTCGGACCAGCCGAGATTGGCCTTCCAGGCCGTCGCGCCGCGCGAGAAGGTGCGGGCATACAGCTCCTCCGCAATGCGCGCGGTGGCTTCTTCCAGCCACGGCTCCTCAAGGCCGGTGCCGCGCGACATGCGCTCCGCGAACGCGGCCAGATGCTTGGCCTCGTGCATGACGGTGCTCCGCATGCTGCGGCGCCAGCTGCTCGCGGACTCGGTCGCATGCGGCACGCGCGCGTAGAACATCTCGTCCTCGTTGCTGCTGCTGTACTGGCTGCGCGGGTACAGGTTGCACGAGGTGACGTACCCCGACGTGCCGGGCGCCGAGTCGTTCACGTACGGCGTGAAGAGCATGCTCACACGACCGTCCCCGCTCATGGCCGCGTCGAGCGCCAGCGGATCACCCAGCTGCGCCACCAGCAGCGGGTACTGCACGGCGTCAAACTCCTCGCCCAGCGCGCGATATTCCGCGTCCATGGTGCCCGCGCTCGGAGAGCGCATGTCTTCGAGCACCAACGCGCGCGTGCCGGCGTACACCACGCGCGCCGTGATGAGCGCGCCCGTTGAGCAGGAGCTGTACATCGCACGGCGCTGCACGAGCTGCCCCACCACCAGCGGCGCCGACACCACGGCCGCCGCACTGCCGCTGCGGCTCACACGAGCCCGCTCGACGTTCCAGTCCGCGAGCGCCGACCCGCGCTGCGCCACGCGATCGCGTTCCCGCGTGAGGTGCGCGCCGTGCACGCCGGCCTCGGCGGCGAGCGACTGCAGCGTTTCGCGTGTGGCGGCGTCCAACGCGGGCGCACTGAACGACGGCACCTGCACGCTACCCGCCGCGCGAGGCGCCACGGCACCGGTGCTGGCCGCGCGCAGCTGAAAGCCGGTGGTGCTGGTAGCGTTCTGGCTGATATTGAGCACCGCAATGTTGTAGCGGGCGTACTCGCCGCTCGGCGCCACGAACTCGGCGCACCGCGTGGCGGCGGTACCCAGGAGGTTGAGCGACTGGCCACGGGCAAGCGCGACGCGGCGGGCCACGGCCAGCTGCACCGGCTGCTCGGCCGTTCTGCCGCGGGAGGTCAGGCGCACTGTGTGGGCCCCGGAGGCCAGGCACGGGAAGCTGCCGCTCTCCGGCAACCGCACCTCAATGCGCGTGGGAGACGCCACCATGACCATGGCCGCCACGCCGCCCACCGTCACCGTGTTGTCGAGCGGACCGGTGGCGAAGCCGCTGCCTTCGAGCGCCAGGACGTCGCCGGGCCGAACGGTGTCGGGCGCGATGATTCGGTCAACCTGGAGGAGCGCGGGGGCCGCGACAGGGGTGGCCGGCGTCTCCGCCGGCACGGTTGGAACGGGGGAAAGTGGCGCCGCTGCATCGCTGCTGTTGCATGCGGTCAACAGAAACGGGGTACACGCCATCACAACCACGGCACGAGTCGCACGGCCAATTCGGCGCGCGACTCGGTAACCTGCTGCGGTTGAAGGATTTGCGAACATTGCGTGCACCGTTACGGGGAGGGCCTGCTACCTCACACCCCATATAGCGCTGCAAACGCAATGCCGACCCCGGCCGTAGAAGACCGGGTTTCCCACGGTCGGGCGTCAGGTTTCTTTGCAGGAGTCCCGATTGCCCCGTCAGTTCTTTCGTCCTCTCGCCCGTGCCGTCCATGACCAGTAGCGACAGCGTCCGCCCGCCCATCACGATGCTCTCCGAAGAAGAAGAGCTGTTTCGCGCCGCCGTCTACGAGTTCGCAGACACGGTGGTGCGTCCGCGGGTGTCCGACATGGAGGCCAACGGCAAGGTGGACCCGGCCATCACCGCCCAGTGCTTCGAGATGGGGCTCATGGGTGTGGAGATCCCCGAGGCGTTCGGGGGCGCGGACGGCACCATGTTCATGACCACGCTGGCCGTGGAGGCCATGAGCCGCGTGGACGCCTCGGCCGCCATTCAGGTGGACGTGCAGAACACGCTCGTGAACTATCCCGTGCACGCCTACGGAAACGACGCGCAGCGCACCAAGTGGCTGCCGTCGCTCACGAGCAAGACCGTGGGCGCGTACGCGTTGTCCGAACCGGGCTCCGGATCGGACGCCTTCGCGCTCGCCACGCGCGCTGAGCGGGTGGACGGCGGCTGGAAGCTCACGGGCTCCAAGGCCTGGATCACGAATGGCGCGGAGGCGGAGATCTTCGTGGTCTTCGCCACCGTGGACCCGAGCAAGGGCTACAAGGGCATCACGGCCTTCATCGTCACGCGCGACGCCGAGGGGTTCACGGTGGGTCGCAAGGAGGACAAGCTCGGGATTCGCGCGTCCAGCACCACGGCGCTCCACTTCGAGCAGTGCTTCGTGCCCGACGATCAGGTGCTGGGCGAGGTGGGGCTGGGCTACAAGATCGCGATCGACACGCTCAACGGCGGCCGCATTGGCATTGGCGCGCAGATGATCGGTATTGCCCAGGGCGCGCTGGACGCGTCGGTGGCGTACCTGAAGGAGCGCAAGCAGTTCGGGAAGGCACTGTCGGAGTTCCAGGGCATCCAGTTCCAGGTGGCGCAGGCGGCCACGGAGCTCGAGGCGGCGCGTCTGCTGGTGTACAACACCGCCCGCCTGCGCGATGCCGGACAGGACATCGTGCGCGAGGGCGCCATGGCCAAGCTGTTTGCGTCGCAGATGTGCAACCGCGTGACGTCCCTGTGCGTTGAGCTCTTTGGTGGCTATGGCTACACCAAGGAATATCCGGTGGAAAAGTTCTACCGCGACGCGAAGATCGGGACCATTTACGAGGGCACGAGCAACATGCAGCTGCAGACCATCGCCAAGTCGGTATTGCGATAGCGTCTGCGTTGGGCGTTGCGTTTGCTCGATGCGATAGTTTTAGGGCATGGCAACTCTTGGGGTGCGCACAATCTTGTTGGTCGCCGTGTGCGCGGCCGGCGCCGTCACGGACGCCGCCGCGCAGGGGCGCGCGCTCACCTTCGACGACGTCGCGGCCATGCGCATGGTCTCCGACCCGCATGTCTCGCCCAACGGGCGGATGGTGCTCTACACCGTGCGCACCACCAACCTGCTGGCCAATCGCGGCACGGCGCGCAGCTATCTCATGTCGTCCGACGGCAGCGCGCCGGCGCGTGCCTTTCCCGACGACACCACGCCGGCGGCCGAGGCACGCTTCAGCCCTGACGGACGGCGCGTGGCGTACATCCACGCCGGCCAGCTATGGGTGACCAATCTGGACGGCACCTTGCGCCGACCGCTCACCCGTCTGTGGGGCGGCGCCACCGGACCGCGCGGGGCGCCGGGCGGTGATCGCATCGCGTTCAGCTCGCGCGTGTATCCCGGCTGCAGTACCGACGCGTGCAACGCCGACTCCGCGCTCCGCATGGACCGTCGCGCGACCCGCGTGCGGACGTACGACAATCTGCTGTATCGGCGCTGGGACCGATGGGACGACGGCACGCGCGCGCACCTCTTTGTGGTGGACCTCGCCCGCGGCGAAACGCGCGACCTCGTGGCCGGCCGCCAGATCAACGTGCCACCGGTGCCGTTTGGCAGCCCCGACGCGTACGACTGGTCGCACGACGGGCAGGAACTCGCGTTTGCCGCGCGCACGGAAGACGCCGACGCTGCCTGGACCACCGACCTCAACGTGTTCACCGTGTCGGCCTACGACGGTGCGCCCACGCCCATTACGGCAAGCAACCGTGCCGCCGATCAGTCGCCGGTGTACTCGCGCGACGGACGCTGGATCGCGTACGCGGCGCAGCGCCGGCCCGGCTTCTCCGGCGACAAGTGGCGCCTGATGCTCTATGACCGGCGCGCCCGCACCAGTCGCGAACTCGCGCCGGGCTGGGACTACCACGCCGACCGGTTCTACTTCACCCCCGACAACCGCTCGCTGCTGGTGGAGACGCTTGACGAAGGGCGCACGGCGCTCTGGCGCTTGAGCCTTCTGGCCGATGGCACGCTGGACGGAGACGCCGATCGGCTCATCCGCACCAACAACTCCACGCAATCGTCGCTCGCGTATCAGGCCGGCAGCGACGGTGCCCTCACGCTCGTGTGGGTGCGCGACGCCATGCACCGCCCGCCCGACCTCTGGGTGGGCCGCTACAGCGCGTCCGGCGTGCGCAGCGCACGTCAGCTCACGCGGGAAAACGAAAACCTGATCGCCCAGCTCGATCTGCGTCCGGCGCAGGACTTTGAGTTCACCGGCGCGACCGACGCCTCCGTGCAGGGCTTTCTGCTGCGGCCACCTGCGTTTGACAGCACGCGCACCTGGCCGCTGCTGCTGATGGTGCACGGTGGACCGCAGGGCGCCTGGCTCGATGAGTGGAGCACCCGCTGGAACGCGCAGCTGTTTGCGTCCGCTGGCATGGCCGTGCTCGCGCTCAACCCGCGCGGCTCAGTGGGCTACGGCCAGCGGTTCATTGACGAAGTGTCCAAGGACTGGGGCGGCAAGGTGTACACCGACCTCATGCGCGGCGTGGACTCGGCACTCGTGCGCTATCCGTGGGTGGACAGCACACGACTCGGTGCCGCGGGCGGGTCGTTTGGCGGGTACATGGTGAACTGGATGAACGGCAACACGTCGCGCTTTTCCGCGTTGGCGTCGCACGCCGGCATTTTCAACCTCGCGCACATGGCCGCGGCGACCGACGAGCTCTGGTTCGCGGAGTGGGAGTTCGGCGGCCCGTGGTGGACGCGTCCGGCACAACAGCAGGTGTTCACGAAGTGGTCGCCGCACCTGCTCGCCGGTCGCATGCGTACTCCCACGCTCGTGCTGGCCGGCGAGCAGGATTTCCGCGTGCCGTATACCGAGAGCACATCGCTGTTCACGGCACTGCAGCGACAGCGTGTGGACAGCCGACTCGTGCTCTTCCCTGACGAAGGGCATTGGGTCACACGGCCGGCCAACCAGCGCGTCTGGTGGGAAGAGATGCGCGGCTGGTTCACGCGGTATCTCGTCGACGAGTCGGTGCAGTAGCCGCTGCTATAGCAGCCGCAGGCGCGCCATGCATGCGAGAAGAACGCCTGCATCCAGTTCGGCCAGCCCTGCGAACATGCTTGAGGCGACAGGGTATCAGCAACGTGGGAGTGTCATGGATCACACCATGGGCACTTTTCTGTTCAGACCCGTGTTCGACCGGCGGAACAGGCAACTGGCTGTTCACATGCACGCTCACTGATCGTTCACTGATCTTGAATCAGAGTGGAGGAAGTTCCAATGCGTAATGTTTCCCGTAAGCTGTCTGTCATGCTCGGCGCCGTTGCGATGCTCGCCGTCGCAACTCCGTCGGTTTCGCAGGCGCAGGACAAGGACATCGTCGAGACGGCGGTGGCTGCAGGCACGTTCAAGACGCTCGCCACGGCGCTCACGGCCGCTGGCCTGATCGAGACGCTCAAGGGCCCGGGCCCGTTCACGGTGTTCGCCCCGACCGATGCAGCATTCGCCAAGGTGCCGAAGGCGCAGCTCGACGCGCTGTTGGCCGACAAGGAAGCGCTCAAGTCGGTGCTGCTGTACCACGTCGTGCCGGGCAAGGTGATGGCGGCTGACGCAATCAAGCTCAACGGCAAGTCGGCCAAGATGGCGTCCGGCGCCGAGTCCAAGATCATGGTGATGGACGGCACGGTGATGGTGAATCAGGCCCACGTCACGCAGGCCGACATTGTGGCCAAGAATGGCGTGATCCACGTGATCGACGCCGTGATTCTGCCGCCCAAGATGTAAGTGATGTGGTCGGGGCAGCCGGGCCTTCGGGTCCGGCGGCACCGGCACCAGCCGCAGCGGTACATCGCAACAGTTGCAGGACCACGGGCGGGGAGTGACGTTGTACGGATGCAAGTCCGTTCAGCTCACTTCCCGCCCGTTCCCTTTCTCATGCATTTTTTCCCATCGCGCGCCACCCGCCGCCCTCGCCCGACGGCCGCTGTGGTGACCGCGCTGCTCGTCGTCGCTACCAGCAGCGCGACCGTTGCCGTTTCATCCGCGCAGGCGCAGACGCCGACGCCGACGCAGGCACGCGCCGCCGCTCCGCGCGCCGAGCTGGTGGTGGTGAACGCCCGCGTCTACACCGCCGATGATGCGCGTCCGCTCGTGGACGCCTTCGCGGTGCGCGACGGCAAAGTCACGTTCGTTGGGTCCAACCGCGAGGCCCGCGCGCTGGCCGGCCCGACCACCCGCGTGGTGGACCTCGGCGGTCGCACCGTCGTTCCCGGCATGGTGGATGCTCACGCGCACTACGGCGGACTCGCGCAGAAGCTCAGCACCGTGGACCTCGTGGGCGTCACGAGCTACGAGGAGCTGATTGCCCGCGTGGTGGCACGCGCGGCCACGGTGCCCAAGGGCACCTGGGTGCAGGGGCGCGGTTGGGATCAGAATCGCTTTGCCGACGGTCAGTTTCCGACGCACGAACAGCTTTCGGCGGCCGTGCCCGACCATCCGGTGAATCTGGTGCGTGTGGACGGTCACGCGGCACTCGTGAACACGGCCGCCATGCGCGCCGCCAGTCTCACGTCCGGCACGGCTGACCCGGACGGCGGTCGCATTCTCAAGGGCGACAACGGGCAGCCCACCGGCGTGCTCATCGATCGCGCGCAGGGACTCGTGTCACGCGTGATCCCAGCCGTGAGCCGCGCGGAAACGCGACAGTCGCTGCTCGACGCACAGCAGGAGATGCACCGCTGGGGACTCACCGGCGTGCACGACGCGGGCGCCAACCGCGAGATGATCGACCTCTACGAAGACATGGCCAAGGCGGGTGAACTCGACCTGCGTCTGTACGCGATGATCTCCGACAATGCGGCCGACATTGCGCACTACTTCGAAGTGGGCCCGCGCTCGAGCCTCTACAACAGCCGGCTGTGGGTGCGCTCCATCAAGCTCTACTCCGACGGCGCACTCGGCTCGCGTGGCGCGGCGCTGCTCGAACCGTACAGCGACGATCCGACCAACTCGGGACTGCTCGTGAGTCCGCCCGAACACATTGCGGACGTCGCCGAACAGGGTCTGCGGAACGGCTTCCAGATCAACAGTCATTCAATTGGCGATCGTGGCAACCGCGTGGTGCTGGACGCCTATCAGGCCGCGCTCGACAAGCGGCCCACCGCCGACCATCGGTTCCGCATTGAACACGCGCAGATCCTGCACTACTCCGACATTCCGCGCTTTGCAGAACTCGGCGTGATTCCGAGCATGCAGGCCAGTCACCAGACGAGCGACATGTACTGGGCCGGCAAGCGGCTGGGTCCGGAACGGCTGCTCGGCGCATACGCGTGGCGCTCGCTGCTCAACACGGGCGTGATCATTCCCAACGGCAGCGATTTTCCGGTGGAGTTCGTGAACCCGCTCATCTCGTTTCACGCGGCGATCTCGCGACAGGATGCCAACGACTATCCGGTGGGCGGCTGGTTGCCCGACCAGCGCATGACGCGCGAAGAAGCCCTCAAGGGCATGACGCTGTGGCCCGCCTGGTCGGCGTTTCAGGAACAGGAACTCGGCTCACTCACGGTGGGCAAGCACGCCGACTTTGTGGTACTCGATCAGGACATCATGCGCGTGGCCCCGGAACTCGTGCTCGACACGCAGGTGCTCTCCACCTGGGTGGGCGGCAAGCCGGTGTACGAGCAAGGCACCCAACCCTGACCCAACCAGCATGCGCGTGATCTCCCTGCTGCCCGCCGCGACGGAGATCGTCGCGTATCTGGGGGCGTCCGAACACCTCGTGGGCATCACCCACGAGTGCGATTTTCCGGAAGTGATCTGCGGCCGTCCGCGCGTCACGCGCTCGGCGATTCCGGCCGCTGGAGGCGCCGCCACCGCCGGTGAAATCGACGCGGCCGTGCGCGACGCGACCCACGCGGGCGAGCCGCTGTTCAAGCTCGACAAGAAGCGCATCAGCACGCTGCACCCGGAGGTGATCCTCACGCAGGCGCTGTGCGACGTGTGCGCGGTGAGCGAGACGGACGTTCGGGCGCTCGCCGCGCGCCTGGAGCACGAACCGCGCATTGTCACGCTGGGTGGCACCACGATCGAGGGCATCTTCGCGGACATGCGCGCGGTGGCCGAGGCGTTGGACGTGACAGACGAAGTGGTCGAGCTGTTGGCCGGCGAGCACGCACGATTGCAGACCGTCCACGACACGCTCAAGGCGGAAGCGGCGCCGCGTCCGCGCGTACTGGTGATTGAATGGACGGATCCGATTTATGTGGCGGGACATTGGGCGCCGGAGCAGGTGCGCAAAGCCGGTGGACGCGACGTGCTGGGCCAGGCCGGTGTGCATTCCACGGTGGTGACGCACGAAGCGTGTGCGCTGGCGGATCCGGAAATTGTGTTGTTCGCGCCGTGTGGCTACGGGCTTAACGCGGCGCGCGATGAAGCGCTGCGCGTGATGCGTGATCCGGCGTGGGGGTGGCTGGCGGGCCGACAAGTGTGGGCGATGGACGCGAACGGGTTGGTGAGTCGACCAGGGCCGCGGGTGGTGGACGGTGTCGAAGCGATGGCGCGGATTTTCAATCCGGCGTTGTTTTCGGCCATCGACGAGCGGCACGCGGTACGGGTGGGGTGAGGGCTTGTGGCTGCTGACGGGTGAACGGTGCCCGCGCGATGCGACGGGACTGGATACGGGTTGACGGTTGACGGCCTCAGGCACGGCGGCAGTCGATCCTTGGACCCGACGGTAGTGCGGCGGGGCAGCCCGGAGGTTGGGGCAGTGCGTCGGGTTCGGGCACTGCTTTCGGTTCCGGCTCACCGTTGACGGTTCACAGGGAAAAGAGCATCGGGGCTCGGCTGGACGGCGACGCTGCGCTCGCCGCTGCGGCGTGGTGGTCGATTGCACCCGGCGATGGAGGACCACCAACATGCGCTGGATGGATCGCGCGTCCTCGGCGAGTTGGCGGCTTGCCGGCGCTGAGAGCATGCCGAGGTCACCTGCTGTACATGCATGGTGCTCGACCTCTGCGGCGGATGCGAGCGCCTGCTGGAGGTATCGCGCGAACACCGATTGCGAATGGTGCGCTGCACCCTCGGCGATGTTCGCACCGATCGAAGTTGCCGAGCGCTTGAGCTGGCTCACGAGCCCCGGATACGTGCGCGTATTCACCGCGCCCGTCTCACGAAACACGTCCTTGGCCAAGGTCCGGGCAGCATGCCACACGAAGATTCCGCACATTCTGCATGGCGCATGATTGCTCCATCCCGGCTCCACGCCCGCACCGATCTCCCGCAGGACGTTGCTTATGCCCGCACGCCGTAGCGGCGAGCGCAGCGTCGCCGTCCAGCCGAGCCCCGATGCGCTATTTCCCGTCAACCGTCGGCCGTCCGCCGAAACCGAAAGCAGTGCCCGAACCCGAAGCACTGCCGCAACCTTCGGGCTGCCCCGCCGCACATCGCATTGTCGCGCAGCCGGAACGCGGCCGTGTCCAAGGCCGCCAACCGTCCACCGTTGTCCGTTGACAGTCGGCCGTGCGCAACGCGCAGTTCGCCACAACGCGCAAGCCTCGCTCCACCCCCCGCCCCTCTCGGTATATTTCGGAATGCTCTCCGACTCCGCCATCCAGTTCCTCGAGCGCCTGCTCGATACCCCCGGCCCGTCCGGCTTCGAATCCGCCCCCGCCAAGGTCTGGCGCGCCGAGGCCGAGTCGTTTGCCAGCGTGTCGTCCGACGTCATCGGTAATTCCATGGCCGTCGTCAACGACGCCGGCGGCCCCACGATCATTCTCGCTGGCCACATTGACGAGATTGGCGTCATTGTCACTTATATCGACGACAATGGCTACGCCTACATCGAAGGGATCGGCGGCTGGGATCCGCAGGTACTCGTGGCCCAGCGCCTGCGCTTTCTCGGTCGCCACGGCGAGGTGCAGGGTGTGGTGGGCAAGAAGCCCATTCACCTCATGAAGCCCGATGAGCGCGACAAGGCATCCAAGATGACCGATCTGTGGGTGGACATCGGTGCTGCCAATCGTGCTGAGGCCGAAGAGCGGTTGTCGGTGGGTGATGCCGGCGTCGTGGATCAGCGCGTGTTGCGTCTGCCGAACAACCGCATCGTGTCGCGCAGCATTGATGATCGCGTGGGCGCCTTTGTGGTGCTCGAGGCCGCGCGTCGATACGCCGCCAAGCCCGGGGCCGCGCGCGTCGTGGCGGTGGCCACCACGCAGGAAGAAATCGGCTACAGCGGTGGCGGGGCGCGCGTTGCGTCGTACACGAGCAACGCCAGCATGGCCATCGCGGTGGACGTGACATTTGCCACCGACCATCCGGGCGCCAAGAAGGAAGAAGTCGGCCATCACAAGGTGGGCGGCGGGCCCGTGCTCACGCGCGGTTCCGTGATTCATCCGCAGGTGTTCGCGATGCTGCGCGACAGCGCTGAGCGGCTGGACATGCCGTTCTCCGTGCACGCCGCGGGGCGTTTCACCAGCACCGACGCCGACAACATGCAGCTCGCGCGACACGGCGTGGCCACGGGGCTCGTGTCGGTGGCCAACCGCTACATGCACTCGCCCAATGAACTCGTGAGCCTCGAGGACTTGGACCGGGCGGCGGACCTGTTGGCCGAGACGTGCCGCCAGGTCACCAGCAGCACCGACTTCACACAGCGCTGAATCGCTGCGCTGAATCGCTGCGCTGAATCGCTGCGCTGAACCAGAGCGCTGATCGTCACGGCTGCGCGAGCAGTTTCGCCACACCGCGCCCACGCGCCGCGACCAGCGCACTGTAGGCCGCTTCGCGAAGCCACGGATCGGCCTCGTCGGCCTCGCTGCGCAGCAGGCGCAACAGCCGTTGCACGCCATCGGGGCTGCCAAGCGCCCCCAATACAGACACGATCTCAAGCATCACGTCCTCGTCCGTCTCGATGTCGAGCGCGCTGAGCAGCTCCGCGGTGGACGGCTTGCTCTGACTCAATCCGCCGTGCGCCGCGGCGGCGAGCCGCCGAAGCTCCGGCGACGGGTCCGTGAGACTCTGCTGCAGCGCGGTGAGGGCACGATCGGTCCCCAGCCGCGTGAGCGCGCGTGCGCCCGCCACGCGAATGCGATCGTCCGCGTGGGACAACAGCTCGGCCAGGTATGTATCCGAATCTACGACGCCCATCTCGCCCAGAAGGGCCGCCGCATTGCGCACCACGAACCAGCGCGGATCGTGCAGCGCGTCCCGTAGCACCTCTTCGCCCGCGTCGAGCGCCACGATCGCGTCAAAGCAGATACGACGTGCTGCGATCGTGTCAGCGTCCTGCAGCGTCTGCACCAGTGCCGATACGGACACGTCCGCGCCACGTGCCAGCACCGGGATCAGCTCACCGCTGCGCGTGGTGTGCGAGAGCCGCGCCACCAGTGCCGTCAGCGTGTCCGTGGTGAGCAGTTGCCGAATCCCCGCTTCGAGCGCCAGACGCCCACCGCGGTTGCCGCGCTCCCGCGCGTCCTGCACCATGCCGAGCGCAATGGCTTCCACCACCACCGGATCCCGGGCCCAGGGCGGGGTGCGCAGCAGCCGCAGCAGGGCCTGGATCACATCGCGCATGGTCGCGTCGTCGCGCGCCGCCCGCAGTCGCGCCAGCTCATGCTGCACCGCCTCGGGGACCGGCGCCGTGTCCACCACCACCGCCGACGACTCCGGCGTGATGCGCACCGACCACGAGCGCCACACGCGGCGGTCGCCCACGGTCCCCCGATCCGTGCTCAACAAACGCGCCAGCTCGAGCAACTCACTCGGCGCCGCACCACGCCGAACATCGAGCGCCAGCGAGCCGTGGGCCGTGAGGCCACCCACAAGGGCGTTGAGCGCGTCGTCGCGATGCGGCGAGTCCGGCGCCAGCTCCTGCCCGCCAAGCCGAAGCCGACCGTCCACGAGGCGCAGCTCCAGCGCCGTTGAACGCGCAGCCGCCGCGGTCGCGCGCAGCGAGCGACGGACCTCGTGCTGCTGCGTCACGGCCGAACGGTCCGGGGCCACGGCGCGCAGCACCGTGATCAGCGCTCCGAGCGCGCGCGCGAAGGTCAGCGCGAGCTGGAACGTCTCCGTCGTCCCGACAGGCGGGCTGCTATCCTTCGTCACGTGCCTCCAATGAGATCGTCGGCCATCGGTCGTGTTGCCCACTTGAACAAGCGCAGCCTGCCCAGCCTGCGCAACATGCACCGCGGCGCGCGCCCTCGGCTCCTGCCGCGAGCCTGAGCGACCGTGGCACTGCATGTATGGAGCTCGGCGCACTACCAGATTCCGCTGCCGCCGGGGCATCGGTTTCCCATGGCCAAGTATGCGCTCCTGCGGGACGCGCTGCTCGCGCAGGGCGTGGTGCAGCCGGAACATGTGCACGACCCCGACCGGGCCACTCACGAGCAACTGCGTCGCGTGCATAGCGCGAACTACGTGGACGCCATGCTCAACGGCACGCTTTCGCCGGCCGCGGTGCGGCGCGTCGGATTTCCGTGGTCCACGGACTTGGTGGAGCGATCGTTGCGCGCCGTGGGCGGCACACTCGCGGCCAGCCGGCATGCCCTCGCGCACGGTGTGGCCATGAACCTCGCCGGCGGGACGCACCACGCGTTCGCCGATCACGGCGAGGGGTTCTGCGTGTTCAACGACGTGGCCGTGGCCACGGCGCAGCTGCGCGCGGACGGGGCCGCAAGACGGGTCGCGATCGTGGACCTCGACGTACATCAGGGCAACGGTACGCACGCGCTGTTCGCAGCAGACGACGCCGCGTACACCTTCAGCATGCACGGCGGCCGGAACTACCCGTTCACGAAGGTGGCCGGCACGCTTGATGTCGAGCTCGAGGACGGCACCGATGACCACACCTATCTCACCCTGCTCGCCGAGTGTTTGCCGCGCGTGCTGCAGGCGGCGCGTGCCGACGTGGTGTTCTACCTCGCGGGTGCCGACCCGCACGAGGGGGACCGGCTGGGCCGTCTCGCCGTCTCCGCCGACGGCCTGCGGCGGCGAGATGCAATGGTCCTCGAAATGTGCCGCGAGGTGGGGCTACCCGTGGTGATCACCATCGCCGGCGGATACGGTCACCGGGTGGAAGACACGGTGGCCGTGCACGTGGGCACCGCGCGCGTGGCGGCAAGCTTCACGTGACACGGCTGTGTTCGGGGTGACATCTTGTTTTGCATGACGACCTCGTCCCGTTCACCCGCCGCCCCCAACACCACGACGCGCTTCACCACGTCCACCGACGTACCGCTGTTCCTGCGCGAGGACGGCCCGCCCGACGCGCCGCCGCTGCTGCTGCTGCACGGCGGGCCCGGCGCCCATCATGATTACCTGTATCCGCAGTTCCTCGCACTGGCCGACACCTACCGCCTCGTCACGTACGACCAGCGCGGCGGCGGTCAATCCCGCACCGACGATCCAGCTCCGGTTACGTGGCGCACGCAGGTGAACGATCTGGCCGCGGTGATCGCCGAGCTGGAGCTCGAGGCGCCGACAATCATTGGCTACTCGTGGGGCGCCCTGCTCGCCATGCTGTACGCCACCACGTGCGCTGAGGAACCCGCATGGCCGGTGCCCGCACGACTGGTGCTTGTGTCGCCGGCGCCACTCAACCGCACGTGGCGCGATGAGTTCGAGGCCGCACTGGCCGCGCGGCAGCGCGACGAGCGCATCGCCGGCGCACGGCGCGAGCTCTCGGCGTCGGACCTCCGGGCGCGCGATCCGGACGCCTATCGACAGCGGGCCTTCGAGCTCAGCGTGGCCGGCTACTTCGCTGATCCGGCGCGGGCCACGGCCCTCACGCCCTTCCGCGTCACCGGGAAGGTGCAGCAGTCGGTGTGGGAAAGCCTCGGTCGTTACGATCTGGGCCAGAAACTGCGTGCCGTCCGCGTACCCGCACTCGTCGTGCATGGCAGACAGGACCCGATTCCACTCGCGTCGGCCGAGGCTGCGGCCGACGCGCTGGCTGCGCGGTTCGTTGCCTTGGACGACTGCGGTCACGTTCCGTACGTGGAGCAGCCCGACGCCCTGTTCAGCGCCATTCGTGCATTTCTCGATTCGTCACCAGAAGGGGCAGTGCGCGACTAGCGTCGCACGCCGTCCTTCCGCCTCTTTTTCGGCATGTACCACTTTGGAGCGGTCACGCACGCCACAGTAGCCACGCTCGACGCCGACGAGCGGCGCTTTCGTGTCACCGTGTATGTCTCACACGACGGGGTCGAGTTTGTGGGGCGGCTGTGGTTTGCCGACCAGGAGGGCGACGAGGCCGAGGGGATTCCGGACCGTGGTGTGCTGCCGGGTCGCACGGAAGGCGAGGTCATCGCGCTGGCGCGCCGGCTGCGCCCGGACGAGCTGCAGCAGCGGTACCGGCGCGCCAACGCGGAAAAGCGGCGTTACCACGGGCTGCGCCAGCTCACCGGCGAGGTGCTCGACAAGGTCCGCTATCTGAATCAGGTGGGCGTGTCCATGCGCAGCGGCCTGCTGGACGGCGAAGCGGCGGAGCAGGAGCTGGAGCTGACGGAACGGCAGCTCATCGAGCTGATCAAGCAGGCCAAGCGACTCGCGGGCGTGGAGTCCTGATCGGCGGCGGACGCGATGCGCTAGATTGCAGGAATGGATCCCCGCGCCGCGTCTCATGTCCTCACGCAAATCGCGACCCTGCTTGAACTGCACGGGGAGTCGCCGTTTCGTGTCCGAAGCTTTCAGGCGGCCGCCCGCTCCATCGCGTCCCTGAGCGAGGCCGAGCTCAAGATCGCGGCCGCTCC
>JBBSPE010000080.1:0-19434 GCA_038259155.1 Gemmatimonadales bacterium
CCCGCGTGGTCTCGCGCGTCGCCGCCGGCACCGTGGACACCACCGCGCTGACCGCGCGCGGCAGCGAAGCCGCACCCACGGTGAACATCGCGCGTGAAGTCTTCTCCTACTCGGCCGGCGGACGACGCGACCCGTACGAGTCACTCATGGAAAACGGCGACCTGCGCCCGCTGGTGAGTGAACTTCGCCTCACGGCTGTCGCCTTCGATCCCGTCGGCAACAACTCCGTCGCCATCCTGCGCGACGTCATCTCGCAGGCCCAGTACCGCGTGCGCGTCGGCCAGACCCTCGGCCGCCTCCGCATCGCCAACATCCGACAGAAAGCCGTGATTTTCTCCATCAACGAGTTTGGATTCAGCCGGCAGGACACGCTGCCACTGTCCAGCGATTCCACCACAACGAGGACGCGATGATCGTTCAGTCAACGGCCGCGGTGCTCTCCGTGGCCCTGGTGCACAGCATGGTGGCGGGTATCGCCGTGCCGCCCGGCCCGCGCACCGCCCTGCCAGCCGCTTCTGCGGCCATCTGGACCCCCGGCACGCTCGCCGGTCCCCGCGTCACGGGCATTTCGCTCCTGCCGGGTATTGATGGTGCCGAGTTGGTGATCGCCGTGGACGCCGCGTCCAAGGTCTCCGACTTTACACTCGACACCCCGCATCGCATCGTGCTCGACGTCGTCGGGGCGCAGCTCGCGATCAAGCCGCGTTCCTACGATCGCTCCGCCCGCGGCGCAATCAGCGACGTGCGCGTGGCCCAGTTCGATGAGAACACCGTCCGCGTGGTGCTCGAACTCGACAGCAAGCAGTCGTATGTCGTGCGCCATGAGTCCGGCGAGATTCGCGTGCGCGTCTCCGGCGCCGCGCAGTTCGCCCGCTGGGACATGATGCCCAATAGCTTCGCGCCGCTCACGCGCGTCGCCAGCACAGCCGGCGCCACCGTGGTCACGCCTGACATCACGACCGATGCCGACCGTAGCATGGACGAGCGCATCGCCGCGCTCCCCGCGCCCACGGCCACACTCGCGTCACAGACTGCCGGCCTCAACAACGTGCCCCTCGCCGCGCTCGCCGAGCCGGTGAAGGTTGCGCCCGCGCAGCCCGTTGCACCGCAGCCCATCGCACCGCAGCCGGAACCACGGCGCGTCGAGACGGTCGTGCAGCAGGATGAACGCGCCGGCAGCCTGGACGTCTCCACCAGCTCGTTTTCGTCGGTGGACGCGCCCGTCGCCGTCCGCGTTCCGCTCGCGATTCCACGGGCCCCCGACGTGATGCGCGCCTCCAAGTCACAGCCGTCGCAGCAGCCGCGCATCACCATCAATCTCGATGGCACGAGCATCCGCGACGTGATCGCAACCTTCGCCTCGTTCTCCGGCCGCACCATTGTGGTTGGCAAGAATGTTGAAGGCACCGTCACCGCCGACATCACCGACAAGCCGTGGGACGTCGCACTGCAGGCCATCCTGCAGTCGCAGGGCCTCGCTGCCACCGAAGATCCGAGCGGCATCATCACCGTGGACAGCTACAGCGCGCTCGCGCAGAACCAGTCGCTCGAGCCGCTCGTCACGCAGATCATCAACGTCAACTACGCCAAGGCCTCAAGCCTCGCGCCCACCGTGCGCGCACTGCTCGCCCGTGACTGCAGCCAGCTCGCGAGCATGCAGGTCGGACGCGAGATGGGTGGCGGCCAGCAGGGCCAGCAGGGACAGCAAGGCGGCGCACCGCCGGAGGGTCAGGGCTGCAACATTCGCGGCTCTGTCTCCGCTGACAGCGCCACGAACAAGCTCATCATCAGCGAAGTGCCCACGCGGCTGCCCGAGCTGATCAAGCGCCTGCAGGAACTCGACGTGCGCACGCCGCAGGTCAACATCAAGGCCAAGATCATCTTCATCAATCGCACCGGCATCCAGGACATCGGCCTCGCCTATGACCTTGGACAGGGCTCCAAGCAGTTCTTCCAGCAGCTCGTGCCGCGCACCGATCCGAGCACGCTTGTGCCGGTCGACCTCAACGGTGACGGCGTGAACGACGCCCGTGGTGGCGGTACGCCGTACCAGGGACCGGCCCGCATTGCCCTTGGCGGAAACGCGATCTCCGGCATCGCCAACGCCAACAACGCGATCAAGCCCAACGCGCTCAACCTGATCTACTCCACGGCACTCGGCCGCTACCAGCTCACCGCGTTCCTCAACGCGCTGCAGACGTCGTCGCTTGCCGACGTGCAGTCCGAGCCCAGCGTGACGATCCTCAACAACCGCACGGCCGAGATCTTTGTTGGCCAGGAAATTCCCATCCGCGTCATTGACGCCAGCGCCGGTGGCGGCGCCGGAGGTGGTGGTGGCGGTGGTGGTGGCGCCGGACAGGATCCGAGCTCGGGCACGTTCTTCCCGCGCGCCTCGGTCCAGATCAAGGAAGCGGGCATCCGCCTCAGCGTCACGCCGCAGGTCACCAACAACCGCATGGTCATCCTCGACATCAAGGCTGAGAACTCGAATGCGGAAGTCGGACCGTCGGACGTGGGCATCATCTTCAATCAGCAGCGCGCCGAGAGCCAGGTGCTCGTGGCCGATGGAGAAGCTGCGGTGATTGGTGGTCTCACGGTCACGGAAGTCTCACGCTTCCGCTCCGGCATCCCGTTCCTCATGAACCTGCCGTTCGCTGGCCGCCTCTTCTCACAGAACACCACCAGCGAGACCAAGCGCGACCTGCTCATCCTGGTCACGCCGCACATTCTCGAGGACGGCACCACGCCGCCTCCGGGCCGCTGAGGAGCCATCACACCATGCGAGCATTCGCCATGACTCACGTCCGCTCTGTCCGCCGATCCGGCGCGCTCGCCCTGCGAGCCGCCGTGCTCGGGCTGGCAGTCGCTGGACTGGCGGCCTGCGACGGGGACGAGCTCATCGATCCCCCGTTCCCGGACATCGCCAAGCCACGCGTCACCATGACGCGCGGGCTCAACAGCGCCGATTCCGTACTCGTCTTCTCGGTCAACGCCAAGGACGATATCGGGCTCAAGACCATCCACGTGCGACTCACCGGAGGTATCAGCGGTACGCTCGATACCACCTTCACGAGTGCGCTCCAGGAGTTCACCTACAACATCACCGCGCTCGTGCCGCCCAGCGCCCCGCTCGGGAGCACGGTGATTGTCCAGTCCATGGCGGAAGATGGCGCCGGGAACATGTCCGACACGGCGTCGCTCCTCATGACCGTGGGCAATCTGGCCCCGCCGGTTGCCGCCGTCACCAGTCCCACGGCCGGTAGCCCCGTGGTCACCGGTAAGTCGGTCGTGTTGTCCCTCACGGGACGGGCGCGCTTTGGTATCCGCACGCTTGGCTACGTCACCGCCGGCGCATATGTCGCCAGCGACTCCACCGTGTACGGCGGCCTGTTGCCGGACTCCGTGGCCACACTCGACACGCTCGCCATTCCAGACTCGGTCACGGGCAAGTCGCTCACCGTCACGCCGTTCATCGTGGACTCGATGAATCAGCGGGTGTTGGGCACCACCGTCGCCTATGCCGTGCAGAATCGCGACAGCCTCAACACGATTCCCGTGGTCAAGACCGGCGCCGCCCCGCGTCTCGAGATCACCGACACCGTGTTTGTGGAAGCCAGCGATCCGGTCGGTATCGTGGCGCTCGGCTACGAGGTGCGCACCCTTGCCGGTGCGTTGCTGGTGGCCGACTCCGTGCAGTCCGACGGAAGCTTCAGCACCCTCGTGCGCACATTCACCACGCGCATTCCGGTGAGCGTGTTCCCGACCCCGGTCACGGTGCAGGGCTTCGCCCGCAACGCCAACGGTCGTCGCGACGTCGCGCGCTTCTCCTCCGGTGCTGTACGCCTCGATACCGCGCAGGTGGTGGCCGGCTACACTCGCCCGCTGCCGGACGGCGGACGCATTGCCGATGCACTCTACTTCCCGCGCAACAATCGGCTGTACATGTCCAACATCGAGCGCAACCAGCTCGAGGTCTACAATCTGGCCGACACCACGTTCCGCCAGCCGATCATTGTGGGCTCGCGGCCCTGGGGTATCTCCGGCTGGCCGCGCAACCGCGATGGTACAATGGCCGATACGCTGCTCGTGGCCAACTCGGGCGGTACCACCATCAGCTACGTGGACCTGCTCAACGGCAACACCGGACAGGAGTTCTATCGGTATCCGCTGCCGAACATCATCGCCTACAGCGTCACGTCCGTGCGCTCGGAAACCACCGATGAGATCATCACGCAGCGCACCATTTACGACTTCTCCGATCGCCCGCAGTTCATCGCGTCCACCTGCACCGGCGGCATCGCGCTCGACTCGCCCTGCGAAGACGTGGTCCTGGTGTACTCCACCACGCCCACACCGGGTCAGTCGGCCCCGTTCCCCAACAAGGGCACGGTACGCTACGAAAACCTGACCAAGCAGGCATCGCACTTCTTCTTCGAGCAGTCCATCGGCCAGACAGCCGGCCGCGCGGACACCCTTGAAGTGGAGCGGTATGCGGCCGGCGGCGTGGGCAGTGACTCGCTGCTCGTGCCCAACCGCCAGCGCATCTCCCTGCCCGACGGTACGTTCTTCGATTACTCCGTGGTCATTCGCATCGACCAGCTCGCGTTCCGCGACACCACCTACGTGCGCAACTCCGGCAACTTCCGGCGCGCCGTGATTGGTGAAGGCGGTCCGGTGCTCGGCAGCCGCGGACTGTTGTATGACGCCACGGCCGGCTTTGATCGCACGCCGCCACGCCCCGTTATCGATCGCGGTGTCTCGCGCTCCATGGACGTGTCGGACTATGTGGCCAACACCTTCGCGCGGGTGCAGGGCGTGGGCATCAACTTTGACGGCGAGCTCGCGGCCATCAAGGGCGATTCCACCTACGTCTTCGACCGGACGCTCCGCCTGCAGGGCATCTTCCAGTCGCGCGGCAGCACCGGCGGCATGGATTTCCACCCGGGGAACAAGGGCGTCAACTCCACCGACCTCAGCACGCGTCTCGCGTTCGTCGCCTCGTCGGAGCCGGTCATCGAGATCTACGACAGCTACTGCTTCAAGAAGGTGGGCTCCATCGCCATCCGGGACCCGATCATCGGTCCGGTGCGTGCCTCACAGCGGTCCGACGGTGCGCTGGTGCTCGTGGGCGCCACGATCCGCGGTGTCACGCTGGTCCAGCTGCCCAACAACTTCACGTCGGTCTGCAACTGACGCGACGCGGCTTCGGCCGCGACGCCCGGACCGCCCTCGGGCGGTGACCCACGCAACGCATACGCCGCGTCCCCAGCCCTGGGGGCGCGGCGTCTGTGCATCCGGCCCCGCGCATCCGTTACGTTATCGCCAGAACCGCGCGGCGCCGCCGCCCCTGCGTCTCCTCAACACCGCTGTCCATGTTGCGCTTCACAACCGCCGGCGAATCGCACGGCCCGGCCCTCGTCTCCATCCTTGAGGGTATGCCCGCCGGCGTGCCGCTGTTGGCCGAGCAGGTGAACAGTCAGTTGGCCCGTCGGCAGCAGGGCTACGGGCGCGGGCGCCGCATGCAGATCGAAACCGATCGGGTGGAGTTCCAGTCGGGCGTCCGCTCCGGAGAAACGCTCGGCTCGCCGATCGCCATGCTCATCCACAATCGCGACTGGAAGAACTGGGTCGAGATCATGGACCCGGCGCCGCGCGACAGCGATGCCAGCACGCCGCGCAAACGCGTCGTCACACGGGTGCGCCCCGGACACGCCGACCTCACGGGCGTGCTCAAATACGACCGCGCAGACGCGCGCGACATTCTGGAACGTGCGTCCGCGCGCGAGACCACGGCCCGCGTCGCTGCAGGCGCCATCTGCCGACAGTTCCTCGCGCAACTCGGGGTGCACATCGGCTCACACGTGGCGCACCTTGGTGGCATTGACGCCGCCGCACCCGCCGAATGGCCAGACGATCTCAACGCCGCCGCCGACCAGTCGCCGGTCCGCATGCTCGACGCCGAGGCCGAGGCGCGGGTGATCGCGCTCATAGATGAGACCAAACGCGCCGGCAACACACTCGGCGGCATCTGCGAGGTCGTGATCACCGGCCTGCCGGTCGGCCTGGGCTCGCACGTCTCATGGGATCGCAAGCTCGACGGACGACTCGGGCAGGCGATGCTTTCCATCCAGGCCGTGAAGGGTGTGGAAATCGGTCTGGGGTTCCAGACGGCACGTGTCACCGGCGCCGAAGTGCACGACGAGATTGAGCCGTCACCTGGCCGGACGCGTGCGGGGCATGTCCGTCGCCGCACCAACCGCGCCGGTGGACTGGAGGGTGGCATGACCACCGGGGAGCCGCTCGTGATTCGCGTCGCGATGAAGCCGATCGCCACGCTCATGAAGCCGCTGGCCACCGTGGACGTGGCCACCGGAGGGGTCGCCTCGGCGGCGGCCGAGCGGAGTGATGTGACGGCGGTGCCGGCGATGGGAGTGATCGCGGAGGCCATGGCGGCGTTCGTCTGCGCCCAGGCCGTGCTGGAGAAGTTCGGCGGCGATTCGCTGCGCGAGGTGGAGCGCAATCTGGACGGCTATCTCGCGCATCTTGATGCGCGGCTCGATGCCCGGACGCCGGGCTGACGTCGCGCGTGCCCGATCAGCCTTCGCTGCTCCAGCCGCTCATCCTGGTCGGACTGCCCGGCGCCGGCAAGAGCTCGGTGGGCCGTGCGGCGGCGGAGGCGCTGGGCGTGGGGTTTGTGGATTTCGACGTGGCCATCGAACGGCGGAGCGGGTGCTCGATCCCGCAACTCTTTGCTGAGCAAGGAGAAGCAGCGTTCCGGAAAATGGAATACGACCTCACGGTCGAGCTGCTCGCCGCCGCTCCGCAGGTCTGGGCGCCCGGTGGCGGATGGGTCACCGCACCCGGTGTGCTTGCGCGGGTCGCGGGTCGCGCCTGTATGATCCATCTGGAGATATCGGTGGCCGGAGCCTTGGCGCGGCTGCGTCAGGATGCCACTATTCGCCCCCTGCTCGCCGTCGCCGACCCGGCTACCTCGCTGGAACGACTCGCGGAGGCAAGGGATAGCCTGTATCGAACCGCGACGTGTCGCGTCGATACGGGCGCACTCACGTTTGAACAGGTGGTGGACCAGGTGCTCGTCTGCGCACGGTCCCATCACCCGCATCTATAAATAGAACGGCACAGGATTCACGCATGACGGATAGCACACGGGCTCGGCGCCGGGCGGTTGCATGACGGCCCGCTGGATGCAGATGCTCGCCACGCTCAGGGAACACTTTTCCGCCGATAGTGATATCGGGGATCTCGAACGGTTCCTGGCGGCGAGAGGTTTGGACCGGCAGGAAATCGGTGAGGTGCTGTCACTGTACTTCACCGATGATCTGCAGCCGGAATCGTCGGGAGGCCGGCCAACCATGCATCAGGCCGGTCAGTTGACAGGTTCATTACGTGTTCAGGGACCACACGAACGTGGTCGCTTCACCGCAGATGCTTGGGGGTACCTCGTGACGTTGCAGCACTCCGGAGTCTTGGCCGCATTCGACTTCGAGCAGCTCGTCGAGCGCGCCCTGTTCCATATTGACGGTCGCATTGGCTTGCCCGAGATCCGGGCCCTCGCAGACGAAGTTGGACTTGACGTCCCTTTGCTGGCCAACGACCGCACCCCGCTTCACTGACGCCCCATGGCAATCAAGAAGGCCGCGAAGAAGACAACCGCCCGAAAGTCCACGGCCAAGAAAGCCGCGGCGTCGGCGGACACGACCGAATCCACCTCGGCAAGCGACAGCGCGCCGGCCGCGAAGCGTACGTCCAAGTCCGCTGCGAAAACGGTCCGAAAGACAGCCGCCAAGAAGACCGCCAAAAAGGCGACCAAGGTCGCAAAGACCACACGCCGGAATCTGCTGGACCTCACGTCGCCCGCCGTGGCCGGCAAGTCGCTCGTCATCGTGGAGTCACCCGCCAAGGCCAAGACCATTGGCAAGTATCCGGGCAGCGGCTACACGGTCAAGGCAACCGTGGGCCACGTCCGTGACCTGCCCGCGAAAAAGCTGGGCATCGACATCGAGCACGGCTTCGCGCCGGACTACGTGACCATTGAGGGCAAAGAGGACATCCTCACCGACCTCAAGAAGCACGCCAAGGTGGCCAAGGAAATCTTCATCGCAACCGACCCTGATCGCGAAGGGGAGGCGATCGGGTGGCATGTGGCCAAGTTCTTCACCAGCGGTCCGGCCCGCGGTCGTGTGGAAGCACCCATTCGCCGCGTGCTCTTTCACGAGATCACGAAGGACGCCATCCAATCGTCCATGGATCGCCCGCTCGAAATCGACGGCGATCGCGTGGACGCGCAGCAGGCGCGCCGAGTGCTCGATCGGCTCGTGGGCTACAAGGCCAGCCCGGTGCTCTGGAAGACCGTCAAGAAGGGTCTCTCCGCCGGACGCGTGCAGACCGTCGCCCTTCGCATCATCGTGGAGCGCGAGCGCGAGATCCGCGCCTTCACGCCGGTGGAATACTGGAGCATTGCCGCCGACCTGGCGCACGACGCGCAGCCCTTCTCGGCCAAGCTGCATCACATGGACGGCAAGAAGCCCGAGATCGGTACGTCCGATCAGGCCGACGCCATTCTGCGCGATCTCGATGGGGTGAAGTCGTTTCAGGTCACCGACCTCAAGAAGCGTGAAGGACGGAAGAACACCTCCAAGCCGTTCAAGACCAGCACGCTGCAGCAGGAAGCGGCCAAGAAACTGAGCTACGGGTCCAAGCGCACCATGCGTCTGGCGCAGGACCTCTACGAAGGCATCGATATCGGGCCCGAAGGCGCGGTGGGCCTCATCACGTACATGCGTACCGACTCCGAGCGCGTGTCCGAAGTCTCGGCGCTCGCCGCGCGTGATCTGCTCAAGGCGCAGTTCGGCGAGGAGTACCTCACCGCGCAGCCGCAGTTGTATCCGAGCACCAAGGCGAACGCACAGGACGCACATGAAGGCGTGCGCCCCACCGATCCGTCACGGCGTCCGGAAGACGTGCAGAAGTACCTCACGGCCGATCAGTTCAAGCTGTATCAGCTCATTTGGCAGCGGTTCATGGCGTCGCAAATGGCACCCGCCGTGTTCGACACCACCACGGTTGACTTCGCGATCCCGCGCGGCGGTCATGAGTACACGTTCCGCGCAACCGGATCCGTACTCAAGTTCGCCGGCTTTCTCGCGCTCTATCGCGAAGCGCGCGAGGAGGGAGACGGCAAGGCCATTGAAGACGAACAGGCGCTGCCTGCCATGGAGGTGGGCAACACCGTGCCCGTGAGCGCCATCGCGCCCACGCAGCACTTCACCAAGCCGCCCGCGCGCTTCTCCGAAGCCTCGCTCGTGAAGGAACTGGAAAGCCTCGGCATTGGACGGCCGTCCACGTACGCGTCCATTATTTCCGTCCTCGCCGACCGTCGCTACGTGTCACTCGAGCAGCGGCGATTCTTCCCCACGCCGCTCGGCGAAACGGTGGAGAAGGTCATGGTGAAGAAATTCCCGGACGTCTTCAACGTGGGCTTCACGGCGCAGATGGAAGGGGA
The DNA here is from genome assembly GCA_038259155.1 of Gemmatimonadales bacterium. Classification (GTDB taxonomy): domain Bacteria; phylum Gemmatimonadota; class Gemmatimonadetes; order Gemmatimonadales; family Gemmatimonadaceae; genus JAABRT01. The sequence continues at coordinate 9,524 of JBBSPE010000080.1, forward strand.
GCTCGACCGCATTGAAGAGGGCAATCTCGACTGGCACGCCGCCCTTCACGATTTCTGGCAGCCGTTCCACAAGACGCTCAACGACGACGACCTCGATCTGCTCATCGCCGTGGCGCACGACCTGTCCGCGCTCGAGACCGAGAAGTGCCCCGAATGTGGTGGCAAGCTCGTGGCCAAGGGCGGTTTCTTTGGTCCGTTCGTGGCGTGCGAGAATCACCCCAAGGTCTGCAAGTACACGCGCCCCATCAAGGGCGAGCGCAAGCCGGCCGAACTCACCGAGTACAAGTGTCAGGAGTGCCAGGCACCGATGGTGATTCGGCACGGTCGTTCCGGCGACTTCCTGGGTTGTTCGCGATTTCCCAAGTGTCGCGGCACGCGCTCCATGCCCACAGGCGTATTCTGCCCCAAGGACGGTGGCGAGATTGCCGAGCGCCGCTCAAAGAAGCGTGGCAAGGCGTTCTACGGGTGCGAGAACTATCCCGAGTGCGACTTCGTGGTGTGGGACAAGCCCGTGAAGGAGAAGTGCCCCGAGTGCGGATACATGGGCGCCGAGGCGAAGTTCAAGGCCACGCGCGGCCACTTCCGGAAGTGTCTCAAGTGCCAGAACGAATGGGACGTGCCCGCGCCGGAGGAGGCGGTCGCCGAGGTGGCATAACGCGGGGGGCGTGTGGCGCAGAGGCGGCGCCACGCAACGCTCAAGTTCGCAAGGGACATGGTCGAAGCTCAAGGATGTCCCGCTCCACGCAGTTGGTGGCGCGGATGTCCTCCGCAATCTCCCTCCCTTGCGAGTCCCACCGTGATCTGGTTCGACAATCTGCGAGTCCGTACCCGCCTGTTGGCCGGCTACGGCGCGGTGCTCACGCTCGTGGTGCTGCAGAGCGCCTCCATTTCCACGTTTCTCGGTCAGTCATCCACCCGGGCCGCTGAACGGTCCGAATCCAGCGACATCATGCGGCTCGCCCAGAGCGCCATGACCGACTTGGTGAACATGGAGTCCGGCTACCGCGGCTTCCTGCTCACCGGCTCGGAGGCGTCGCTCGCGCCCTACACCGAGGGAAGCGCCGCCTACGCCGCCACGCTCGATTCGCTGCTCGAACACTCGGCAGACGATTCCGCGCAGGTGGCGCGTTGGACGGAACTGCGTGACCGCGCCGATCAGTGGCAGAAGGAGGCCGCAGAGCCGGGCATCCGGTTGCGCCGCCGTGTGAACGATGGCTCTGCCACCTCCGACGTGATCGCGCTCATTGCCGAGAGTGGGGCCGGCAAGGAACACTACGACCGCATCCGGGATGTGATCTCGGAGGCCGTGAACTCGGAGTCGCTCACACTCGCGGAGCGCACCACGGCCGACACGTCGGCCATGAGCAGGCTCGCCGCGGTGGTCGTGGTGGGCACGCTGCTCGTGGTCGCGCTGGGCATCGCCCTCGCGTGGTTTACCGCCTCCTCGTTCAGCCGTGTGCTCGCGCTCGTTTCGCAGCGTGTGAATCTGTTGCAGCGCGTTTGCGTGACACAGCTTTCGCACGCGCTCGCACGCCTCGCGGCTGGCGATCTCGACGCCACCGTGACCCCGTCCACTCCGCCGCTCGACAGTGTTCGACGGGACGAGCTTGGCGACCTCGCGCGGGACGTGGACGCGATGCGCACGCACATTCTGGCCGCCATCACGGCCTACGACACAGCGCGCCATCGCGTGCGGGAACTGGTGTCCGCCACGGACAGCCTCGCGACTGCGGCGCAGGCCGGGTCGCTCTCGGAGCGCGCCGACGCCGACCGCTTCGAGGGCTCGTATCGCAGCGTCGTGGACGGCTTCAACCGCACGCTCGACGCGGTGATCGCCCCCGTGCAGGAGGCCACCAGTGCACTCGAGTTGCTCGCGGGTCGCGACCTCACGGCGCGCGTCCACGGCAACTACTCCGGCGACCACGCGCGCATCAAGCAAGCGCTCAACACCGCCGCGGAGTCGATTGACACGGCCATGCGTGATCTGCGCGGGGCCGGCGAAAGTGTGGCCTCCGCCTCGGGCCAGATTGCGGCCGGTGCCACCGCGCTCTCCAGTGGCTCGTCCGATCAGGCAGCGTCGCTGCAACAGGTCGCGGCCTCGCTCGGGGAAATGCGCAGCATGGCCCAGCGCAACGCCAGCACGTCCACGGACGCGCGGGAACTCGCGGACAGCGCACGCATTGACGCCGAGCGAAGTGTCACGGGCATGACACGACTCTCCGGCGCGATGGAGGAGATCACCTCCGCCGCCGACCAGACTGCGCGCATCATCAAGACGATTGACGAGACTGCGTTCCAGACCAATCTGCTCGCGCTGAATGCGGCGGTGGAAGCGGCGCGTGCGGGAGACGCCGGTCGCGGATTCGCCGTGGTGGCGGAAGAGGTGCGCGCACTCGCGCTGCGCAGTGCCGAAGCATCGCGTTCCACGGCCACGTTGCTCGCCGGCTCGCGCGAAAGTGCGGTGCGTGGCGCGGCGGTGTCACAGGAAGTCTCCGAGCAACTCGACTCGCTCAGGACGCGCATCACGCAAGTGGGCGAGCGCATGGACGATATCGCGCAGGCGAGTGCGCAGCAGCGAGAGAGCGTGCAGCGCATCACAGACGCCGTGGCGCAGGTGAACGAGGTCACGCAGCAGGTGGCAGCCAACGCTGAGGAATCGGCGAGCGCCGCGCAGGAGTTGTCGTCGCAGGCCGACCGGCAGTTTGAGCTGGTGGCAAGCTTCACCCTGTCGTCGTCACCGTCCACTCGGCAACCGACGCGTGGGGCAACCGACCGGACGGCCGTGGCGCCACGGCACACGCGTGCGCGTCGGGAGCAGTCACGGGCTCCGCAGCCCGTCTGACCGTAGCGCGACGTGACTGCGCGACAGCGTGACGGTGGGGGGAGGAGCGCGACGCTGCGCTGCCCCCCGTGCCGTCCCGCCGGTATATTGCGGGATGTCGCTCAACTTGCCGTTACACGTCGTAGGTGGCGGCCTCGCCGGATGTGAGGCCGCTTGGCAGCTCGCCGAGCGCGGCCATCAGGTGCAGCTGCACGAGATGCGGCCGGTGCGTGGCACGGCTGCCCATAAAACCGATCGGCTTGCCGAGCTCGTGTGCTCCAACACGTTCAAGAGCACCGAGACCACCAATGCGCACGGCCTGCTCAAGGCCGAAATGCGGGCGCTCGGCTCCATGGTGCTGGCGTGTGCCGACGCGGCGCGTGTGCCCGGCGGATCCGCGCTCACCGTCGATCGCGACGTGTTCGCGGCCGGTGTGCATGATCGCGTGCACCAGCACCCCAACATCACGGTGGTGCGCGAGGAAGTGCAGGAGCTGCCGTCGCCCGGCATCATCGCGACCGGTCCGCTCACCGCCAGCACACTCGCCGATTCAATCGGCGCGCGGCTTGGTCTCGACTCGCTGGCGTTCTACGATGCCATCGCGCCCATCATCGCCGTTGAGTCCATCGACACGAGCATCGCGTTCAGACAGTCGCGCTGGGACAAGGAGACCATGGAAGGCGCCGATGCGGCGGGCGCCTATCTCAACTGTCCGTTCTCGCGCGACGAATACGAGGCGTTCATCGACGCGCTCATTGCCGGTGACCAGTTCACCGCGCATGAGTTCGACAAGGTGCCGTATTTCGAGGGCTGCATGCCTGCCGAGGAGATGGCACGACGCGGTCGTGACACGCTGCGCTTTGGGCCCATGAAGCCCATTGGCCTGCGTGATCCGCGCACCGACCGCCGCCCGTGGGCCGTGGTGCAGCTGCGACAGGAAGATCGCGGTGGTCGCATGTGGAATCTCGTGGGCTTTCAGACGCGCCTCCGCATTCCGGAGCAGCAGCGGGTGTTCCGCCTGATTCCCGGTCTTGCCGACGCCGAGTTTCTGCGCTTCGGGTCCATTCATCGCAACACGTATCTCAACGCGCCGGCTGCGCTCACGCCGCATCTCTCGGTGAAGGACGACGCGCAGTTGCTCTTCGCAGGGCAGCTCACCGGCGTGGAAGGGTACACGGAGAGCACGGCCACTGGGCTGCTCGCCGGCATCAACCTGTCGCGCATGATGCATGCTCAGGAACCCATCGTGCCGCCGCCGCACAGCATGCTCGGCGCGCTCTATCGTTACATGCGGGAAGCGGACCCGGCGCACTTCCAGCCCATGAACGCGAACTTCGGTTTGCTCGACGATCTCGATCGGCCGGAGCGCGACAAGCGCATCAAGCGGGAGAAGTTCGCTGCGCGTGCGCTGCAGGCGCTCGATGCATGGATGGTGGAGCACGCGATCACGCCAGTATACCGGCATGAGGTGGCGGCTGCGGCACCTGCCAGTGCGGCCTCCGCTGGTGCGGCCTCCGCTGGTGCGGCCTCCGCCATCGCGGAACCCGTCGCCTCCGCGTCCGTCGAGTAGTCATGCGCGCGATCCCCACGTCTGCCGCTGCGCGCCTGCCGTCCGACGTCGAGGAGTTTCTCGAACATCTTGAGAAGGAGCGTGATTTGGCTCCCAACACGCTCATCGCATATCGCCGCGACCTGAGTGCGTTGTGTGCGTGGCTTGGAAGCGCACACGGGGTGGAAGGGTGGAAGTGGGAGACGCTCACGCGCCAGGACCTGCGCGGCTGGTTGGCGCACCTGCAGCGCGCCGGCCTCGCCAAGCGCTCGCTGGCCCGCGGTATTTCCACCGTGCGCTCGTTCTATCGCTGGATGCACCGTGATGAACGGGTGGACGTGAACCCCGCGCGCGCGGTCGGTACGCCGCGCCTCTCGCGCACGCTGCCCGCGTACCTCGACAAGACGCAGGCAACCACTCTGATGACGCACGCGGCAACACGTGCGCAGTCCGGCAAGTTCACGGACGTGCGAAATGCCGCCATGGTGGAACTGTTCTATTCGAGCGGCCTGCGGTTGTCCGAGCTGCGTGGCATCGACCTTCCGGACATCGATCTGCTTTCGCTCCAGGTGAAGGTGCGCGGCAAGGGGCGCAAGGAGCGCATCGTGCCGCTCGGTGAACATGCGCAGCGTGCGATTCGCAACTACCTGTCGGTGCGTGATCGGCTGGTGGCGCAGCGCGGTGCGAAGCCTGAAGCGGAAGGATCGCCCGCCAACGCCGCGAGCCGCGGAAAGGCTCGGGTGGACCGCCACGCGCTTTTCCTGAGTGAACGCGGCACGCGCCTGAGCGCCCGCGCGGTACACCACGCCATGACCACGCTGCTCGCCGCCGTCGATGAGGGAGCCGACTTGAGCACGCACTCGCTGCGCCATACGTTTGCCACGCACCTCGTGGACGCGGGCGCCGATCTGCGGGCCGTGCAGGAACTGCTCGGTCACGCCAGCATCAGCACCACGCAGATCTATACACACACCAGCGTCGAGCGCCTGAAGAAGGTGTACCGACAAGCACACCCCCGAGCCTGATGCCTTCACGTGCACACCGGCGGCACCATGCCGCACGCACCCTGAACGTGTTCACGGCCGCCGCTCTGACGGCAGCCGTCCTGCTTGGCACCGGTTGCGGTGGGGAGGGTGGCACCACACCGCCGCCCACGCCGGAACCTCCGGCCGCGGTGGCCACGGTGGAGTTGGCGCCGGCGGGCACGGTCGAGCTCACGGTGGGCGAGTTCCGCGCGCTGGTGATCACCACCCGCGATGGTCAGGGTCGTGAGCTCGTGGGCCGGATGGTGCAGTTGTCGTCATCGGCGCCAGCGATCGCCTCGGTGGTGTCGGGCAATCCCGGCGGCGTCACCGGGGTCACCGCCGTGACGCCGGGCGGCGCCATCATCACGGCCACGAGTGAGGGTCGCTCCGCGTCCGTCGCCGTCAACGTGCTCGCGCCCGCGCCCGCAGACGTGAGCATCCTGAATGCGCAGTGGACACAGGGCACACAGGCCCCGGACGGGTCCATTCCCATGGTACTCGGCGGCAACGCGGCGGTGCTCAACGTGTTGCTCTCGAGTACGAGCCGCGCCATCAGCCCGGGACCGCTCGTACTCACGCTTCGTGATGAGAGTGACGCCGTCGTGCGCGCCGACACCGTCTCCGTTGCGCCCTTTGTGGGCGAGGCATCATGGAGAGTGCCGTCGGCGCAGTTTCTTGTACCGGCATCCGAACTGCGCTCCGGTCTGCGCTGGCGCCTGCAGCGCGACCCGGCCGGAACGGCAAGCGACGTGGAACCAGCCAACGACGTCTTTCCGCGCGACAGCTCATCGTCGTTGGCTACCGTCTCGCTGCCAACCATCCGCCTGCGGTTCGTACCCATCGCGCTCGCGGCGCACGGAAGCGTCACCGGCAACGTGGACGCCGTGAATCTGGAGGAGTACCTGCCCAAGTTCCGGCGCATCTTCCCGATGGGCGAACTGGAGGCCACGGTGGCTGTGCCCTTCGCAACCGGTGTGTCATTTGGTGCGCCGCCCACCGGCGGCGATGCTGGCTTCTGGGTACCACTGCTCCAGGAGCTCGATCTGGCACGCGTTGCCGACGCCGGCTCCGGAGAGGACTACTGGTTGGGCGTGGTGCCGCCGCCGGCCGGCTTCACCTTCACCGCGTTCGGCGGGTTCGCGTACATCCCGGGCAACACCGCCTCGTCGGGACCGGCCACACGCACCGGCGCTGTCGTGCACACGGGCTGGTTCACGAATACGGGCCAGACCGCCGATCTGGTCGTGCATGAGACGGCCCACATGCTCGGCCGGCGCCACGCCCCGTGCGGTGGCGCCTCCGGGACGGACCCGGCGTTTCCCGAGGCTGGCGGATTGATTGGGTCCGTGGGACACGACGTGTTTGCCTGGGCGTCTGGCCTGGCCCCACGCGCGGCAAGTGTGTCTGCATCAACGGGCGATCTCATGGGATACTGCTTCCCGCAGTGGACGAGCCCCTATACGTACAGCGGTATGCTGCGCGCCCGCGAACGCACGATCACGGCGCTCGCTGGCGCGATTGCCGCCAACATGGGGCGGCGCCAGCCGGTGCTGGTCGTACGGGGCCGCGAGGAAGACGGGCGGCTCACGCTGCTACCCGCGGTCACAATCGATGGCTTTCCGACGCCGGAGGTCACCGCTGGCGTAATGGTGGAGCTGCGGGACGCACGTGGTGGCGTGATTGCCCGACGTCGCGGCTCGCTGCAGGCAACCGACCACGGTCGCATTCGTACGTTCACGGTGGCTTTCCCATTTGAAGAGCGAGCGGCCAGCCAGCTATCCACCGTGACGGTACGTGACGAGCTCGGCCGCAAAGCACGCCTCGAACGCCGCGCCGTGGGCGTGCGTCCCGACATGGAGGTGTTGCTGTCCGCGGCCTCTCTGCTGCGTCCCGGTGGGCTGCGTGTGCGTTGCGGCTCCACGGAGGCATCGGCGCTCGTCGTGCAGGAGGTGGCGAGTGGCCGCGTCCTCGGTGCCACCCAAGGGGCCGAGCTCATATTGCCCACGGTGCAGGCGACGCAGGTCACGGTGACGTGCACCGACGGCGTGCACTCCGAGCGCCGAAGCGTTGGCGCCGATGCCCTGCGCGCGGCGCCGCTCTTCCGGCGGTGACGACCTGCTGCTAGCGGACACGTCATAGGAAACACGGCGCACCGTGCGTGATCGCGGCGTCCTGGCGTAGCCCGACGCGTCCGACCTAGCGGGCGTCCCCCGGCGGCATCACCAGCACTGGGCGCTCCGCGTGGCGCATGAGCCAGAGCGCCGTGCTGCCAATGCTGCCGGGCCACGGCCGCTGCCCGTGCGCCGAGATCGCGAGCATGGGCGTCTGCGCATCGGCGGCGCGTTCTTCGAATCCCTGTCCGGACGGATCGGACGCACTTTCCTGGTGCACCGCGAAATCCACCGGCACGCCAGCGTCTGCCGCCGCCGCGAGCATGGGCGCAACACGTGCATCGGCGCGAAGTCGCGCGTCGGCGAGTTCCCGCTGGTATTGGTCACGCGACGACGCACTGTTCATGAAGGCGCCGAGTTCGCTCACCCGGATCTGGTGCTCGATGGTCACGGCCGCAGAGAGTCCGGCTGCCAACGGCAGGAATCGCAGGAATGCCGCGACGGATTCGTCGCTGAGATCCGAGGCAAACGTGATCCGATCATAAGTATCCGGATTGTCCACGTGTGGATTCAGCACCAGCACTGGTTTTGACGAGAGCGTGAAGAACTTCTCCGAAAAGCTCCCCACGAAGAAACGATCCATTGCCGAACGTCGCTGGGTGTGCACCACAGTGAACAGAATGTCCGAGTTGTGAAGCGCGTTGGCGAGTGCCGTCGCCTTTTCCTTCACGGAGGGATCGTCGTCGTCGAGCGCGATCACGAGCGGCTGGCCCGCGGGCAGTTGGTACTCCTTCAGCAAGGCCAGCAACGCCCCCTCAGTGTGCGACTGGCGTTGGGGGGGAGGCACGTCGGCGAGGGCAGCGGTAGCAGCCGTGAGACAGTACACGGGCACGACCTCGGCGTCGAGCCGGGCAGCCGTCGCGCGCAGCACGGCGGCGGCGTGGGCGTGCTGGGCAGCCGCGTCGTCGAAGAGATTGATCAGCCACGCGATTCGTGGCTTGTGAGTGGGCGACATCATGGAAAACGCTCCGGGCGAAGCGGCGCAGGGGCCGGTCGGACGACGCCCCGGATCGGCGCGGGACGCACTCGTTGCAATGTAGTCCGCGGACGGGCGGTGCGCCGAGCCTGGGCGCAGACCTTCGCGGCGGCGCACCGCTGCGTATGTTTGAAGCATGACCACGATTCTGGCAGTGCGGCGCGACGGCAAGCTGGCCCTCGGCGGCGACGGACAGGTGTCGGTTGGCGACACCGTGATGAAGTCGCAGGCGGTGAAGGTGCGCGCGCTCAAGGGCGGACGTGTCCTGGCCGGTTTCGCCGGCTCCGTGGCCGACGCCGTGACGCTGTTCGAGAAGTTCGAGGAAAAGCTCGAGCGCTTTCCCGGAAACCTGCCGCGCGCGGCGGTGGAACTGGCCAAGGATTGGCGCAGCGATCGCGTGCTGCGCCGGCTGGAGGCGCTCCTGATCGTGGCCGACGTGCAGCACGGGTTCATGGTCTCGGGCACGGGCGAACTGATCGAGCCGGACGATGGCGTGCTGGCCATTGGGTCGGGTGGCAGTTACGCGCTCGCCGCTGCACGCGCGCTCGTGTCCGAGACCCCGCTCTCGCCACGGGAGATCGTGGAGCGCTCGCTGCGCATCGCCGGCGAGATCTGCGTGTATACCAACACCAACATCACCGTCCTCGAGCCGTCGGCCTGACGCTCCGGACCCGCACGATGCCGTTCCGCCAGTCGCGCGTGAACGGCCCGTTGTGCATTGCCTCGCCCCGCTTCGCTCCGATGCCCCATGCCGTCCGCCCGCACTGAACAAGCCGTCGCCCGTCTCGCCGATCTCACGCCGCGACAGATCGTGGCCGAACTCGATCGCTTCATCGTGGGCCAGGACGACGCCAAGAAGGCCGTCGCCATCGCCCTGCGCAATCGCTGGCGGCGACAGCAGGCGCCCGACGCCATCCGCGACGAGATCTCGCCCAACAACATCATCCTCATCGGGCCCACCGGCGTGGGCAAAACGGAGATCGCGCGTCGGCTGGCCAAGCTCGCTGCGGCGCCGTTCGTGAAGGTGGAGGCGTCCAAGTTCACCGAAGTGGGCTACGTGGGACGCGACGTGGAGTCCATGGTGCGAGACCTCGTGGAGAGCGCGATTGACATGGTGCGCTCCGAGCGCGAGAGCGAAGTAGAAGATCTGGCCAATGAGCGCGTGGACGAACGGCTGCTGGACCTGCTCCTGCCACCGCCGCCCGAAGTGCTCGCGCGTCGCGGCCAGGGGCCGGTAGCCACGCCGGAGCCAGTCACGGCTACCACCACCGCGCCCACCGCCGACGGCGGCGTGTTCACTGTATCCGCGCGTGGGGACGTCACCATTTCGCCCGAGGAAGACGCCTCGGCGGACCGCTACAAGCGCACG
>JBBSPE010000081.1:0-19232 GCA_038259155.1 Gemmatimonadales bacterium
GTGATGCGCGATCGCATCGCGGCCATGAACCGGCTGCGTGAGCAGGGCGTGGAACCGTTTGCGTACAGCTTTGAGCGCACTCACGGAACGCTCGAGGCGCGTGAGCTGCTGGGAGAGAGTGAGGAAGGGCCGGTGGTTCGGCTCGCGGGGCGCATCGCGTCGTGGCGTGGTCAGGGCAAGACCGCTTTTGCGAATCTCGTGGACCAGGACGGTCGGCTGCAGCTGTACATTCGGCGCGACGAATTGGGAGAGGCCGGCTGGGCGATCGCGGGCGAGCTGCACGTGTCCGACATTGTCGGCGTGGTTGGCCCGCTCATGCGCACACGCACCGGTGAAGTGTCAGTGCGTGTCACCGAGATCACGCTGCTGGCCAAGGCGCTGCGTCCGCTGCCGTTCGGCAAGGAGCAGGTGGTGGATGGACAGGTGGTGCGCTATTCGGCATTCAGCGACACCGAGCAGCGGGCACGCCAGCGCTACGCCGACCTGGCGGTGCACCCCGAGGTGCGTGCGCTGTTCACTGCGCGTTCGCTGCTCACGCGCACGATTCGCCGTCACCTCGATGATCTCGGATATCTGGAAGTCGAGACGCCGGTGTTGCAGCCGCTGTACGGTGGTGCCGCGGCGCGTCCGTTCGTCACGCATCACAATACGCTCGACATGCCGCTGTACCTGCGCATTGCCGACGAGCTCTATCTCAAGCGGCTGATCGTGGGCGGTTTCGAGCGTGTGTACGAGATCGGACACGATTTTCGTAACGAAGGCATAGACCGGACGCACAATCCGGAGTTCACGATGCTCGAGTTCTACGAGGCGTACGCGGACTATCAGGGCATGATGAGCCGGGTGGAGTCGCTGATTGCCGCGGCCGCCGATGTGCTGCGCACGGTGCCGGGCATCGGGGACAAGGTACCGGCACTGGTGACGCCCTTCCCGCGCATCGAATGGGTGCCGTCGCTTTCGCAGGCGGCTGGGGTGGATATCATGGCGATCGATGACGCGGCGCTGAAGGAGGTGGCCGCGCGCGTGGGCGTGGAGCGCCCGGCGGGCTTGAGCCGACCCAAGCTGCTGGACGAACTGTTTCAGGCGCTGGTGGAGTCGAAGATCGACACGCCGACGTTTGTGGTGGACTATCCCAAGGCGTTGTCGCCACTGGCCAAGCCCAAGCGCGGCAATCCGGCGCTCACGGAGCGCTTCGAGTTGTTTGCGCGCGGGAAGGAACTCGCGAATGCGTTCTCGGAGCTCAACGATCCCATTGATCAGCGCGAACGATTTGAGGCGCAGGCACGCCTCAAGGCGGCCGGAGACGACGAAGCCACCATGGTGGACGAGGACTATCTGCGCGCGATGGAGTACGGCATGCCGCCCACCGGCGGCGTGGGCATCGGCATTGATCGTCTGCTCATGTACCTCACCGACACGGCCAACATTCGCGACGTGATCCTGTTCCCCACGATGCGTCCAGAGTGAGAACCCACGTGCAACCTGCGGTAGCGCACGAAACGGTTTCATTCGGTCCGGCTTGCCAATGAGTTCGTTGCGCCGGCTGGAGCTGTCCATTGCGTGGCGCTATCTGCGCAGCCGCCGCGGCTCGCGGTTGCTGTCGCTGATCAGCGTGATCGCGATCGGCGGCGTGCTCGTGGGCGTGGCCGCGTTGATTGTGATCATGGGTGTGATGAACGGGTTGCAGCGCGACCTGCGTGAGAAAATCCTCATTGGCTCGCCGGATGTGCGGATTTTGCCGTATGGCGAGCAGCTGAGACTCCCGGGGTGGGACACGCTGATTACCACGGCGCGAAGCATTCCCGGCGTGGTCGCCGTCGCGCCGTTTGCGCAGAGCCAGTCGTTGGTGCTGTCGCCTGGTGGCCACCGCGAGGGCGCGCAGGTGGTGGGCCTCGACGAACGCAATCCCGATGGCATGGATGTCACCACGATCCGTGATCGGGCGATTCTCGGCAGCTTCACATTCTCGAATGGCGGGCGGGCCAATGGTGCCGTGGTCGGGCGCATGCTGGCCGCAAAACTCAATGTCTGGCTGGGCGACACGATCCTGCTGCTCGGCTTCAACTCGGTGGAGATGAATGCGGCGACCGGTATCCCCACCGGGTATCGGCCAGACACGTTCGTGGTCACCGGTTTGTTCGAAACGGGCATGTACGAGTACGACAATGTCTACATCTATGTAGCGTTGGAGGCGGGGCAGCGCTTTGCCAACCTTGGCAACGATGTCACCGGCCTCGAGGTGCGCACGGTCGATCGCTGGCAGGCGCCCGCGGTGGGTGACGCCGTCGCGGCCGCCATGGGCGGCAATGTGCGTTCTGTGGACTGGCAGGAGCAGAACAGCTCGCTCTTTCAGGCGCTCAAGCTCGAGAAGCTGGGAATGGGCGTGATCCTCATGCTGATCATCATGATTGCCGCGTTCAACATTGTCTCCACGCTCACCATGGTCGTGGCCGACAAGACGCGCGAGATCGGCATTCTACGCGCGATGGGGCTGCCGGCTCGATCAATTCGCCGGATCTTCCTGCTGCAGGGTGTGGTGATCGGGGTGGTCGGGACCCTCGCCGGCGTGGTGCTCGGGCTGGTGGTCGCCTTCATTCTCGAGGATGTCTTTCCCATTCCGCTCGATCCGTCGGTGTATTTCATCGATCACCTGCCGGTGTTCACGCAGCCTATGGACGTGCTGCTCATCGTCTCGGCAAGTATCGCCGTGGCCGCGCTGGCCACGATCTATCCTGCGGCGCAGGCGGCTCGCCTGTATCCCGTGGACGCCATTCGGCACGACTGATGGGTACCGGGCCCTCCGAAGCGGACGTCGTGATCGAGGCGCGCGCGCTCAGCAAATCGTACACCGGCGGCGATGGCCGGACGGTGCACGTGCTGGCCGGGGCCGATCTGGCCGTGCACCGGGGCGAGATGGTGGCGATCGTGGGCGCGAGCGGCTCCGGCAAGAGCACGTTCCTGCATCTGCTGGGGGCGCTGGAGCAACCGAGCGCGGGTGAGGTGTTGCTGGCAGGCACGCCGGTCGCGGGCATGGGTGACGACGAACTCGCGGTTCTCAGGAACCGGACCGTGGGCTTCGTGTTTCAATTCCATCATCTGTTACGTGAGTTCTCGGCGTTGGAGAACGTCATGTTCCCCCTGAGAATCGCCGGCCGCGATGAGGCGGCCTCCCGGAAGCAGGCGCTGGAGCTGTTGGAACGTGTCGGAATGGCGGCTCGCGTGTCGCATCGGCCGTCCGAGCTCTCCGGGGGCGAACAACAGCGGACGGCGGTGGCCCGTGCGCTGGCGGCTGGTCCGGCGGTCTTGCTGGCCGATGAGCCGAGCGGAAATCTGGATCAGGGGAACGCAGAACGTCTCCACGACCTATTTGCGTCGTTGGCGCAGGATCTTGGCCTCGGGTTGGTGGTGGTCACGCACAATTTGTCATTGGCAGCGCGGGCCGACCGGGCCCTGTCGCTCGAGGAAGGCCGGCTGGTGACGAGTCCCATGATGGAGCGAGGTGGCTGAGATGTTGTGCGATCACTGCAAGGAGCGGGATGCCGTGGTGCACCTGACGCGCATCGTGGACAATGCGGTGACGCAATTGCACCTGTGCGAGAAGTGTGCGGCCGAAAAAGGCGTCGAGACCACGATTGCGCTGCCGCAGCATCCGCTGGGCGAGATTCTACAGGCGGTCCAGCAGCAGGCAACGCCGGCCAGCGGGTCGGAGTCGGCGGTGTGCGCGTTCTGTGGGGCCACGGCGCGTGATTTCCGGGCCACTGGCCGCTTGGGGTGTGCACACTGCTACGACGCCATGGAGGGCAGCCTCCGTGAGCTCCTGCGCCGCCTGCACGGCAGCAGCAAGCACGTGGGTCGGCGCTACGACGCGCCACGCCCGGAGACGCTGGCCGAGGGGGACGCAACCACCGAGCTGCGCGACAAGCTGCAGCGGGCCGTGGATGCCGAGCAGTTTGAGCTGGCGGCCGAACTTCGGGACAAGCTGCGGGTGCTCGAATGAGCCGCCGTGCACCGCTGGATCTGTCGTTGCTGCCTGATGGTGGCGTGCGCTGGCTGGACGCGTCGGGCCCGCATTCGGACATTGTGATATCCACTCGGCTCAGGCTCGCCCGGAATGTGGTGGGCTACGCCTTTACCGGTAGGGCGCGGGATGGGGAGCGGTTGCGGATGCTCGCGCAGGTGAAGGAGGCGCTGGCGCAGGTCCCAATGCTCGACGGCAGTGTGCTGCTGCGTCTGGATGAGTCTGGGCCGCTCGACCGTCAGTTGCTCCACGAGCGTCACCTCGTCTCCAAGGAGTTGGCCGGTCTGGACGCCCAGCATCCGCTCCGCACAGGGGCGGCGGTGTTTCTGGGAGAGCAGATTGGCGTCCTGGTGAACGAAGAGGACCATCTGCGTCTGCAGTCCATGCGGAGTGGGTTCGACGTTCCGGCCGCTTTTGCGGTGGCGTCGCGCATGGATCAGGAGCTTGGGGCGCGGGTGCCGTTTGCGTTCCACAAGGAGTTTGGCTACCTGACGGCCTGTCCGACCAATGTGGGAACCGGACTGCGTGCGTCGGTGCTGATTCATCTGCCGGGGCTGGTGCTCACGAAGGAGATTGGCAAGGTCCTTGCAGGCCTGCAGCAAATGGGGCTGACGTACCGGGGTTTGTATGGAGAGGGCAGCGAGGTGGTCGGCAACTTCTTCCAGCTGTCCAACCAAACCACCCTGGGTCGATCGGAAGAAGAGTTGCAGGACCTGCTGGTGCGCGTGGTGCGCCACGTGATCGAGCGGGAAGAGGAGGCGCGCCGTGTTCTGGTGCGCGACGCGGGCTATATTATTGAAGACAAGTTGTGGCGCGCATATGGAACGCTGCGGTATGCCCGCAGCCTGTCGTTTGACGAGGCCATGAACTTCCTCAGTGGGGTTCGCCTCGGGGTCGGCCTGAAACTGATCCCAGGGCTCAGTGTATATACGCTCAACAAGCTCCTGATCTTTGCACAGTCGGCGCACCTTGCTCATCACGAAGGGCGGGCGTTGACTGATAGCGAGAGCAATCTGGCGCGCGCACAATACGTGCGGCAGATGCTCGCGACGGAGGGGAGCGGCGTCGAGTGACCGCTCCAACCCAGGGCTGAGGAAACGATGAACGGTTACAACTTCACCGAGCGCGTGCGAAAGGTACTGGCGATGGCGCGTGAGGAGGCTGCTCGCCTCCACCACGAGTACGTCGGAACCGAGCACATCCTCCTTGGTCTCATCCGTGAGGGTGAGGGCGTGGCGGCGGCAGTGCTGCAGAACCTCAATGTCGATCTCGACGAGGTGCAGCAGCGTATCGAGGACACGGTCAAGAAAGGCAAGGCGGCTACGGCCACCGGGCCGGATCTGCCGTATACGTCGCGGGCCAAGAAAGTCCTTGAGCTTGCCATGGCCGAGGCTCGCGATCTGAACCACTCGTACGTGGGCACCGAGCATTTGCTGCTGGGGCTGCTCCGCGAGGAGAAGGGCATCGCCGCGCAGGTGCTCACCGATGCCGGCGTGAATCTCGATGCCGCGCGCACCGAGACGCTGCGCTTGCTTGGTACGGAGCTGCCGCAGGGTGGGTCTGGGAGTGCCACGGCAGAGAAGGGGAGTGGCTCCACGCCGCCCTCGTCCGCACCGGCCAAGGGCGACAAGAAGTCCAAGACGCCGGCACTCGACCACTTTTGCCGCGATCTCACGGCGCTGGCGACCGAGGGTCAGCTCGACCCAACGATCGGTCGCGCCAAGGAAATTGAGCGCGTGGTCGAGGTGTTGTCGCGCCGCAAGAAGAACAACCCTGTGCTCATCGGCGAGCCCGGGGTGGGCAAGACGGCCATTGTGGAGGGGCTCGCGCAGATCATCGCCACGGGCGACTGCCCGGAGCCGTTGCGCGACCATCGCGTCCTGTCACTTGATATGGCGGCGGTCATTGCCGGCACCAAGTATCGCGGTCAGTTCGAGGAACGCCTCAAGGCCGTCATGAACGAGATCGCGCAGAACAAGCAGATCATTTTGTTCATCGACGAACTGCACACCCTCGTGGGTGCGGGAGCCGCCGAGGGGGCGATCGACGCCAGCAACATGCTCAAGCCGGCGCTCGCGCGTGGGGAGCTGCAGTGCGTGGGCGCGTCCACGCTCAACGAGTACCGCAAGTACATCGAGAAGGACGGGGCGCTTGAGCGCCGCTTCCAGACCGTGGTCGTTGAGCCACCTTCGATTGACGAGACCGTGCAGATCCTGCAGGGGCTCCGCAAGAAGTACGAGGACCATCACCGGGTGGACATCCCCGATGCGACCCTCGTAGCGGCGGCCAAGCTCTCTGAGCGGTACATCACCGACCGATTCCTGCCCGACAAGGCCATCGACGTGATCGACGAGGCCGGAGCGCGCGCGCGTCTGGCGTCGCAGGCGCCGCCGCCTGAGGTGTCGGCGCTCAAGGAACGGCTCGAGCAGATCAACACGGAGAAAGACGCGGCCGTGCGGGACCAGAACTTCGAGCTCGCAGCATCGTTGCGCGACACCGAGCGTGAGCTGCAGGGAGAGATTCGTCGCAAGCAGGAGGAGTGGGAGCTGCGGCGTCAGTCGCATCGCCCCTCCCTCGGCGAAGAGGAGATTGCGTTCATTGTCAGTCGCTGGACGGGCATTCCCGTCACGCGTCTGCAGGAGGCCGAGACGTCGCGTCTGTTGCGCATGGAAGAGGAGCTGCACGGCACGGTGGTGGGCCAGGACGAGGCCATCAAGGCGCTGGCGCGGTCCATCCGGCGCAGTCGGGCGGGGCTCAAGGATCCGCGTCGTCCCATCGGTTCGTTCATTTTCTCGGGGCCCACGGGCGTCGGCAAAACCGAGCTGGCGCGGGCGCTGGCACGCTTCCTGTTCGCTGATCCCACGGCACTCATTCGTGTGGACATGAGCGAGTACATGGAGAAGTTCTCCGTCTCCCGGCTCATCGGAGCGCCGCCGGGCTACGTGGGCTACGAAGACAGCGGCACGCTGACCAAGGCGATCCGTCGCAAGCCGTACAGCGTGGTGCTGCTCGACGAAATCGAGAAGGCGCATCCGGATGTGTTCAACATCCTGCTGCAGGTGCTCGATGAGGGGCATCTCACGGACAACTACGGCCGTGTGATCGACTTCAAGAATACGGTGGTGATCATGACGTCCAATGTGGGCGCCAAGGACATCACGCGGAATCGGTCGCTCGGCTTTGGCGCCGCCGACGCGCAGGCTGACTTCGAGCGCATCTCCGAGAAGGTGAAGGAAGAGATGGCCCGGGTGTTCAACCCCGAGTTCCTGAACCGCTTGGACGACGTGATCGTATTCCATCCGCTGGTGAAGGAGCACATCTCGCAGATCGTGTCGATTCTCTTCCGCGAGGTGCAGAAGCGTCTGGACGAGGAAGAGCTCAAGATCACCCTCACCGACGCGGCCACGCAGTTTCTGGTGGATCACGGGACGGACGAGCATTTCGGTGCCCGGCCGCTCAAGCGGGCGATCCAGCGCTACATCGAGGATCCGCTGTCCGAGAAGCTGCTCATGAAGGAGTTCTCAAAGGGCGATGAGATCGAGGTCGATGTGGGTTCGGACAAGGACAAGCTGGAGTTCAGGGGCAGGCCGCCCAGCACCCACGCCGGATCCTGCTGCACAAAAAAAGCGCCGGCCGGCCCCATTGGCGGGTCCGGCCGCCGTTTTGTTACACTATATTTTGAGGCTGAACCATTTCGGGGTGGCGCAGGGGTGGCACCATCTGGCGATTCGCGGTGTCACATCTGTCGAACCCCTTTCCCCGTGACTGTGTTTCCTGTGCAATTTCGGTTGTCGCGCCCAGGTCGCTTGAGCGCCTGTGGTCTGGTCCTCTTGGCTGCCTGCGTGACGCTTCCCCTGCGAAGCGGCGCGCAAGCTGTCGACGAGACGCTGGCGGGACGTTGCGCCATGCCAGATTCCATCGCCATTCGCGGGGCGTCGCGCGTGAGCGAGGACGTCATTCGCAACGAGGGTGCCCTCCGCGTGGGCGACCCGCTCAACTTCCAGGTGCTGCAACGCGCGATCAAGGCGCTGTTCGCTCTGGGGCAGTTTCACGATGTCGCCATCGACTGCGATCTTTCCACGGTACCGGACAAGGTGCTGCTCGTGTATCGCGTTGACGAGCGGGCCCTGTTGGGGGACGTCAGCGTGACGGGCGTAAGCGCCGTCTCCGAGCGGAGTGTGCGCGACAAGGTATCGCTGCTGCTCGGCCGGCCGGTGGACCCGGCGGACATCGCCACGTCGCGCGCACGCATCGATTCGCTCTACCAGGCGGCGGGGTATTACCTCGCCAGCGTGGTCCCCGACAGCACGGTGCTGTCTGACGGGCGCCTCGCCATCACGTTCCGGATCAACGAGGGCCGACGGCTCGCGATCTCCGGGATTGAGTTCGTGGGCACCAAGAGCGTCGAGCCGAAGACTGTTGCGGGGGCGATGCAGACCAAGCCGGAAGGGTTCTGGTTCTTTCAGAAGGGTGACTACGATGATGAAGCCTTCGCCGGTGACCTTGGCGAGCGCATTCCGTCGTTGTACTCGCGGCTGGGCCACATTGATGCGCGCGTGCTCGAGGACACCCTCCTTGTCGATCCGGAACTTGGCAAAGGCAAGCTGCGGGTCACAATTGACGAGGGGCCGCAGTACCAGATCGGCAGCTTCGGCATCACGGGAAACCGCGCCGTCCCCACCGATGTTCTCAACGGATTGTATGTGGCGAGCGGCGCCGGTCCGTCGCTGCGTCAGCGCCTGTTCTCGCTCATCAAGCGCGAGCCGAAGGCCGACGACGGGGTGTTTGACGCCGACCGCTTCGAGAAGGCCACGCAGGAGGCGGGCAGCCTCTATCGGGATCGGGGCTACATCTATGCGAACGTCTATCCCGTCATCGAGCGCACGGTCACCGCGGACTCGCAGCCGGCGGTGAATCTGCGGTGGGAAGTGGACGAGCGGCAGCCGGCCATCGTGAATCGCATCGAGATCGTGGGCAACGATTACACCTCGGAAGACTGCATTCGTCGTGCGATCGTGCTCGTGCCCGGCGGTGTGTTCAACCAGAGCGCGCTCATCAACAGCTACCAGCAGATCCAGAATCTCGGGTTCTTCGAGACGCCCATGGCGTTTCCCACGCCCAAGCAGGTGAATGAAGCGGGTGATGTGGATCTCATCTTCACGGTCAAGGAAAAGCGCACGGGCAGCATCAACTTCGGTGCGTCGGCGGGCCAGGGTGGTGTGGGCTTCGGTGGATTCATCGGTGTCGAGCAGCCCAACCTGTTCGGACAGTGCAAGCGCGGGTCAATCAACTGGCAGTATGGTCGCTTCCAGAACGACTTCACACTCACCTATCAGGATCCCGCACTTCGTCGCTCCCGCACATCGGGCACGGTGAGTGCGTATCGCACGCAGTCGCGTTTCGTGGTGGGCAACCTCGGGCAGAACATTCGCACGGGCGCCAATCTCCGATTGGGTTTTCCCGTGCCCTGGTCGTACAACTCGGCGTTCTCGGTCACGTACGGCGCGGAGTCTGCCACCTTCACCAGCGGGTCGCTGGCCGGTTCGTGTTCCCGCAATTGCTTCCGGTCAAGCATCGGGTTGGACTACACGTTTGACAACCGCCTTGGCATGCCGTTCCCGTTCACCGGTTCGCTGCGCACGGTCACGGCGGACTTCAGTGGCGGTCCGCTTGGGGGGACGGTGAACTTCCAGCGGTACACCGGTGAAATCAAGTCGTTTACGCAGGTGGGACAGATTGGCGGACGCTCACCCGGCTCCCAGCCGCTGCCGCTGGTGATCGGGCTCTCGGTGAAGTCCGGTGCGTTGTTCGGCAACTCGGGCCCGTTCTTTTTCCAGCAGCAGTTCGCCGTTGGCGGCGTGCAGTTTGGTCAGGCGCTGCGCGGCTACCCGGAGTTCTCCATCACACCGGGCGGCTTCAACCCGAACACCGACCAGTTCCGCTCCGATCAGGCGTCCTTCGGCAACGCCTTCATGGTGGCCAGCGGTGAGTTCGGCCTCCGCATCAGCTCCATGCTGTACATGAACGCGTTCTTCGACGCGGGCAACAACTGGGCATCCGCTCAGCAGTTCAATCCCACGAAACTGTTCCGTTCGGCAGGATTCGGGGTATCAACGGTCACACCCCTCGGGCCCCTCGGGCTCGATTTCGCGTATGGATTCGACCGGGTCACGGTCGATCCAACAACCCGCCGCGTGAGGCCGGACCCGCGGTGGCAGTTTCATTTCCGGCTCGGACAGCTTTTCTAGGGCGGTATCCAGATGCGTTCTTTCCTGTTCAACAGCGCTGTCGCACTCGCGCTTCTCGTTCCTGCTTCGGCCCACGCGCAGGCGGCGGCGCAGAAGTTCGCCTTCGTCAACACGCAGTTGATTCTGCAGGCGGCGCCTGGCGCCACCGAGGCGCAGGCGCAGTTCCAGAAGGACGTGGAGTCTCTGCGCGCGCAGGTGCAGGCGCTCAGCGACTCGCTGGCTGCACTCGAAGAGGAGTACACGACGGCGGCCCCCGCGCTCAGCCCCACCGCGCGTGACGCGCGCCTCAAGGCCCTGACCGAAAAAAAGACGGGCTTTGAGCAGCGTGCCGAAGCGCTCAATCAGCAGGCCGAGCAGCGCCAGTTCGAGCTCATGCAGCCGATCATGGACAACGTGCGCAAGGCGCTGGATGACTTGCGCATTGAAGCCGGCTACGCGTTCATCTTCGATGTGGCCAACTCGTCGTTCATCGTGGCAGCCGACAAGAATCTCGATGTCACCGAGCGGGTGATTGCGAAGCTGCGCACCATGCCCAAGGCTGCCGCGGCGCCGGCAGCTGGCCCGACGACGCGTCCGGCCGGTGTGCAGGCGAAGCCGCCAATGAAGTCGCCCACGCGGTGAGCTCTCTCGCGTCCGCAGCGGGACGTTCTGGCGGTGACGGGCGAAAGCCCGTCACCGCTTCCGCTATTGCAGACCTTGTCGGGGGAACGCTGCAGGGCGACGGGAGCGTGCTGGTCCACGGTGTTGCGGCGCTCGATCGGGCAGACGGCGGTCAGCTGAGCTTGCTGTCGCACGCGCGGTACGCTGCCTGGTTCCGGACATCGCGTGCGGGGGTGGTGCTGGTAGGCCCGGCGTTTCGAGAGCTGCCCGGTTCACCGGCGGCGAGGATCGTGGTCGAGCAGCCCATGGACGCCATGTTGGCCGTCCTGCCGCTCTTCCATCGTACACCAACTCGAGCCACCGGCGTGCACCCCACCGCCAGCGTGTCGCCGGATGCGGTGCTCGGCGCCGATGTCACCATCGACGCGTTCGCCGTCATCGGTCCGGGCGTCGTGCTCGGCGAC
The DNA here is from genome assembly GCA_038259155.1 of Gemmatimonadales bacterium. Classification (GTDB taxonomy): domain Bacteria; phylum Gemmatimonadota; class Gemmatimonadetes; order Gemmatimonadales; family Gemmatimonadaceae; genus JAABRT01. The sequence continues at coordinate 11,331 of JBBSPE010000081.1, forward strand.
CGCGTGTGGATCGGGGCGCACGCCGTCGTGGGCGACGGTTGCGTGGTGGGTACCGACAGCCGGCTGTTCCCGCAGTCTACGTGCTATCCGTACTGCGAACTTGGTGAGCGCGTCGTACTGCACGCGGGTGCGCGCGTGGGGCGCGAGGGATTTGGCTGGGTGCCCCGAGACGGCTCGGCGCATCGCATTCCCCACGTGGGGCGCTGCGTGCTCGGCAACGACGTGGAGATCGGTGCGAACAGCTGCGTGGATCGCGGCAGCATCGACGACACGATCATCGGGGCGGGCACCAAGGTGGACAGCTTGGTCCAGATCGCGCACAATGTGCGGATCGGGCGCGCATGCATGATCGCGTCGCAAGTCGGGATCGCGGGCTCGACGCGGGTGGAGGACGGCGTGCAACTCGGTGGCCAGGTTGGTCTGGCGGGGCATCTGGAAATCGGTGCGGGCACCACGATCGCGGCACAGGCCGGCGTGGTTGGTAATGTCCCGGCGGGCGAAGTGTGGTCGGGCTATCCGGCTCGGCCGCATCGTGAGCAGATGCGTGCCTCGGCGGCATTGCACCGCGTGACGGCCATCCTGCGACCGCTGGAGCGCCTGGTCAAACAGACTCGTGAGGAGCCAAACCCATGATCGCGCCGATGACGTCGAAGCCCGCCGCTGCGCTGGATGACGCGCGCGTTCCGTCTGCGGTTCGACCGGCGGATGTCTGGACGGTCGCGCTTCCGTCCCTGCCGGTTACGGGTGAGCGGCGCACGATCGCCCGCGCCATTGGTGTGTCCGGCGTCGGTCTCCACATGGGCAAGCCGTGCCGACTCGAGTTTCGGCCGGCTGCCTCAGGGAGCGGCGTGTTCTTCCGGCGTCTCGACCTCCCCGACGCCGCCCCGACGCCGGCGCTGGTGCGTGTTGCGGTCGAGGCAGCGCGTCGCACGCAACTTGGGACGGGAACCGATGCGCTGCACACGGTGGAGCACGTGCTGGCCGCGGTGGGCGCCTTGCACCTGGACGACCTCGAGATCGCGATGGATGCGGCCGAACCACCCATCATGGACGGCAGTGCGGCCCCGTTTCTGGCCGCCTTGGCGGAGGCGGGCATCGTGTCCAACGGTGGAAGGCCCGACTGGTTGGTGCTCCGGCGTCCGCTCCGTGTGGTGGACGGCGATTCCGTGTACGAGGCCGAGCCGTCGCTCGACCTCGATCTCGATGTGCACATCGATTTTCCGCACCCGCTGATCGGACCGCAGACGGGTCGGTATCGGGTGTCGTCGCCCGTGTTTGCGCGTGAACTCGCGTCGGCGCGCACCTTCGGGTTCACGCATGAGGTGGAAGCGTTGCGCGCGCTGGGTTTGATTCAGGGCGCATCGTTCGAGAACGCGGTCGTGCTGGACGCTGAGGGGGTGCAGAACGGGCCGTTGCGCTGGGCCGACGAGTTCGTGCGCCACAAGGCGCTGGACTGCGTTGGAGATCTTGTGTTGGCTGGTGCGCGTGTGCGCGCCAAAATCGTCGCTCATCGCCCGAGTCACCGCGGCACCGTCGCGTTTGTCCGGGAGCTGCTTCGCACTGCGGTTCGGGAGTCTGCCGTGTACACCGTCGAAGACATCATGCAGGTGCTGCCGCACCGCTATCCGTTCCTGCTCGTGGATCGCATCCTCGAGATCGAAGAGGGCAAGCGGATTGTGGGGCTCAAGAACGTCACCATCAACGAGCCGTTCTTCCAGGGACACTTTCCCGGGCATCCGATCATGCCGGGCGTGCTGATCGTCGAGGCGATGGCGCAGGTGGGTGGTATGCTGCTCATGCGCACCATCGAGGATCCGGGCAGCAAGGTCGTGTACTTCATGTCGCTTGACAACATCAAGTTTCGCCGGCCGGTCAAGCCCGGCGACCAGATCCGTTTCGAGCTCGAAGTGCTCCAGCTGCGCGGGAGCACGTGCAAGATGCGCGGCATTGGCTACGTGGAGGGAGAGGTGGTGGCGCAGGCCGACATGGCCGCGATGATCCGCGACAGATGACCACGCGTATTCATCCGTCCGCGATCGTTGATTCGGCCGCGGAACTCGGCGTGGACGTGGAAGTCGGTGCGTGGGCGATGGTCGGACCGGGCTGCGTCGTGGGCGACGGGAGCGTGCTGTCGCCCCGGGCCACGCTCGAACGGGATGTGACGCTGGGGCAGCGTGTGCGCGTCGGCGTGGGGACGGTGCTGGGCGGTGACCCGCAGGATCTCAAGTATCGCGGTGAATCCACGCGGGTTGAGGTTGGTGACGACACCACGTTCCGCGAGTACGCCACGGTGAATCGCGGTACATCGCACTCGCACGTCACGCGGGTTGGCAAGGGCTGCTTTGTCATGAGCTATGTGCATCTCGCGCACGACTGCATGCTGGGCGATGGCGTGATCATTTCCAACGGTACGCAGCTCGCCGGACACGTGGTGGTGGATGATCGGGCCACGATCTCCGGACTGTGCACGGTGCACCAGTTCGTGCGCATCGGGGCGCACGCATTCGTGGGCGGGAGCTCACGGGTGGCGCAGGATGTACCGCCGTATGTGAAAGCGGTGGGCAATCCGGTCAAGCTCTTCGGGCTCAACAGCGTCGGACTGCAGCGCAGCGGGTTTGCCGAGCCGGTGGTGAAGGAGCTCAAGCGGGCGTATCGGCTCATGTTTCGGTCCGAACACAACGTGACGCAGGGACTGGTGCGCGCGCGCGAGGAGTGCGCGCCGCTGCCCGAGGTGGGGCGGTTCCTCGATTTCGTGGAGCAGAGCGAGCGTGGGGTGGGGTTCTGATGACGGCGCGCGTCGGAGTGATCGGGGCGGGGGCGTTGGGGCAGCACCATGTACGCATTCTGCGCGACCTGCTCGGTGATGGGTTCGCCGGCCTGTACGATGCCGACGCCACGCGAGCCGCCGCGATCGCCGAGCAGCTGGGTGTGCGCGCGCACGCTACGCTCGAGTCGTTGCTCGCGGTGTGCGATGCCGTGTCCATTGTCGTGCCCACCACCGCACATCACGCCGTTGCCGCGGCGGCACTCGCTGCTGGATGTCACGTGTTCGTGGAGAAGCCGTTCACGGTCACGCTCGAGGAGGCCGATGATCTCCTGGCGAAAGCGCAGGCGGCCGGCCGACTGGTGCAGGTGGGGCACGTGGAGCGTGTCAACCGCGCGGTGCGCGCGGCGCTCCCGTACGTGGACTCGCCGCGCTTCATCGAGAGTGATCGACTCGCACCATTCAATCCGCGAGGCTCGGATGTCGCGGTGGTGCTCGATCTCATGATTCACGACATCGATCTGGTGCGCACGCTGGTGGGTGAGCGTGTGTCCGAGGTGCAGGCGACGGGCATTCCGGTGCTGACGCCGCAACTTGATATCGCGAACGCCCGGCTCGTGTTCGCGAACGGCGCGGTTGCGAATGTCACGGCCAGTCGCGTTTCGCGCGACCGCATTCGGAAGCTCCGCCTCTTCCAGCGCAGCGGATATCTGTCGCTTGACCTCGCGCAGGGATCTGGCGAGTTCTTCCGACTGCGACACGACCTCGATCCGGCAATGCTCGCGGCCCAGCCGCGCGCGCTCGAGGAGTTCGTGGAGCGCATTCCACTCGACGCACCGGAGGCGGAGCCGCTCAAACTCGAGCTGGCGCAGTTTATCGAAGCGATCGAGGGCCGAGCGGCTGTCGCGGTGTCCGGGGAGGAAGGGCGGGAAGCACTTGCGGTGGCGCTGCGCATCATGCGGGAGATCGAGCGCACGCTGCCCGACATGCGTTCCGCCTTTCAACCAGCGGGAGCGGGGGCGGCCGGCGCGGGCACGTCGGCTCGCGACATGCCGCGTGGGTAAGCACCCGCGCGACGGTCTGCGCGAGATTCTCTTCGTTGTTGGCGAGCCGTCCGGCGACCTGCATGCGGCCAAGATGGCCACCGCGCTGCGTGATGCCGAGCCGGCACGACCACTGGCCGGTGTCGGTGGTGAGCGTATGCGCGCGGCAGGGGTGCAGTTGCTTGAGCACAGCGAGCGGCTTGCGGCCATCGGGTTCGTGGAAGTGCTGCGCCACATCCCGCGTCACTGGGCGCTGCTGCGCACGCTCAAGCAACGACTGGCGTCAGGACAGGTCGGGCTGATCGTGCTCATGGATTATCCCGGCTTCAACATGCGCGTGGCCGAAGCCGCGCATGCGGCGGGCGTCCCGGTGCTCTACTACATCACGCCGCAGGTCTGGGCGTGGGGCGCGGATCGCCTGCCCAAACTGGCGCGCTGGGTCAGCAAGGCCGCGGTCATTCTGCCATTCGAGGAGGCGCTGCTTCGTGCGCACGGCGTTGACGCGACGTTTGTCGGGCATCCGTTGCTCGATCGGGCGTCGGAGCTGCCGGATCCAGCTGCAGCGCGTGTTGCCCTGGGTCTCGACGCCGACGCGCACGTGCTGGCCGTATTTCCCGGCAGTCGCAAGAGTGAGCTCGCGCGACATCTGGTCCCGTTCATGGAAGCGGCGCACGAGCTGCGCCGGCGACATCCGTCGCTGCAGGTGATCGTGAGCGCCGCGCCGGGCATCACCATCGATCCCGCGATCTGCCCCTATCCGGTGGTACGCGATCAGTCGTTCACGGTGTTGCGCGCCGCAACTGCGGGGCTGCTCAAAAGCGGAACGACCACGCTCGAAGCCGCGGTTGCCGGTCTGCCCCACATCGTGGCGTACCGCACCAGCGCGATCAGCTACGCGATCGCGCGCCGCGTGGTCAAGATCCCGAACATCGGCCTGGTGAATGTGGTGGCGGAACGCGAGGTGTCGCGCGAGTTCGTGCAGCACGCGGTGCAGCCCGGTCCCATGGCGGACGCGCTGGAACCGTTGCTCCGTGTACAGGACCCGCTGCGGGAGGCCGCACTCGCCGGGCTGTCCGACGTGCGGTCACGTTTGGGCACCCCGGGCGCGTCGGAACGGGCGGCGGAATTCGCACGACAACTCGTGCAATGACGGCGGTCGCGCTCGATTGGCGAACACGCTGGTCGATCCGACTGGGCACGCTGTTGTTGCGGGCGCTGGCCGCGACGTGGCGACTGCGCGTGCATGGGCGCACGCCCTCCGCCGCTCGACAGGCACGCGGCGAACCGGCGGTCATCCTGAGTCTGTGGCACGGACAGATGCTTCCGATCCTCTGTGGGCACCGGGGCGAGCCGTGTACGGTGCTGGTGTCCGAACATCGCGACGGCGAGATCATCGCGCGCATTCTGGCGGCGTTCGGATTCTCGGCGGCTCGTGGCTCGTCGTCGCGCGGTGGGTCACGCGCGCTGCTGGAACTTGCACAGCTGGTGCGCGATGGGCATGACATCGCGATCACGCCGGACGGTCCGCGCGGGCCACGCCGGTCCATGGCACCGGGGGCGCTGCTCATCGCGCAGCGCGCCAAGGCGCCGATCATTCCGCTGGTGGCCCACACGGATCGTGCGTGGCGTCTGCGGAGCTGGGACGCGTTCGAGATACCCAAGCCGTTCGCACGAGTAACCGTCCTGTACGGTGAGCCCCAATCCGTCGTGGCAGAAGGCGCGCGGGGCGCCGCGGAGCTGGCTCCGGCGTTTCAGCAGCACATGCAGGACGCGCTTGCGCGCTGTGTCGCGTTACACGGCGGACCGGTCTGATGGATCGCGCGGCACTGGCTGAGTGGGTCTGGCACGATGCGGGGCCGGTGGCAGCGGCTGCTCGCGCGGCGCTCTCGCCGGCCGCGTGGGCATTTGGTGTCGGCGTGGCGCGCCGGAATGGTCAGTACGATCAGGACCGGGGGGTGCTGCCGGTAACGGTGCCGGCGCTGAGCGTGGGCAATCTCACCGTCGGCGGCACGGGCAAAACGCCAGTGGCCGCCTGGTGCGCCGCGCAGCTGGCCGCGGCTGGCGCCCGACCCGCCATAGTGCTGCGTGGCTATGGCGACGATGAATGGCGCGTCCACCAGCTCCTTTCGCCCGCCATGCCGGTGATTGTGCAACAGGATCGCGTTGCCGGGATTCGCGAGGCCGCAGGGCAGGGCGCAGACGTTGCGGTGCTGGACGATGCCTTTCAGCACCGACGGGCGCAGCGGGTCGCGGATCTCGTACTCGTGTCCGCCGATCGCTGGACGGGACGCACTCGGCTGCTGCCAGCCGGACCGTGGCGTGAGCCGTTGGCGTCGCTGCGGCGGGCGACCGTTGCGGTGGTCACGGTCAAGGCCGCGGCGCTCGATCGCGTGGAGGCCGTGTGCGCAGCGATCCGCCGTGTTGCGCCCGACCTGCCGCTGGCCGTGGTCGGTATTGCACCCGGCTACTTGCAGCGTGTCATGCTCCCTGAAGAGGTGGGGGCGGCGGACCAAGAGCCAATGGTGGCCATCGCGGGTGAGCGGGTGGGCGTGGTAAGCGCCATCGGCGATCCGACGGCCTTCGAGGCGCAGCTTGCTGCGGTCGGCGCGCGGCCCGACGCCCGACGATTTCCCGATCATCATGCCTATACCGGAGGCGACGTGTCCGCGCTGCTCGCGCACTGGGATCGCGGTTCACGTGTGACGCGCGTGGTCTGCACCCTCAAGGATGCGGTGAAGCTGGCGTCACGGTGGCCTCGCGCCGCTCCGCCCTTGTGGTATGTTTCGCAGACTATCGAGGTCCGCCTCGGCTCGGACGCGCTGCAGTCTGCCCTCAGGCAGGTGCTCGCCGCGCGCACACCCCCGCACGCGGCCTCACTGCCAACTGCCGGCTGACGCCGGCCCATATCCCGCCGCATGGCCATCGACCTTCGACTTCCCACCGACACCATTGTCCACCCGGACAAAGATCGGTTTCTCAATGAGGACAACCCGTTCGAAGCAATGATGTCCCGCTTCGACCGGGCCGCCGAATTGCTCGACCTTGAGCCCGGCATCTATCGCATCCTTCGGCACCCGGAAAAGCAGCTGATTGTGTCTGTCCCCGTCCAGCTGGACAGCGGGGACGTGGAGGTCTACACGGGCTACCGAGTGGTCTACAACTCGTCGCGCGGGCCGTCCAAGGGCGGCATCCGGTTCGACATGCAGGTCACGCTTGAAGAAGTAAAGGCACTGGCCGCCTGGATGACCTGGAAGTGCGCGGTGGTGAACCTGCCCTTTGGCGGCGCCAAGGGCGGCGTGATCTGCGATCCGCACAAGATGAGCATTGGCGAGCTCGAGCGGCTCACCCGTCGCTATACCTCCGGCATCATGCAGCTGCTCGGCCCCGACACCGATGTGCCAGCGCCCGACGTGAACACGAATGAGCGGGTGATGGCCTGGGTGATGGATACCTATTCCATGAGAGTCGGTCGCACGGAGAACGCGGTCGTCACCGGCAAGCCCGTGGAAATGGGCGGTTCGTATGGGCGCCGTGAAGCCACGGGACGCGGGTGTATGTTCGTCACGCGCGAGGCGATGGAGCACCTCGGCTTGCCCATGCAGGGCGCCACGATTGCGGTGCAGGGTTTTGGCAATGTGGGTTCAGTGGCGGCGCGACTGCTCGGACGCCAGGGGTGCAAAATCGTGGCGATCAGCGATCGATTCGTGGCCTTGCACAACGCCAACGGCATTGACGTAGACGCCGCGATTGCCTGGGTGGAGACCCATCGGACGCTCGAGGGCTTTGCTGGCGGCGACATCATCGACAGCGACACGCTGCTCACGCTCGATGTTGATGTGCTGGTGCCCGCCGCGCTCGAGAACGTGATCACCACGAAGATTGCGCCGCGCATTCGCGCGAAGGTCGTGTGCGAAGGCGCCAACGGACCCACTACGGCGGCGGCCGACTCGATCCTCGACGCCAAGGGCATTTTCGTTATCCCCGATATCCTTGCAAACGCCGGTGGCGTGACGGTGTCCTACTTCGAGTGGGTGCAGGATCGCATGGGGTATTTCTGGTCGGAGGACGTCGTGAACGAACGTCTGGCCGACATCA
>JBBSPE010000082.1:0-19172 GCA_038259155.1 Gemmatimonadales bacterium
CACCGTGCCACACGGTGGCCATGCTGCCCACGATCGTCGCGCCCACCAGCACCATCACGAACGGTCCGCGCGCGCCGTCAAACACGCACACCACGCGTTCGTTGCGCGCAAACAGCCCGGGCACGCCGGCCGCCGTGGCCGGATTCACGGAGAACAGCGCACCGGGCACGTGAATCATGCGGCGCAGCCGACCACCACTGGGCATGTGAATGCGATGGTAGTCACGCGGACTCAGGTAGATCGTGGCGAACGCACCGTCGGTGAACTGTGCCGCGAGCGCTGCGTCTCCGCCCACCAGCGCCGTGGTCGTGTAGTGATGGCCCTTGGCTTGAAAGATGCGATCACTCTCGATGGCACCGAACTGACTGATGGCGCCGTCTACCGGACAGACATACGGGGCCACAGCCAACGGTCGCGCGTCCGCACGTAACGCGCGCGTGAAGAACGCATTGAACGTGTCGTACGACGCCATGTCCGGCTCTGCCGCCTCGGCCATGTTCACCCGATAGCGCGCCACGAACCAGCGTATCACGCGCGTGGTGAGTGGTCCGGCGCGCGCACCGGCGAGCACACCGGCCAGTGCAGTGAGCCCCTGCTTGGGAATGATGTACTGCATCCGGACGAAGAGCGATGTGGAACTGGATTTGGTCATATCGTTCTCGTCATGCCGTCTGTTGCAGGACCGATCACACCGCGACCCCTGCGGTGTACACGGCGCGACACGCCGCGCAGATTGAGGGGAGAGCCTGAAGGAAACCTATCTCACGCGCGCTGTGCGGAGTACTCATGCGTCTTCCCCGATACGCCGGACACGCGCGCCCCATCGTGGCGCTTTCCCTCGCGCTGGCGACTGTCACGCTTTCACCGGCCAGCGCGCGGGCGCAGTCTGCCGCACAGGTCTCGGAGACCCGCGATATGCGCGATATGCAGGATCAGGTCGTACTCATCACCGGCTCCACCGACGGACTTGGCCGCGCACTCGCACGCGCCATCTCGAGCCGCGGTGCGCACGTGATCGTACACGGGCGCAATGTGGAGCGGGGCCGCGAAGTCGTGCGCGCCATCACCGACGAAGGGGTTGGGTCGGCACGGTTCTTTGCGGCGGACTTTGGATCGGTAGAGGGCATACGCAGCTTTGCCGACAGTATCAGCCTCCTGTATCCGTCGCTCGACCTGCTCATCAACAACGCCGGCGTGCTCGTGCCGCGCGGCGAGCCGCGTCGCACCAGCGCCGACGGGCACGAGTGGCACATGGCGGTGAACTACCTGCCCGGCTGGATCCTCGTGCATTCGCTGCGTGCCGCACTTGCCGCTGGTGCTCCAGCCCGCGTGATCAACGTGGCGTCCATTGCGCAGAGTCCGATCGCTTTTGACGATGTCATGCTCGAACGTCCCGGCGCTGCCGCGCGCGGCTACGGCCAGAGCAAGCTCGCGCAGATCACCATGACCAAGATGCTCGCGCCGGAGTTCGCGGCAGAGGGCATCACCCTGGTGGCGCTGCATCCAGCCACCATGATGAACACGTCCATGGTGCGCAGCAGCGGCATGCCGGCGCAGACCACCGTCGATGAGGGGCTGGACGCCGTGATGGCGCTCGTCACCGCCACCACGCTCACGCCCGGCGCCTACTTCAACGGTCGCGAACCGGCCACGCCCCATGCGCAGGCCGATGACCCCAAAGCGCAGGCGTCGCTGCGTGCGCTGAGCGTGCAACTCACGAACGTGCCCTGACCTCCGTCATGTACGCCACCAGCTGATCGAGCGCCGTAGACCAACCGCCCGAGAACCCCATCTTTTCGTGGGTGTCACGCGTCTCGGTATCCTTGTGGATGGCCGTGGCCACGTAGCGCGTGCTGTCCGCGCCTTCCGCTGCCAGCTCAATGCGCGCCGTCATGAACGCGCTGCCCGTTGGACGATAGCCCGGACCAAGGGCGTCGGTGAACACGAGCAGCCGCTGCGGCTCCACCACCAGAAAGCTCCCGACGTTGTCGTGCTCCTCGCCCTCAGGCGAGCGCATCACCGTACGAAAGATCCCGCCCGGCCGCAGGTCGATCTCGGAGTGCGGCGTGGTCCACGGCGCCGGCGTGAACCAGTGCGTCACGTGTTCGGGCTGCGTCCACGCCTGCCAGACCAGCGCCAGCGGAACGGGCACGACACGCTCCAGCCGCAGGTCGAGATCGGGATTGAACACATAAACCGAGTCGGTCGCGGTCATGATGGCGTGCCCTTGAGTGAGATGAGGTAGGAATCGAGCTGCTGCAGACGAGTGGTCCAGAGTTTTTCCTGCGTGACGAGCCATCGATCCGCCTGCTGCAGCGGCTCGGGCGTGAGCTCGAGCGTGCGCACTCGGCCCGACTTGGTGGAACGCACCAAACCGCTCGCGTCCAGCACCTGCACGTGCTGGAGAAAGGATGGCAGCGCCATGTCAAAGGGCGCCGCGAGATCGCTCACCGCCGATGGCCTGCGGGCCAGGCGCTCGATCACCGCCCTGCGCGTGGGGTGCGCAAGTGCCTGAAAGACGCGATCGAGCTGACCAGAAGAGTAAGGCATGTGCCTAACCTATCGCGGCCGAATACAAAGGTCAATACCTTACTGTTTGCGAGCGCTACCATTGGTACACTGCCCACCTCGCCGCTAGGATATCGCTATCCATCTCGACGCGTGCCGTCCTTTCCCCTCCGCCGCTATACAGGGCGGATTCTTCCGCCTCTCGCCCGTCTGGAGCGTGTTCGTGGTCCGTTCGACCGTCGCTGCCTCCGTCCGTCTCAGCATCCTGCCCGCCTTCGTGGCGTTGCTCACCGTCGGTCCCGTGTCCGCCCAGACCGCCGCACCGGCCCGTAGCACACCCGCCGACTCCACCCGCGTCGCGCTGCAGGACAGCACCCCCAAACCCAAGGTGCTGGTGCTCGCCACCGGCGGCACGATCGCCGGCGTTCAGAGCGCTCCCGGCACCCTCGGCGGCTATCGCGCCGGCACCCTCACCGCCGAGCAGATCATCAGCTCGGTGCCGGAGCTGTCGCGGTTCGCTGAGGTCGAGGCCGAGCAGTTTTCCAACGTCGCCAGCACGCGCATCACCACGCAGCAATGGGTCGCCCTCGCCAAGCGTATCAACGAAGTATTGCAGCGCAGCGACCTCGCCGGCGTGGTGGTCACCCATGGCACCGATCGCCTGGAGGAGACGGCGTTCTTTCTCTATCTCACCGTGCGCTCCGAGAAGCCGGTGATCGTGGTGGGCGCGCAGCGACCGGCCACCGGCATCAGCCCGGACGGGCCCATCAATCTGCTGAACGCCGTGCGGACGGCCGCCGCCGAGCAGGCAGTGGGCAAGGGCGTGATGGTGGTGATGGACGACCGCATTCTCTCGGCACGCGAAGTGCGCAAGCAATATCAGCGCGTGGGTGGCTTTGGCGTGGGTGAAATGGGCATGCTCGGTGTGGTGGCTTCCAGTGGACCGGAGTTTTTCTTCGCTCCTGCGCGTCGCCGCGGATCGGTCAGTGAGTTCGATCTCGTGGGCGTGGATTCGTTGCCGCGTGTGGAGTTGATGTTCTCGTATCCCGGCGGCACGGGCCCAACGTTTGCCACGCCTCCTGAGGGCGTGGTGGTGGCCACCACCGGCTTTGCACCGGGCGAGGGCGCGCCGTATCGCGAGCTGCGGCTGCAGGGCGTGGTGTTGGTGACCGCGTTCCCGTCTGGCGACAACGCCAACGCGCCGTCGCGTGCGTCGCTCACTGCGGCGATCACGCGTGCGGGCAACGAGAACAACGAGGGGGCCGACTCCAGCGCCTCCGCCGACTCCACATCGCAGGCGGAGCGCGCCGCGCGGAACGGCCCACCGACGGTGGTGGCCCAGCACCTCACGCCGCAGAAGGCCCGCATTCTGCTCATGCTCGCGCTCACCAAGTCCAGAGATCCACGCGAAATTCAGCGGTTTTTTCTGGACTACTGAACGCAGGCGGTCCGAGCGGCGTCGAGGAACCCTCGGCACCGCTCGGGGCTATCTCCTACATGACCTACACCCGCAATTACGCCGACCAGGAACCCACGCGCGCCGTGGTGGACGAAGCCCGTGGACTGACGCTGCTCGAGTTTGGCGCGCATGGCTGCGGCCATTGCGTGGCGATTCAGCCCGCGCTCGCGAAAGTCCTTGCAGCGCGCGACGAACATGCGCCGCCGGTGCTGCACCACAAGATCCACGACGGCGCCGGCCGCCCGCTCGGCCGCTCGTTCGGCATCAAACTCTGGCCAACCTTCGTGCTCTTGCGCGACGGGGCCGAACTTGGACGTGTGGTCCGACCGCACAATGCGCGGGAGATCGACGCGTTGCTGGACATCAGCGCGGCGAATCGCTCAGAAGATGCGAGTAGTCGGGAAGCGTCGCGCGCAGAATCTCAGTGATTGCCCGACGATCGCCTTCGGTCAGTCGCGCCGAGTCGGCAACATCCGGTGGTGCACCATTCAACACGGCGGCAATTCGGCCGTACACCATCCGTCGCACCTCGTCCGTCAGCGCCGCAAACGATTCCGAGTAGATCAGGAAACTGAGCGGGTAGCGGAACAGGCGTCGCTCGAGGTCGAGGTCGCGCAAGGAGCGACCCGCTTCGTCGCGCGGTCCTCGCTGCGCGAACTCTGTCGCAAACCGCGTCGTGCCGCGGAGTGGACCGGCCAGCGGTGCGGCGCGCGCGAACAGCATGGCGTCGGCCAGACGGTGCGCCGCCGCCTGTGCCCGCACCACATCAGGGTGTCCGGCCGGCAACGCCGCGTTCGTCCCCCGCTCGACGTCGGGTAGGCGCGCCGATGCTTCGTGCAATGCCGTGATCAGGTTGTGCACCACCGTCTGGTGTACAAGTACCGACAGCGCGACAATGTCGCTGTGGGCACTGAGGTAGCGTGTGGTATCGAGCATGTTGCTCACGTCCTTCAGCGCGCTCTTGTTTGTGAGCGCGAAGCCCGCGAGATAGCGACGGCGATCCACCACCTCGTGCACGAGCTGCGGCGAATACACGTTGCCGGCGTGGCCCGCGCCATCGGTGCCCGTTGCGCCGTGCGTGCCTGTCACATACCAACCGCCCCACCGTCGGTCCCAAGGCGTGGCGTCGGTCATCGGTCCCTCCTGCACACCGGCAATCGGATATCCGTGACGATCGGCGAGCGTGGACAGCACCATGAATCCCGACACACCACCGGTGGCAGAACGCGACTGGTGGCACATCAGGCACGTGCGCCCCTCCTGTTCGAACACCATGTGCGACCGCTCGTCCTGCTGCAGCGTGTAAAAGACGGCACCTTGAGTGGGGTGCACGGCTGCGATTTCCAGAAATGTGCTGCCGAGGACGTACCCAACGTACACGTCATCATTGAAGTACAGCGCACGAGGAGCCCAGGGCGCAATGCGATCCGTTTGCAGGCTCGTGCGGGAGAACACGAGCCCTTGCGAGGATACGGGGATATCGAGCGCCTGCAGCAGCGCCGGCAGATAACCGAGGGCATCGTCGTGGGCGAGCCGCACCGAACCGTCATCGATGCGGCGTTGCAGGCGTGCAATCGGATCGAGCCATCGCGCGGTGTCGGGCTGCGCGGTGTCGGGCTGCCCCGTGTTGAACCCCGTGTTGAACCGCTCCGTCGCTGACACCGTAGCTGGCGGCGTCAATGGCGACGGAGGGGTTGGCGCGAACACAATCGCGGTCGAGCCCGCGAGCAGCGTCGCGAGGAGGACAAGTAGCGGGAACATGCCGGTACGTCAGGGCTCCGACGGCGCGGCGATCGTCAGCGACCGGGCCGCCGCCTGCTCGGATCTACTCTGGCTACTCCGCCAACCGCGGTTTCGTTGAGCGCAGGCTCCTCACTGATTCATGCCGCCCTTGTCCTTGCGCACCGCAATGTACGAAAAATTGAAGCACATCTCATCGTCCGACCCGAACCCGCCAAACACCGTGGTGGAGCGCGGATTCTCGAACGTGCACGACACGCGCAGACTTGTGCCCGCGAGCTGATCGCGTCCGAACACTTTGGGCGTCGCAAACGTGAAGTCGCGCTGCCAGCCAAGATCCCAGCGGGGAATGGACAGCAGCATTTCCGGTGCGCGGCCGGCGCGCTCCAAGGTGACGGTACCGGAGTGTCCGATGCCGTGCATGTGCAGGTTCACGGAGTGCACTTCCAGCCCGGCGATTTGTTCGCGCGGCACGCCGGTAAACGCCGCCGCGTAGCCGAGCACGCCATTGAGCTCCTCGGCCGTGGTGACGGAAGCGCGCTTGCCAGCCGGAATCACCATGGTGCCCGAGCGCTCACCGTCAATCCAGTCGTTGTTGGTCACCGGAAACATGAAGGCGGGGCGTTCCACCTCGGACGCGATCATGAAGTCGAGCATTGAGCCCGCGTCGCTCTCCCCCGGCGCGTCTTTGTTGTAGTAGTGGAGCTGCACCACGAACGCCGATCCCGGCAGCACCGGAATGCCCGTACCGGCCGGAAACACGTGCCCGTCCATGCCCGGCGCCCAATGCGCCAGCCAGAAGTTGTTGCGGCTGAGCTCCCGTACGCCGTTGGGATACTTCGCGTCGTACGCCGCCCGCGCGGCCCGCTGTCCAAGCCGGTCGGGCATGGCGCCACCGAAGCACTGGTAGCCAGGTCCCTCTTCCTCGTCCTGCAACGCCTTGAAGCGGCTCGCCATGGCCGGCGTCACGGCGTGTACCACCACGTGGTGCGCCACGCGGGTGTTGCCCGGCACCGCCCGGAACCCGGTGATGTAGGCCGGCTCTTTTCCGGTCCAGTCCACCACGAAGCAGCGATAGTCGTCGCTCCGCTTGGGGTTGGGCAGATACGACTGGCCGGGCAGGATCTCGAGTGAGACGTCCGGCGTGTAGCGCTCGTGGTCTGATACGTGCCCGATAGTGGGTACCGGATCAGGCACGACATCACCCTTGGCGAAGCCACCATCGCGCCATTCTTCAACCACTTTCAATACATTTTCGTCCAACGTCGGCGTTCCGACGTACTCCTGATGCCCCGCCTCCGCCAACCACGGCGGCATGTGCCGCTCGCTGATCATCTGCGCAATCTTCCGCCGACGACGAAAGGCCTCCTCCGGATCCTGCATGGACCAAGCGGCCCCGGCGCCGGTGTGACAGGACATGCAGTTTTGCACCAGAATGGGCCGGATGTCCCGGTAGAACGTTCGATCCGCGGACGCGTGTTGCGCCGATGGTCCCGGCGGCGCCGCGGCCGACTGGCTGTGCGCAGCCGACGGCGCACCGGCAAACGCGCCAAGCAGCGCGGTGGCGGCCAGCGGCCATCTCGCGGAACGACGGGGCATCATTACGGTCTGGGGCGTCACACGCACTCCTGGGTACAGGGTCTCTGCTCAACCTGCTCTGGCTCGGCGCCGAGCGCCCGTGCCATCCACCGGGCCACCGAGTCGCCGCTACTGCCCGCCGCCGCCCACCGCGACCTTGCCGGTCTTGATGATCTCGGCCGCCTGCTCGCCAGTGCCCGACACCAGAATACCCAGATAGCCGTTCGCCAGCCGGTCTCCGATCGTCGCCGCGTTGGCCGTCATCATGCTGGGCA
Organism: Gemmatimonadales bacterium; assembly: GCA_038259155.1. Taxonomy (GTDB): domain Bacteria; phylum Gemmatimonadota; class Gemmatimonadetes; order Gemmatimonadales; family Gemmatimonadaceae; genus JAABRT01. Next base: position 7,561 of record JBBSPE010000082.1, read on the forward strand.
TGGAGTGCGCCGACGCCGCCTCACGCGTGCGCAAGCAGGCCGCCTCCGCGCCAGCCGCATCGCCGCCCATGTCGCCCGTCAGGCTCCCGATGCCGCACGACAGCATGCTGTAGCCCGGAACCGCCACAATCTGGTCCAGCACACCAATCGCGCCCGCGTCCTCCACCATGAGCATCGCCACCACCGTACCGGACGGGTTGCTCGGCGACCACACATTGGCGCCCGCTTCCTGGAAGAAGCCTGCGGCGAGCGCCGCTTCCTCAGGTGTGCGCACATGCGGAATCACCACTCCATCGGCGCCCAGCGCGAGAATCTCCTTGACGCGTGACCGCGTGCTGTCCGCGCCGGCGGCCTCAATTGTGGGCACGCGCACGAGCAGCGTGGGCCGATGGCCGGACGTGCCCTGCTCGAGACCCGCGAGCAGCGTCTTGACGGCCTCCAGATCGAAGGCGCCCTCGAGATTCAGGAACAGGTAGTCGAGCTCGGGATTATCGGCGAGGGCCTTCGCGCCGGCCTCCGTGTACAGCGGCGGCAGGCGGTTGCCTTCGGCGTCACGCGCGCCGCGCTCCCGCTCACTGGGCACGAACATGCCGTACGCCGGCTTCTTGGCGGTCCAGAGCGTGATCACCGTGGGCGTGGTCGCGGTGGACATCATCGCCGACGCCTCACCAGCGCCCGCGCTGGAGGTGTCTGCGTCACCGCCGCCGCAGGCGACGACGAGGGGAGCGGCACAGGCGAGGGCAACAAGGGAGCGGGTCCAACGCATGGTGGTGACTCCGAGCGGGGTGCGAAGGGGGGACCGCGCAAGGCGACGGGTGTCGTCTCGCGCGGACAGCAGGGGGAGTTCCGGAAACATACCGCCGGCGACGGCCGGGAGCGTCTGGCTGGCGCCCAGCATGTGGCCCGAGGGCGGCGCCGAGCGTCCTGCAGACGCGGGCTCGGGACGGGCGTGGTTCTCGCGCCCGTGCATCCGACGCCGCTGGCGGCGCGTATCGTGCTTTACCGACGTGCGTTGGCTGCTGCCAGAGACCGTGGCCTTTCGCCGCCCACGTGCGGCTGGGTTTGACCGACGGAGACACCATCATGCTGACTGCCCCGATTTCTGGTCTGTTGCTGTCCGTGCCCCTGCTGTTCGGGGGCATATCCAGCGCGCGCCCGTCGGTGCCGCCCGAAGAGTTCACGCTCACCGTGATCGTGCGGGGCGCCACTCAGGAGGGCGGATCACTCGACGCCGCGCTCTTCGCCTCGGCCGACGACTATCTCAAGGACGATCGCGTGGCGCAGCACCTCACGCGCCCGCGCACGGCGGCCGTGGACAGCCTCGTGTTTCACGGGGTGCCGGCTGGCCGCTATGCCGTGGCCGCGTTTCACGATGCCAACGGCAACGGCAAGCTCGACAAGTACATCTTTGGTGCGCCGCGCGAGTCGTGGGGCATGAGCGGCAATGCGCGTCCGCGTATGCGAGCGCCGCGCTTTGACGAGGCGATGGTGGAAGTGTCGGCGGATACGCGCGTGGTGATTGAGGTAAAGCGGTAGGTCCGCGGCCGCAGCGCGACCGCGTGTTCTACACGGCCTGCGTCGTGAGCACCTGCTCAAGCTTGTCCAGTGAGCCCGTCCAACCCTTGGTCATGCCCGCGCGCTCCTGCACGAACGCCGCCATCTCTTCGGGCGTGGCGCTTGCGGTGCTTTCGGTGCGAACGGTGACGCGCGTCTGACCCGTCCCTTCGCTCGCCAGTGTGACCGTGGTGAGCATCTGCTCCGGCCAGACCGGTGCACCGGGATGTCGAGTGACGCGTTCCTCGGCGTCCGCAAATGATTGTGTATAGCGGAGCAGATCGGGGCGACGCACCTCGAGGTAATCGAAGCGACCGTACATCGTGAACTGTTCGCTGGTCATCGAATGGAATCCGTGGCCACCGGTGCGAATATCAACGCGGCGGAACTCCATGGTGAAACCCGTGGGCGGCAGCCAGACGGCAACGTGCTCCGGCGTGGTCCACATGTCGAACACGGTCTCAATCGGCGCGTCCACGCTGCGGTTGATCACGAAGATCTCCTTGCGCGTGGTCTGCTTTTCCACGTGCTCCGCAAGGCGATCCCATGTGGAGTTGCCATTCGCCGACTTGATGACCGCGCGCGATGCGGCCAGCGCCTGGGCGCTGGAGAACGCCATGCGCATGTCGAGTTCGGTGCGGGCGCCCAGCGCTCGGAACTCTACCGTCACGCGAAAGAGCGGAGTGGCGTCGGCCGACGACGCACCATGGTCGTACACCAATCGCGCGCCCGGCTCCACCGCGTGGTAGCGCGTGAAGTTCGGCCAGTCGGTGCCATCGGGCCCGTGCATAACGTAGGTCCAACTGCCGCCCGGCCGCAGATCGCGCTGAGACGTGGTGATGCTGAATCCGCGTGGCCCCCACCACTGCGCCAGCTGGGCCGGGTCGGTCCAGGCCGCCCACACCTGGGCGAGAGGCGCGTCGTACTCGCGGGTGATGTGGATTTCGTGCGCGGTGTCGGGCGCGTCAGCGGTGGCGGTCATCGGAGGGATCTGCGGAGGTGGGAGTGGTTGCAGCAGGGGGAGCGACGGTCTTCAGGAACTCGCCCAAGCGATCGAGGCTGGCGTCCATCTCGGCCCGGTACGCGTCCATCCAGCGGGCCGCGTCTTTGAGCGGCACCACGTTGAGGGTGCAGGGCCGCCACTGTGCCTCGCGCCCCTTGGTGACGAGCCCGGCCTTCTCGAGCACCTTCAGGTGCTTGGTGACGCCAGGCAGCGTCATGCGGGTGAGGAAGGGCTCGGCGAGTTGGGTGACGGTGGCGTCGCCCAGCCGGAGCCGCGCCAGGAGGGCGCGGCGGGTGGGGTCAGCAAGGGCGGAGAAGGTTCGGCTCAGGGTGTCGGGCATGCTTTACCTAGCGGTTAATTAGCTGGTTGGTAAAGTAAGGAGTGCATGCGTGGGCGCAAGGGACGGACTGGGGTAAGTCGGCGGGGCCGCTACCGCCCCAACCGCTCCACCCAATCGACCTGGTCAAAACCCTTGTCGAAACTCATGAGGCGGCTGATGTCGTGACGCTGCATGACGGCGAGATGAAGCGCATCACGAGCCGACAGCTTGGTGAGCCCGAGCAACATCGCGCGCGCTTGGTCGACGACTTGCACGTCAACCGGGAAGATCTCGTCCGTCACGTTTCGCAGGGCGTTGAACGCAGGCTGAATCGCGTCTCGCCGACCGATGGCGACGTATCGGTGCAGAATCTCCTGCAATACCTCCGCGTCGCTCACGAGTCGTTCGCCGCGCGCGATGCACTCCTCAAGCAGCTGCTGCGCTTGCGCCTTGTTGGGGTGATCACCGCCCACGAGGTACATGGGAATGTTGGAGTCGATGAACACGACGGCCCGACCGCGGCTACGGGCGCTACGGCTCGAGATCATCGCCATGCACGAGATATCCGCTTTCGATTTCCGTGAGCATTTGCGGCATGTCGGCGGTGGGATAGTCGCCCCGCGCGGCCTCCCGTACGGCAGCGAGCTTGCGGCGCGAATCGGTAAGCGGCTCGTCCCGCCGAGCGTCGCGCAGCGCCTGCCGCACCCACTCGGCCACCGTCATGCGGTGCCGCTTGGCGACGAGGCGGATTTCCTTGATCTCATCGTCTTCGAGGAGGACCTGCAGGCGCGTAGTCATCTAATGAGTATGGGTTACTCATCATCATGAGTCAAACGTTCGCGACGCGTGCACGGCTCATCCGGGAGATCTTTCCCCGCGCTGAGCCGAGCAGCTCCAGACCTCGCGTTCCCCGCCCCTACCGCCCCGTCACCCCCGACTTCGCCACCGGCACCTCATACGCCCAAGGCTGTCTTAGCAACGTCCGCTGCCGCGGATATACCTCGTCCAGCGTGTTGCCGTCGTACATCCGGCCGTTCACCATCACCTTGCTCACGGTGTTGGAGTTCCGGATGTTCACCAGCGGATCGGCATCGAGCACGAGCAGGTCCGCGAACTTGCCGGCCTCCAGGCTGCCCACACTCGCGCCCAAGCCAATCGCCTCGGCCCCCACGATCGTGGCTGCTTTGAGCGCGTCGTGCGTGGACATGCCACCGCTCTGCACGAGCCAGAGCTCCCAGTGCATGCCGAGTCCCTGCAACTGGCCGTGACTGCCAATGCCAACACGCCCACCCGCGGCCACCGTTTTCGCGAGGTCCTCGGCGTGCTGCCACATGGCGTACTCCTCCTTCACCGCGAAGCCGGCGGGGCCAGGTGCGTTGCCGGCACCACGGCGGCGCACCTTGCCGTCAAAGTCCACGGGGTGCGTGAAATGGCGCAGCTTGGTGTCGCCCAGCAGGTCTTCGGTCTGGTAGAACCAGCCTTCACCAAACGGGCCACCGTACTCCACGATGAGCGTGGGGGAGTTGGTGACCTGCGTGGCCTTGTACCACCCGTACACGTCGGCAAACTTGGGCGTGATGGGCAGCGTGTGCTCAATGCCGGGATAGCCGTCAATTCCGTGCGTGAGGTTGAGCTTGGAATCGAGCCCGCCCTCGGTGGTGGGCATGATACCCAGCTCCTTCGCCGCCATGATGATCCACTGCCGCTGCTGACGATTGCCGCTCATGTACATCTTGAGCGTCTTCGTGTCGTAGTACTTCGCGTAGCGTGACAGCACATCGCGCGCGTGATCGAGATCGCGAATGGGCTCCGCACTGAACACGCCCGGGCCGGTTGTGTAAATGCGCGGGCCGATCATGTGCCCGCTTTCCACCTGATCGCTGTAGCTGAGGAAATCGGTGGTGGCGGTTTGCGGATCACGCGTGGTGGTGGTGCCGTAGGCCAGCGTGGCGAGGTACTGCCACGTTTGCGTGTTGTGCAGCTGCGGCGTGAGCCACTGGGGGTGATAGTGCGTGTCCACCATGCCGGGCATGATCACCTTGCCGGTGACATCCATGATGGTGGCACCATCCGGAATGGGAACGGAACCGCGTGCGCCAATGGCGATGATCGAACGATCGCGCACCACGATGTCGGCATTCTCAATGATCTCATTGCCCTTCATGGTGATGGCCTTGCCACCGCGCAGCACCAGCACGCCGCGCGGCTGGTCGCGTTCGGCCGACACGGCAATACGACGCTCCACCGCCTTGTAGCCGGGCTTCTCCTTCGTGGTGGTGTCGGCCTTGGCAATGGAATCGGCGCGCGCCAAGCTGTCCTTCTTGGTGGTATCGGCGCGGATCGCGGCCACGCGCAGGCCGTCCGCCTTGAGCGAGTCGGCCACCACCTTCGCGCGATCCATGTCGTACGTCCACATGGCGTTGCCAAGCGCCCACATCACGTGCCGGCCGTCATTGGCCCACGCGGGAAACTCGCCGCCTATGGTGTTGAGCTTGGACACGGGCACGGCGGCCGACGCCGGCGACGCCACGTTCACCGTGGGCGCGTCCTTGCCGGTTTCTGGCACCGTCACCGTGTAGATGTCCATGTCAACCACCGCGAGCGCCTGATCACCCGTGGGTGCCATGAGCACGAGCGATGCGGGACGCGGGCGCGGTGGCGTGGGCTCCTGATCATCATCCAGATGCATTGCAGACTGCTGCACACGCTGCATGCCGAGCGACGGATCCCACGCATTGCCGCTCAGGCTCGCGTCATACCCGATTGGACGTGCGGCGCGCCCGCCAATCCACTGCTGCGCGACACGCGCGACGAGATCGGCATCCAGTCCGCTCGCGCCGCCGCCAGGCGGCACAGGACCCGTCACCTTGAGATGTGTCTTAAGATCGGTACCGTCCCAGCGGAACGACTGCAGGCCGCCGCCACCGTAGGCAAAAATGCGCGCCGCATCGCGTGTGAAGTGCGGCGTGCCGAGCCCGCCCGTGGGCATGATGCGCGTGAGTGCACCGCCGTTTGCTGGCAACCACACAAACTCGGCCGCCGCGGGTCCAAAGAACGCACCACCCGCCTCCTGCAACTCACGCGCGGCCGCACGCACCGCCACGATGCGATCACCCGCGGGTGACCACGCGAGCTCCGAGTACAGGCTGCTGCCAGTGGTGAGTGCACTCACGCGCCAGTTGGCACCGGCTTTTGTGGCGCGATGAATGGCGCCGCCCATCGCATCATGCCACGTGACATACGCGAGCGCGCTGCCATCCGGCGCCCACACGGGGTAGAACTCGCCCACCGTATCGCTGGACACGCGACGCGGCGTGCCGCTGGGCATGTCCATCACGTACACGCGATCGAGCGCCACGAACGCGAGCTGCGCACCATTGGGAGACGGTGAAATGTCGCGGATCTGGCGCGCCGTGAAGTCGGGCGCGGTATCAATGCTGTACGCGAACTTCACTTCGGGGCCCATCGCCAACCGAACTTCAACTTCCATTGGAATCTTCGCCGCAGCGGCGCCGTCCACGGGTACACGCCAGATCTCGCCACCGTAACTCACCACCACGCTGCGTGAGTCCGGCATGAAGGAGTAGCCGGGATAACCATCCATAGGAGCGCGCGATTCCATGTCGTCGCGCTGGACGGGAAACGCGAGCCACTTCTCTTCCTGCGTCTGCAAATTGCGAATGCGCAAGCCAGTCTTCGTCTCAAATCGCGTGGCGTACACGAGGTACGTGCCGTCAGGCGACAGCGCCGGACGGACACCCGAGCCAAAGCGCGTGGTCATCTGGCTGGTGCGACCGTTCTCCTTGTCCCACACGTACAGCTGGTACTGCGCACCAATCGCGTTGTACTGCCAGTCACCTGAGCGCGCCGCAAACCACATGTAGCGCGGATCCTTGCCGAACGCCGCGCCCACCATCTTGAGACTTGCTGGCGGCGCCGGCTCGGCCGTCAACGGCAAGCCGCGCCCGCCGTCCAGGTGGTACATCCACAGTTTCGCGGTGCCGCCAAGTCCACCGCTCTTGGACGCAACCACGTACTTCCCGTCCGGCGTGAACTCAGGCGACACGTACAGATTGTCGTTGCCGGTGGTGAGTTGCAGCGTGTCCGAGCCGTCGGCTTTCATGTGCCACACGTTGTCGCCACCCGAGCGGTCAGACACGAACACGATGCGCGACCCATCCGGCGAGTAGCGCGGCTGCATGTCGTACGCCATGCCGCTCGTGATGCGCCTGGCCTTGCCGCCGCTGATCGGTAGCGAGTACAAGTCGCCGAGCATGTCAAACACGATTGTCGATCCGTCCGGGGAGACGTCGAGCGACAGCCAGGTGCCGGTGGTGGTGGTAAACGTCTCGCTGCGCGCTTCCTTGAGGGGCAGGGTGACGGCTTTGGCGCCACCTGCGGGTGCCTGTGCGGATGCGGGCACTGCAGCGCCGAACAGCAGGGCGGCGGCACCAATGGCGCCAAAAGCCCGCCAGGCGAGCGCCGGACGGGTGCGGGATGGATCGGAGGCGTGTGTCATGCGCTAATTCTGTGCGCTGGGCGCTTCCGACGCGAGCAACTGGGACGAACGGCTCCGAACAGGCGCCGAGGGCGCTGCCAGGTCAGTCGGCCGGATTCTCGATGATGCCGGCGAACAGCACCGTGCCGGACAGGCGCTCACGAATGAGCAGCGCAAACGGGCGGTCGAGGTGCACCACCCGCGCCAGCGGGAGCGAGGTTGAGACCACACCAACCTGCGTCACCGCCGCCGCCTCCGTCCCCTCCTCGTTCACCTCGATGAACACGTTCTGCTTCACGTAGGAAATGAAGGATGCCACCGCGCTCAGCCGCGCGAAGTTCGCTCGGTCTTCTTCGAACGCCTGCTCCATGCCCATCGCAACAAGCACGTCCTTGAGCGGAAACTCGAGCTCGAGGCGGAGCTTGGGAAGCGACAGATCGACCTCGACCGAGCGCATGCCCTGTACGGCGGCAGCGAGCTGCCCCGCTGTGAGACGGCCGAGCCATGCGGCCGGTGCCGCGTTGCTGTCGGGCAGCATCAGCGTCATGGCGAACGCCGCATTCCCGTACGGCAGCTCCACCCACTGCGCGCCCTGCGTGCGCGCGTACAGCATCTCGTCGGTGCGGCGCATGAACGGCACCGATGGCATCGCACCACTCGCCGTCGTGAACGGACCGTTCTGCGTCCGGGCCACCTCGAACTTGTCGCGCCAGCTGCCCTTGAAGTACAGCGCGTTCATGAGAATGGCCACGAGGTCCGGCGGAAACTCGTCAATGACCTTCGGAATTTTCCCGTTCGTGTTCTCCGAGGCCCAAGCATTGATCTCGCCGAGCGTGGCGGGGACGAATGGCCGGTTGAGCACGTCGGCCGAGAAGGCGTCCCGCATCTCGCTCACGTACGCCGGCCGCAGCGGAAACGACGGGTCCACCCAGAGCGAGTTGGCGCTGGTGAATGTGACCTGCGGGTCCAGCGCGGCCAGCATGGCCGGCAGCGCACGGTAGCCGTCCAGCACCTCGGCTCGGGACGCATCGCCCCAGCCGAGCGTGGTGCGCATTTGTGTGGCCGTCTCACCGTCGGCGCCCGCGTACGCCATGCCCAACGCCGCAGACGCGCTGAACGGCGAGAGCACGACGTTTTTGCCGGGATTGCGCAGGCTCGTTTCGCGCAGCAGCGTGAGGCCGAACGCGTTGCTGGCCTGAATAGCCTGCTGTTCCGGTGCCGTGAGCGCGCGCGGCAACGCGGTGAGCTCGGGCGGCCGTGCACCGACATTGGGCGCCGTGGTCTCACCACACGCCGTGAGCAGGCACAACGCACCAACTCCCACCAATGCGGCGTGCGTGCATCGTCCTGCGAAAGGTCGGCTCTGTGCGGCGTGATGCCGTGAACTCATGCGGGTGCGCTCCGTGGTGGACGAGGTCGCTCAGCTCGTGCGCGGCGTCCAGATCGCCGCGCACACACATCTCTCTTCCGGCTTCTACACCGCGAAGTGGCAGACTGACCATCGCGCGTAACGCAGGTCACGCCCCACCGGCGCCGGCCGGCGCGCGAAAGCGTGCCTTACCGAACACGCACCCGCTGGTGCAGTCACGCGCGATCGCCACTTCGAACTCCAAGACCCACCCGCTCCCAAATGCTCCGCCCACGAACCAATCGACCGTCTCGGCCACATGCGCAACCTGCGCCGCCACTGAGGACATCCCATCCTGCGGCGCAAACCCTTGCTCGGCATCTTCGAGCGCAGACAGCGTGGTACGGAAGAATTTCTGCGTGTTTTCCAGTTCGCGAACGAGTGCGTGGGCGTCCATGGTCGTCTCCAGCGCAATATGGGGTAATTTCGGAATTTCTTCGGCTTCGCCGTTCCCCAGTCTGTCGCGTCCGCGGAGCCGTGCCAAGAGCGCAAGCTCCGAGGCGCGCGCGACTAGGTTTGACGCATGTCGCTCTCGCCAACCGTCCCGGCCGCTACACCGCCCATCACCGAATCGCCCTGCGTGAAGATCTGCCAGCTCGATCTTGACGGGCTGTGTCGCGGCTGCGGTCGAACGATCGCTGAAATCACCGGATGGCGCATCATGTCTGACGAGCAACGCATTGCCATAAACCAGCGGCTGCGGTTTCGCGGACACCCGCGGTAAATGCGCCGGCATTCGGCGCAACCCGTGCGCAGCGCGCTCGCAGCCTGCATGCTGCTCGCCGCCTGCGCGGGCCGAGGGCGCACCTCCAATCCTGCTGCCGGGCCAACCCAAGCGCCGCCCGATTTCCTCCTGGGCGACTTCGACGACGACTACGGCGGACATCCACGCATTTCCGCCACGCGGTGGATTCAGGGCGAAGGCACGGAATACGTGCTCGTGTCGTGGCATCCCGACGCGCAGTACGTCATCGCGCGGAACGCGGACACCAACCGGACGGCACCCGGCGCGTGGACGCGCATTGATTGGATGCGGCTCGACAACATGCCGCCCTACGTGTGGGCGTACTGCCTGAGCGCTTTCGACGCACCCACACGCGACTCGGCCGAGCGCACGCGCGTGGCCGATCGCGCAACCCCGCGTACCGGCTGCAATGGCTTCCCGTTCTCACGCCTCAAGCTGCAAACGTCGCCTCCGCTCTGAGCGCCTCGCGGCCGTCGGGGGCAAGTGCAATGAGCGCGGTGTTCGCACCCTCAGTCGTCGCCACCAGCCGAAACGGCGCCAGATCGAAGAGCGGTGACAGGCCTCGAAAGCTGAAGGCAGAGAGGACGCGCGGCTGCCGCCCTTCGTGACGTGCACGAGCGTGTTCCTGGGTTTCGGCGAGTTGCGCCAAGAGCATGGCCGTGAGCGGCCCGTGCACCACGAGCCCAGGGTAACCCTCCTCGCGGCGCGCATACTCGCGATCGTAGTGAATGCGGTGCGCGTTGAAGGTGAGCGCCGAGAATCGGAACAGCAGACGTGAGTCGGGCACGACATCACGCACGGTGGCGTCAGCCGGCGGATCGGGCCAAGCGACTTCAACGGGTGCTGCCACCGGCGCGCCAGGTTCGCGATACACGATGTCCTGCTCTTCTTCGAGGCAGAGCGCGTCGCCCTGCCGCACGCGCACCTGCACGGTCACGAACGCGAGGGCTCCGCTCCGACCTTCCTTGTGCGTGACCTTCAGAATCACCGCCTCGCGGGACGCCGGCAGGCCCAGGCGCAGTGGCGTGAGCACGCGCAAACGGCTACCGGCGAACATCCGCCGAGGCAGGGCGATGGGTGGCATGAAGCCACCACGCGCCGGGTGCCCGTCGTCAGACAATTCGGACTGCGGGGCGCGCGGCAGGAAGTAGAACCAGTGCCAGAGCGGCGGGAGCAAATTGCCGTCGCGAAGGGTTGACGACTCGTGTTCGAACATGGCGGCGGCGGCCTGCGCCTGAGTGGCCGCGAGCGCATCGTGTACGTGCTCGGAGCGACCGATCCACGCGGTTGCATCTTCCGTTGGTGTGCTCATGGGTGAATAGTAGCTGCTATGGTGGTTCCGGCTGTTGGTCATCCATCGGGCCGGTCCGCCGACGGTTGAGCGACGGCCTGTCCCGTCCCCGCGACCCATTCACCACGAGGACCACGTGTGAGCACTGCGGACCCGGAGCGCCAGACGACACCGCCAGACGACACCGTGAGCCCGCCGCTCAGCGGTGTGCGGGTGATCGACGTCGGCAACTTCCTCGCCGGCCCGTATGCGGCGTCCATTCTCGGTGAATTCGGGGCCGAGGTGCTCAAGGTGGAGCATCCCATCGCTGGTGATCCGATGCGACGATTCGGGACTCCGTCGCCGCGCGCCGACGCATCGCTCAAATGGCTCAGTGAGGGACGCAATCGCAAGTCGGTCACCATTGACCTCCGGCAGCCGGAGGGTGTGGCGCTGTTCCTGGCGCTGGTGAAGAAGTGCGATGTGCTGGTCGAGAACTTTCGCCCGGGCACCATGGAAGAGTGGGGGCTTGGCTGGGATCAGATTCACGCGGCAAATCCAAAGCTGGTGATGCTGCGCGTGTCCGGCTACGGGCAGACCGGTCCCTACCGGCGTCGATCGGGTTTTGCGCACATCGCGCAGGCATTCGGTGGCCTCAACTACCTGTCCGGATTTCCGGGTGAGACGCCCGTGTTACCCGGCACGGTGCCCATCGGCGACTACATCGCGAGCCTGTTCGGTGCCATCGGCGTGCTCATCGCGCTGCGCCATCAGGAAGCCACGGGCCGCGGACAGATGATTGACGTGGGCATTTA
>JBBSPE010000083.1:0-19106 GCA_038259155.1 Gemmatimonadales bacterium
CGCAGCGTGCTGAACTGTGCGCCGTCGAGCTCGGTGCGACCGGTCGGCGCATTGATGCCAAGCGTCAGCACGACATTGTCGCGCAAGAAACGACCGGTCGCGCGGACACGGAGGTCGCTCAAGCCACTCAGCGTGGCGCTGTTCGTGCCCCCTGAACTCGACGCGTCAGTGAACCGCACACGGCCAGCGCCATAGAGCGTCGTGAGATCCAGACGCCAGCCACCACCGATCGGCGCGGAGGCGCTGATCGGGATGGTGAGCTGCTGTGCGTTCTGCACGCGCGTGGTGTCCACGCCGGCGAATGCCGACTGGGTAAGGCCCGCACCGCCAAAGCTGACCCGCTCGTACGAGGCGCCCACGGCCACTGTGCGCGTTCCGACCAGTTGCTCCTGCGCGTTCGCGACGTCGGGGCGCAGCAACGCGCTCGCGATGAACACTCCGCCCAGCAGGGCCGCACGCGCAATCACGGTCGTCGCACCTGCACCACGACCGTCACGATCGTACTGGGAAACGCCGGGTCGCTGGCGCCACTCGAGGGTCGTGCGAACGAGGTGATCAGGTCCAGGGGACGATTCAACCGATCAACCGTGCCGGACACAGCCGCACCGATGGAGCGGACGCCCGGGCGCAACGCCGCCGCACTCTCGCCCGTCGCCGTCTCACGCACGGCGGTCGCGCGTTGGCGTGCCGCCTGGAAGTCGGCGGCGAGCGTACTGGCCTGCGAGAAGCGGGCATACGCTTGGCGACGGTCGCCGGCGAGCTCCGCCTGCACGCCTTCGCCGTAGGCGGTCAGCGCGTCGAGACTCAGCACCGGACGATCGCTGTCAATGGCCGCCCGCTCCGCTGGCGTGAGCGTGATGCCCAACGCGTCGAACAGGCGGAAGACGATCACCTTCTCGGCGTCGAGGAGATTAGTGGACGATGCCCGCGCATCGAGCGCCTGTGTCAGCGCGCCGGTGACGACATCGGCGAGCCGTACCCCCAGCCGGAACTCGCCGTTGGGCAGCGTGTCCACCGAGCCGAGCAGCAGGCGCTGCGCACCGAGCAGGCGTCCCACGCGTGGGGCGCTGGCGGAATCGACGCGTCCCGCACCTGCGAGGTCGATCTCGTTCAGGACCTCACCCAACCGAGCGCGCTCCACCAGTTGGAGCTGGGCGCTCTGCGAGAGGTCGGTCACGAGCAGGTCGGCGATGGCGAAGCCGAGTGCCGTGAGCCGCGGGTCCTGACCGTTCCAGCGAAACGGCGGGATGCCGAGACTGTTGCGTTCCGTCTGGTCGAGCGACTGCTCCTGCTGGATCGCGGCGCGGGTGCCGGCGTCGGCGACCGGCGCGGTCGAACTGGTGCCACTCGGGGGGCGGCAGGCTGCGACCAGCGGCGTGAGCAGGCACGCCATCAGCGCGAAGCGGATTTTTGTGGCGAGCAGACACGCGAACCTGGGCACACGACACTCGTTTGGAACAGTGGAAAAACGCAAACTTGGAGGCCCAAGTTGCGGTACATCGGAGCCTTGGTCAAGAAACGCAACTGTGTGGCGTACGCCCAGCAAGTGTGTGCTCTGTGCCACGTAACATCGAGGCGCCGATCTTGCACATCGAGAGCTTGCGGTCCGTCAGTGTGGGCAAGAATGACCGTGGGGAACCTTCGCCGGCGATTCCCTTCGGGCATGCGACTTGCAACCAGATCATGTAGATGCAAGTTGTATACTTCACGCAGGATCGTGAGTTCTTGAGGTCTGTTGCCGGGAGGCAGCGTGCGTAGACGAGCGGCTGCGGTGGCGAGCGTGTTGGGACTGACCTTCGGGTTGGCCGCCAGCGCGCAGGCGCAGGTCATGTCCATCACGGCGCGGGCCGCGGCGCTGACCGGACCGGTGCGAACGATCGTGTTGAACGGCGGTCAGGTGGCGAGCGGCGGAGAGATCGGCAGCAAACTGTCGGCGCAGGGAGTCGGTTTCGACGGGGCCGTTCGGCTGGGCGCGACCGGTGAGCTCAGCATCTACAATCTGTTCGCGCGGTATGGCGTGGACGCGGTGGCCAACGGGTTGAACTTCGACCTGTCGGATGTGATCACGGTGCGTTTCGATCGTCCGGTACAGGCCGTGGCCTTCAACACGTTTGCCTTCCAGTTCGATCCGCGACTGCTGCTGCCCGGCCAGCGCGAGACGACGCCGGAAATCGCGGTGTACCGCACGGTCGATGGCGTGGACGAACTGGTTGGCTCGTTCGAGCGTCGCCTGCAGGACGCGGCGGCCCTCGCCATCAATCCCAATGCGATGCCACCGCTCACGTGGTGGGGGTTCGAGGGCGGCCTGTTCGACGTGCTCACGCTGCGTGCCCCGGTACTCACCACTCCCGCCGCGCCGGACTTCGTGCAGGCGGTCTATCTCGCCAATCTGCAGGTGATCGATGCGCCGGAGCCGGCCAGGACCGTGCCCGAGCCCGGTACGTTCATGCTGCTGGGCACTGGTGTGGCCATGCTGATTGGCGCTAGCCGCCGTTCGGTGCGCGACGTATCGTCAGGGAGCCTGTGATTCGTCTCCCGGAGGTCGCATGTCCGTTGTCAGTACGCCGAGTACCGCGCGAGCGGATTCCGCGACGCCGCCGCTGATCCCCGGGTCGCCAACGCGCCGCTTTCCGGCTACCGTGGCGGGACCGTGGGGACGCCCTCGCACGCGTCGGCACGCCATCGGTGAGCTGGAGCGCGGGCCGCAGTTCGTGGTGGATACCCGAGACACAGCGCCCGACCTGTTTATTGACGCCAGCGCCACACACTGGTCCGGGCTGTCGGCGCGCGACGTGGGGGCGCCCTACCGGACAGAAAAATGGGCGAGCGGCCGACGTGCCTACGCCGCCGAGCACGGCCACGACGTGCCGATCATTGAGGGGTGGCGCCGGTTCAATCAGGCGTTCCACCAGTTCTTCCTGCTCGATGTGCCCGAGGCGCAGCAGGCGGCGCGCGCTGACTTCACGAGCTCCATCGGACACGGCGACGTGCACGGGGCGCAGCACGCGATCGCGGACCTCGCGCGCCTCGCAGCCTGGAACAAGATCCAGCGTGTGGAGGACGCGGTTTGGGACCCCCGCGGCAAGCGGGCGCTGTTCGCCGGACTCGACGTGGTGAAGCCGCGCATCCTGTTTCTTGGCGCCGCCGATGGATACGAGGCGATGCAACTGGCGGCCATGTATCCCGGCGGGGAAATCGTGCTCGTGGACTACGACGCCTTCTGTGCCACCGATCGCTTCGGCTCGTTCCCCCTCGACTATCCGTTTCTCGGCACCGATCCCACCACGGGACACGCTCGCGTCTGGTACCGGGACGAGATGCCGATCCAGTTCGAGGTGGCAGACATTCGCGATCTCAGGTACGGGCGCGAATTCGACGTGGTGGTGTCCATCGGGCTGCTGGAGCACTTCCCGGACGAGCACAAGGCCGAGTGTCTGGCCATGCACCGGCAGTTCCTCAAGCCCGGCGGCTACGTGGTCATGACCACGCCGCGCAATCAATTGCGAACGCGCCTGTTCTATCATCTCATGTCCGACTGGCTCAATCAGGGGTACCGGGAGCTCATGGATGTGCGGCAGATGGGGCGATACTGCTACACGAACGGGCTGGAGATCCTGCGGGCCGGTGTCATCAAGGCGCACAACGGTCTGGTCATGAAGCTGCGATGAGCGTGCGATGAGTGTGCGATGAGTGTGCAGTGAGGCGCCCGTGCGCGGGCTGAAATGGCGGCGGGCCATCGCGGCCGTGTGTGCGCTCGATCTCCTCGGCGCGGCCGCGGTGTTTTTTGTCAGAACGTCGGAGGGGGCGTTCGCCTCGGGCGTGCTGATTCTGCCGCCGCTGTTCGTAGGCGGGTTGGCGGGCTGGTGGGCGTGGCGTGGCTGGGCGATCCGGCCAGCGCCGCCAGCCGTTGTGGGAGCGCTTTGGGCGATGGCCGGCACGGCCTTGGCCTTCACCGCGGTGATCGTTGTGATGCGCCCGGGGAACGCGGGTACGGCAGAGCAGGTGGGTCGCGTGCTGTTCCTGGTTGCACCCAGTGGCGCCCTGCTCGCGGGTGTGCTGGGATTTCGCTGGCAGCGGGCGCGGGTGCGGGCCGCCGCTCGGCGCGTCAGTCCGGCTGCGAGCGGGGCACGCGGCCCTTGTCCAGCGCCTGGTCGCGCACCGTGGACATGATGCGGGCCATTTCCGCCTCGTAGCTGGCGCGTTCCTCCGGCGACCATAGGTCGACATTGGCCGCTGCCCGAATGGAGGCCATCATTTCCTCCACCAGATCTCGCAGGCGGAGATTGGATCGCCGTTCCCGGCCGCTGGATTCATTTGTCGAAGGGCTCATCTCGCGAATGTGGAGGGTATCACCCGCTTCACACAAGATGTCACGAGAGGGAAACGAGGACGGTCGTCCGGCCGGCCCTCATGGTCACCTCCCCCCGATCACGTGTAGGAAGTGCGTATGGCGGACCAGAAACCGGAGCAGGAGCTGTATGCCGAGTGGGCACGCCGTCTGGCGGCCGACGACGCAACGGCACTCCGGGCCCTCTTTGATGCGACGTACGAACCGCTCTGGCGGTCCGTGCTTCGCATCGTGGGCGACGAGGCGTTGGCGCGGGATCTCGCGCAGGACGCGTTCGTGCGCATCTGGGACCGTCGCGCCACCCTTGATCCCTCGCTCTCTCTTCGAGCGCTTCTCTACCGAACCGTGCGAAACCTGGCTCTCAATCAGTTGCGGGACGATCAGACGCGGCGTCACCTCTTGGAAGACCCGGAGGCGGCGAGCGTATCGCGTCCACGCCGTGCGCCTTCGGCGCTGCAGCAGATCGAGGCCACGGAGCTGGCGCTCCGACTCCAGCAGTTCATCAACGAGTTGCCTCCGCGTCAGCAGGAAGCACTGCGCCTGAGTCGGTTCGATGGACTGAGTCATCAAGAAATCGCAGAAGTCATGGGGTGCGCGCCGCGCACCGTCAACAATCACCTGGTGCGTGCGCTCGAACAGCTGCGTGCGCGCCTCGCAACCATCGGGACCGTGGTTTCCTCGCTGGTGCTATTCCTGGGGGCCTCCTCATGAGCTCCACTCGCCGTCCGCTGCCTCCAGAGCTGCAGGACGAGCTCTCGCTGCGCACCGAAGGGCAGGAACTGGCCCAGGTGTGGGAGTTGCTCGCCATCGCCGACCCAGTCTCCGGGTCAGCCGACGCCGAGGCGGCGTGGGCGCGAGTGAGCGCACACATCGCGGCCGGCGAGCCGTTGGTCACGCCCTCGGTGCCGTTGCCCGTGGTGGTCGAAGTCGATCGCGACGCGGTCGAGCGGCGAGCCATGCGCATCACCGGTACTCGCCGTGCGGTGACTGCACGGCGCTGGCATCCTGCCGCCCCATGGGCGCTGGCGGCCACGCTGGCGGTCGCCGTCGGGTTGGCCGCGTGGCAGTCCACGCCCATCACCGAGTCAGCGCCGCTGGGCGAACAGCGCGTGGTCGCGCTGCCAGATGGCTCCACGGTTGAACTCAACGCCGGCAGCTCGCTGCAGTACGCGCGTGGCTTCCGTCGTCTGGCCGGTCTCGCGGCCGGCGATCGAGCGGTTCGCCTGGACGGCGAGGCCTTCTTCGCCGTGGTGCGCAGTGGCAAGCCCTTCGCCGTGATCACCAATGAAGCCCGCATCACGGTGCTGGGCACACAGTTCGTCGTGCAGGCGCATCGCGCCGATTCCCTTGGCACGCGGGTGGCTGTGGAAGAGGGCCGGGTGCGTGTGCAGGGCATCGTGTCGGGAAGCACCGACGGCGTCGATCTCGTCGCCGGTCAGGGCACGCGCGTGGCCGTCGGCGCACGGTCCCCCGAGATGGCCTCAGCCATGGGCGTGGAGCGGCTCACCCTGTGGCGGCGCGGCGGGCTGGCGTTCGTGGATCAACCGCTCGACGCGATTTTCCGTGAATTGGAACGACGTTACGCAGTGGATATTCGCACCAACGGCGTGGTTCTGGGCGATGAACGGCTGAGTGTGTACTATTCTGAGCGGCCGAGTATCGAGCGCGTTCTCACCGATCTGTGCACGAGCGGGGGGCTGCGATTCAGCCGGACCAGTCGCGGCTTTGAGATCACGCCGCAACCGGAGCGCCCGACCGACACCCCTTAGCGAGCAGGCCAATGATGTTCAGCTGCAGCGTCGCACCGCGAGAACACACGCCGCGTGCCGGACGCTCGTTGATGCTAGGCATTGGCGGCGCGTTGGCGCTCGCGCTCGCAATGCTGCCGGTTGGGCCCCTGCACGCGCAGGGCACGCGGGCTCGCGTTGCGCCCGATTCCAGCGTGATTACGCTCGCCCTGCTGGGCGTTCCGCTGCAGGTCGCCTTCGAGCGGCTCATCGAAGTCAGCGGCATCGATCTCTACGTGTATGACACGCGGGTGCTGCGTGGTGGTGCTGATGGCGCGCCGCGCGTGTTCTGCCGAGTGGATCGTGCGCCCGTTGAGCGCATGCTGGCGTGCATCGTGAATGAAGTCGGGCTCGACTACTACCGCATGTCGTCCGGCACTTACGTGGTGATCGCACGCGCCGAAGACGTGCCGTCCTACGCCACGTTGAGTGGCATCGTGGTGGACGCGGCCAATGGCACACCGCTGCCGCAGGCGCGCATTGCACTCGCTGAACGCGCCGACATGCGACTTGCCAATGAGTCCGGGGCGTTTGCGTTCGGACGCCTCGCGCCCGGCAACTATCGCGTCACCATTCAGGCCATTGGTTACGAGCCGTATCAGGCGGAGCTGGCCATTCCGGCCGACGGACGACTGCGGGAGCGCTTCACGCTGCACCGGTATGCCGTGCTCACCACGCCCATCGTGGTGAACGGCCTGCAGCCCGGCGCGGCGTCAGCCACACTTGGTGGCGTGGCGTTCGCCGGTGGCACCGCCACACCGCTCGTGCTCGGTCCGGGGCTGTACATGCCGGGCGCGCCCAGCGCACTCGGGCTCACACGGCGCGACGGATTGGGTGATCTGCACATTCAGGGTGGCGAGGCCGGTGAGCATGTCTGGCGGCTCGACGGCGTTCCCATCTTTGACGCGGCAACACTGGCAGGCGTGTTTGGCGCGTTCTCGCCGCTGGCCATCGAAGAACTCCGTGTGCGACGCGCCGGCTATGAGACGCGCGCGGGCAGCTTCACTGCCGGCGTGATCGACCTGTCGCACGGGTTCGGTGATGCAACGCTGCCGTCGCGCGTGCAAACGGCCGCCCAGGCGGATCCGTTTTCGGCCAGCACGCGACTCGTGGTACCGGTGCGGTTTCGCGGCACGCGCGTCACCACCATGCTCTCCACGCGCACCGGCTTGTGGAACGTCTACCAGCCCGGCACGCTTGCGCGTGCGATTCGCGCGTGGAATGTGCCCGATCCGGTGCTGCTGAGCCGGCTCAGCCCGTTGGGGAGCAAGCTGGCGAGTGAGCTGTCCTCCACGTCACGCCCGTATATCGTCGAGAACGGCACCACCGACGTGCAACTGGAAGATTATCACCTCGCCACCCGCGCCGAGATTGGTGCATTCCAGCGGCTCACGGCATCGCTGTATGTCGGGCGACACGGCGTCGGCACGGTCACCGAAGCCAAGCCGGAGCTCAGCCCGCTCGAGGAGAGCAGCACCGTCGTCATCCGTGCGGTGGAGCAGCAGGTCACGCGTGCGACTGATGAGTACGCGTGGCGCACGATTGCCGCGCAGGTGCGCCACGAACAACTGCACGGGACGCGCGTCACGCACTCCATTCAGCTGCGCGGAAGCGAGCACGCGCTCGATCACGATTACTCGCTGATCATCGGAGCGTCGCCGCTCAGTCAGGATCCGCCCCGTCGCGATGGCAATCGCATTCGCGAGTTTGCGGCCGTTGGCGGATTGCAGGTGGCGGGTGGTGGGCGATGGGACCTCGACTTCGGTACGGAAGTCGCACGTGCGGAGGCCGTGCTCGATTTGCGCAACGGTGTGCTGCGCGCGCTTGGCAGCGACCAGACGGCATGGCGTATCGCGGGTCACGCCGAGGTTCGTCGTCGTGTGGGCCAGCGCCTCTGGCTGGACGGTGGGTTGCGCGTGACGCAGCTGCTCGAGTCTGGCCGTGCGTATCTCGAGCCGCGCATCGCGTTGCGCGCCGACGGGGAGAGTGAGGAGTGGGGGCCGTGGGCCTGGCGTGTCGGTGGGGGCGTGTATCGCCAGTTCGTGTACCAGTTCGACGTGGCCACCTCCACTCCCACCGCGCTCGTACCGAGTGTGCGCTTCTGGCTGCCCACGGACGGACGTGACGGCGTGGCCACGGCCTACCATCTGTCCGGTGAAGGCGTGCTGACGCCTGGCGGACGTTGGCAGTTGCGCGGCGAGTGGTACGCGAAGTGGCAGCCCACCATTCTCTCGTTTGACTATGGCGTGTTGTTGAACATGGACACGCTGTTGCCGGTGACGGTGGCGCCGAGTGCGTATGTGGCCACGGCCAAGGGTGTGGCCTACGGTATCGGACTGCGTGCCATTCGCGACGGGTATGTGGGATGGCGCGGGTGGTCGGATGACCGGGAAGGCCTGCCCGTGCGCGTTGAGGCCGGATACGACTTCGGCGTGTCCGAACGCACCTTCCCGTCGCGGTTTGACGGACGCATGCAGCCCACGCCGTGGAACGAACCCCACCGGGCACTGGTGTCCGTCGAAGTACGGCCGGGTGGCGGTTGGGTGCTGGCCGCGCGCTCGCGTGGCACGTGGGGCCGCACGTGGGGCCTGCGGCAGTCCTACTACGATCTGCTGGCGGTGGGCAATCTTGGTGACGGATTGCCCATTGGGTCGCCGGGCGCCTCGCCGCGCCCCGCGATTCTGGAGACGGATATCGGCGTGACGTGGACGACGCCCGTGGGCCCGTGGCGCGCGGAAATCGGCGCGTCCATCCAGAACGTCTTCAACCGGCGCAATGTGCTGGACTACAGCCTCATTCAGCCCACGGCCGTGGTCAATGAGGCGTCGTACGAGCGGGTGCCGAGGCATCTACCGGGGGCGATGCCGTCGCTGAGCGTCCGGATTCTGCCGTAGCGAGGGTCCCGGAGCCCCGTGGTGCCGCGTCGCCGTCGTCGCGCAGCATGCGAACCGCTGGCGTGTCGAGATCGTCACACTGCCCCCGGCCGGCCGCCCAGAGGAACGCCGCCACGGCAGCGCCCACCACCAGCAGCGCCAGCGGCACCACCAAATAGAGCACGCTCATGCTGCACCGTCTGACGCAAACGTGCGGCCTCGCCACGAGGCGATCACCACGGTGAGCGAGCTGAGCGGCATGAGCACCGCCGCCATGAGCGGCGTGAGCAGTCCCGCCATGGCCAGCGACGCACCGATGGCGTTGTAGGCCAGTGAAAACGCGAAGTTGCGGCGGATCACGGCCACTGTGCGCTCGGCGCCGTCCACGAGGTCGCGCAACGGGCTGAGTCCCGGCCGTGCGAGAAAGACGTCAGCGGTCGCGAGACACGCCTCGGCGCCCCCGTGCACCCCGACGCCCACGGCGCTCGCCGCCATGGCGGCGGCGTCGTTCACGCCATCACCCACCATCACCACGTGCGAGCGTCCCGCGTTGCGCGCACCGCGAGCGGGCCATGCGCGACGCCGCGCCGGCCGGTCGGCCACCTCACCATCACGCAGCCTCTCAACCAGCGCGAGTTTGTCCTCTGGCGAACAGCCGCCGTGCACGTCGTCGGCCGCGAACCCGAGGGTTGCACCCACGGCACGCGCTACCGCCGGCGCATCACCCGACGCCATCACGGTGCGCCACCCGCGCGCGCGCAGCGCCTGCAGGGCAGGCAGCGCATCGGCCCGGATGCGGTCGCCCAGACCCGCGACCGCCACCTGAACGCCGTCCACGGCCACGAGCACAGGCGTGAGCGTCGGGTCCATGCCAGCCACCGCGTGTTCAAGGGCGGTACTGCCGACCTGCGATTTGGCGCGCACGAAGGCCGGCGAGCCGACGTACACGTCGTGCCCATCCACCACGCCGTGTACGCCGGCACCGGTGACATGCGCGGCGCCCTCCACCGCGTGCACGGGCACGTGCGCCCACGCACGCCGAAAGCCCTCCGCGATCGGGTGCGACGAGCCGTCCTCCAGCGCGCGCACCAACAGCGTCACGTCCACGCCCTCTGGTGTCGAGACAAACCACGAGACGAGCGTGACACGTCCCTCGGTCAAGGTACCGGTCTTGTCGAGCACCAGCACACCGGGCGATGACAGCAGTTCAAGCGCATCGCCGCCCTTCACCAGTACACCACCGCGTGCGGCACGCCCGACGGCCACGGACACGGCGAGTGGCGTGGCCAGCGCCAGCGCACAGGGACACGTCACCACGAGCAGCGCGATGGCATCGTCGAGCGCGCCAGCAGCGCCGTGCAGTCGTTTCCACACGTAGGTTGCCACCGCGAGTGTGAGGACCAGTGCCACGAAGGCCGCGGCCATGCGATTGGCAGCGAGTACCACCGGGGCGCGTCGAGCCGCGCTCGCCTCCACCTGCTGCAGCAACTTCGCGACGCGACTGGTCTCGCCCGCCTCGGTCACCACGACGCGCACGGGCGCGGCCATGTTCAACGTCCCCGCGAACACGGCATCGCCCGCCGCTACATACGTGGGCCGGGATTCGCCCGTGAGGAGCGCTGCATTTACGCGTGTGGTCCCTGTTGTCACCGTGCCGTCGGCGGCAAAAGTCTCGCCGGCCCGCACATCGAGCATCATGCCGGGCAGCAATGCACTCACGGGCACATCGTGCAGCGAGTCGTCCGGATGTACGACACGCGCCGTCCCGGGGGTGAGCGCATACAGCAACTCGGCGGAATCGCCCGCGAGGCGCTGCCCGCGCTGCTGCAGAAAGCGCCCCACCAGCAGCGCAAACACGAGCAGGGCCAGACCGTCAAAGTAGATCGGGCCACTGTCCGTGATCGTGTTCACCGCACCGCGTACGAATCCCGCCCCGAGCGCGATGGCAATCGGCAGGTCCATGTGCAGCGTACGTGCGCGCAATGCGGCCCACGCGCCGGTAAAGAACACGCGGCCGGGCCACACGAGCGTGGGGAGCGTGAGCGCGAGTGACAGCCAGCGAAAGAAGCGGGTGTGTGCCGGATCCATCCACGCCAGTTCACCGCTGTAGAGCGCAAACGCAAACAACATCACATTGCCCGCGATTGCTCCGGACACGCCAATGCGCATGAGCATCCGTCGGTCTTCATCACGTCGCATGGTATCGCGCACCACACCGCGAAACGGATGTGGCGCGTAGCCCAGCGCATCGAGGGTGCGCGCCACTGCGGAGAGCGTGGTGGTGCGCGCATCCCATTCGACCACCGCACGCGAGCGTCGGACATCCAGCTCAGCGCGTGCGACGCCTGCCACCAGCAGCGGGATCCGCTCGACCAGCCACACGCAGGACGCGCAGTGAATGCCCTCGAGATACAACTCGACGCGCGACAGGCCGTCACCCGCGGTGCGCACATGCAGCGCAGCAAACGCTTCGTGGTCGAACTCATCGTAGCTGCGACCGGTGCGCGGTGCCGGCGTCTCTCGTCCTTCACGAAACGCGTAGAACTGGTCGAGTCCGTGTTCGTACAGCAGCGTGAATGCTGTCCGACAGCCACTGCAACAGAACTGCCGCTCCGCGTCAGTCTGCCGGAGCGCTGGTGCCACCGGCAGGGCGCAGTGCGCGCAGGCGACGGGGACCTCCACGACACCGTCGTCCGGCACCGCAGTCACCGCCGCTTCGAGCAGCTCAGTGCGCATGGCTGGGTCCCACCGGCGTGGTGTGCCGCGTGCCGCTTGCGTCGTACGAGGCCACCGCACCGGCCGTCTGCGCACGCGCCATCGTGAGCCGGTTGCCGAGCGACAGCACGCCGATTGCAATCACCAGCGCAGCGCTCACAAGCGGCAGGCGACGTTGCAGCGGCCCGGTGATTTTCCGCGCACCGAGGGCCACCGCGGTGAGCGCCGGTACGGTACCCAGCCAGAACACACCCATGAACGCGGCGCCACGCCAAGCCGACCCTGTGCCACCGGCCGAGAAGACGAACGCGTACAGCCAGCCGCATGGAATGAGTCCCGTGCAGAGCCCGAGCGCCAGCGCGCGAACACCGGAACCCTGTGCACGCAACGGCAGGAGAATCCGCCCGATCAGTCGTGCCGCACCATCGGGCGTGCCGGCACGCACGAAGCGCGGCAGAAACGGTACGTCGAGCTGCTGACCGAGCAACGCGAACCCCCACAGCACCAACAGCAGGCCGGTTGCAATCGCTGCCGCGCGCTGCACACCGGCCCAGTGCCCCATGTGGTCAAGGCCCGCGCCGACCGTGCCTGCGACTGCACCGAGCACGACGTACGCGAGTAGTCGGCCTCCGTGATAGGGGGCAAGGCCGGTGAGCCGGTGCGAGCCACCGGCCAGACAGGCAAACCCGCCGCACATGGCGGCGCAGTGCACGCTGCCCAACAGGCTGGCGGAGAGGACGCCCAGCGCCAGCGTCGGCGAGGCGGAGAGGTCCATGCGTCAGGGCGCCGGGTCGGCGATTGGCACGCGGTTGTCCGTGTCGAGGCGCAGCGTGTGCATGAAGTGCTGTGACGCGGCGCCCGGTACGATCCGATCTGCCAGCAATCGCAACTCCCACAAGCCGACGCGTGACATGTTTGGCCGGGCGACGTACTGACCGGCCGTGGTCTCGTGAAACGTGATGGTCTGGACCTCGTTGGCGCGGGCCACATGCAGCAGTTCACCCGTTACCGACGCCCCGTGCAGCGCTACGCCCGCGCCATCGAGCAGCACGAGTTCCAGCGTTGTGCTGCCGTCACGCTGTTTGTGCGTGGTGGCCTGCACCGACCAGTCCAACGCGTCACTCGCGTCTTCCGCAACCTGCGAGGAGTCCCAGACCACCGCCTTCCGGTAGTAGTCCGGCTCCACCGCAAACGATGGGTCGTCACGCGTGAAGTAGATGACGCCCAGATTACCGGCCACCGAGGTGGCCAGAATCAGGGCGATGCCGATGGGCCAGCCAGCACCTGGTTTCATGGGGCATCTCCGGGTTCAGGATCCACCGCGAGCGGCAGACTGTCGTCGCGCAATCGCGACGGTCCCTGCAAGGTCCACGGCACGGTGATGGTGAAGCGGGTCCCATCGCTCACCGTGATCGTGACCGCATGCTCGGCATCAGCAAAGATGGCGCGTGGCAGCAGCACGAACAGTGAGGTCTCGCGCGTTGCGCCAGCGGCCACCACCAACGGATTCTCCGGCGCAATCACTGCACCGGAGGCGGCGCCGTCCACCTGAATCTGATAGCGCGCATCGTCGTCGCCCCGGTTGGTCACCTTGATGCGCACCTGATTGGCAATGCGACCGTCGGCTTCCTCCGTGAACGGCGCACCGAGACCGCGCAGCACCGTGACGTCTGCGCGATCCTTGTTGGCCAAGGCGAACAGCAGGCTGCCGAGCGACAGCGAAAGCGCGAGTGGGTACAGCACCACGCGCGGGCGCAGCAGGCGGCGCGGCTTCCCGTCGAGCGCTTCCTGCGAGGAGTAGCGGATGAGTCCGCGCGGCTTGTCCACCTTGTCCATGATGGCGTCACACGCATCGATGCACTGGGTGCAGTGCACGCACTCCATCTGCAGGCCGTTGCGAATATCGATACCGGTGGGGCAGGTGGTGACGCACGCCTTGCAGTCAATGCAGTCGCCGCGCGCTTCGGTTGCGACCGCACCGGGCGCCGCCTTGCCGCGTGGCTCGCCGCGTTTGGCGTCATACGCCACGATGAGCGACTGTTTGTCCAGCAATACGGACTGCCAGCGACCATACGGGCAGGCAATGAGGCACGTCTGTTCACGAAAATACGTGAAGTTGTACCAGATGCCGATGGTGGTGATCGCCATGACCACGAAGCTCGTGGGATGTTCAAACGGCGAGCGGCGCATCCACAGCGCGAGTTCCTCCGTGCCCACGAAATAGGCCAGGAACGTGTGCGCGAGGAACAGCGACAGCGCGAAGTACACCGCGTACTTGAGCAGACGCTTCGAGCCCCAGAAGGCATGCTGTCGGTCGAGGTTGCGCGAGCCGGTGTAGCCGCCCTCGAACAGGCGCTCGATGGGACGGAACAGAAACTCCAGATAGACCGTCTGCGGACACGCCCAGCCGCACCACACCCGCCCGAACAGCGCGGTGAGCAGGAAGATGCCGATCACGCCACTGGCCAGCAGCAGCATGAACAACAGGGTGTCGGTGGGCAGAAACGTGTAGCCAAGCAGCGTGAACTCGCGCTTCGGGAAACTCATGAGGAACGCAGGCTTGCCGAACACGCGCAGGTGCGGAATGGCGAAGAACACGAGCATCAGCGCGTACGCAACAATGCGGCGCCGGTGCCACCAGTTGCCTTCCGACGGGCGCGGTCGGATCCAGTTGCGCGACCCGTCCTGATTGAGCGTGGGCAGTACGCGGCCAGCGGCGGCCGGAGGTGCACTCATGGTGTGGACGGTTCCCCTTCGGCGGCCTTCGGATTGCTGGGCGACGTGCCCCGCAACGAGAGGACGTAGGCAGTGACGGACGTCAGCTGATCGGGCTTGAGCGACTTACCCCACGGTGGCATCCCCTTGGCCAGTACGCCCTCGGAAATGGTGTGGTAAATGGAGTCGGGTTGGCCGCCGTGCAGCCACGCCTCGTCGGCCAGGTTGGGGCCAATGAGGCCGCCGCCGTCCGGGCCGTGACACGCCGCGCAGTAGTTGCTGAACACCTGCTGGCCGGCAGAGACCGCGGCCGGATCGTTGGCCATGGCCAAGATTGCCGATGGATCGACGCCGGGTGCCTCGGCGGGGGCGCGGGCCGCTGCGGCGGCCATCTCCGCCTCGTAGTCGGCAATGCGTCCCTTGCCATTGCCCACCGGGCCCACGTTGAAGAGGTACACCACGCAGAACACCACCGTGCCCGCGAAGGTGAGCAGCCACCAGCGGGGCATGGGGTTGTCGTACTCGCGGATGCCATCGTACTCGTGCTCGATGACCCGCCCGTGCACCGCCTCGTGCTCCGGTGCACCGTCGTTCGAATGGTCAGCCATGGTCAGTCCTCATGCGGACGGGCCGCGGGCGCAGGGTCGTCGTTCAGGGGAAGCCGTGCCGCTTCCTGCAGTGCCGCCTGTTGACTCGGCAGCCAGAGACGCGCGGCGTTGAGCACGAACACCACCAGAAAGATCACGAGCGCCACTTCGGCGTACCGCGAAAGATCCGCGTAGCCCATGATGTCGGAGAGCTTCATCGTGCCACCCCCACCGTCGGTGGGGCGCGCTTGATGTCCTGTCCGAGTCGCTGCATGTAGGCGACCATGGCCACGATCTGCTTGTCCGCGAGATCGTCCGGGCCACCCTGTCGCGCGATCTCCGCCCCGAGTGCGGCGGCCTGCGCGCGGGCCATGGCAGGCGCCGAGTTCACGGCCTCGCCGTACGGGACGCCGAGCATGGCCATCGCGTCCACACGCGACTGGATGCCCTCGAAGTCGAGTGGCGTGGTGAGGAAGTGCGGGTACGGCGGCATGATCGACTTCGCCGTGATGGAGCGCGGATTGTCGAAGTGACGCACGTGCCAGAGATCGGGGTACTTGCCGCCCTCGCGCGCCAGGTCCGGGCCGATACGGCGCGAACCCCAGAGGAAGGGATGCTCGTACACCGATTCGCCCGGCTTGGAATACTCGCCGAACCGTTCGGTTTCGTGGCGGAACGGCCGGATCATCTGCGAGTGACAGTTGAAGCATCCCTCGGCGATGTAGAGGTCGCGGCCGGCCAGCTCCAGCGGGGTGTAGGGCTTCACGCTCGCAATCGTCGGCACGTTCGACTTGATGAGGAACGTGGGGATGATCTCGAACAGCGATGCCACGACCACGGCGAGCACGGTGAGCACCGTGAACATGATCGGCATGCGTTCCCACCTGCGGTGCCAGCCCGCAGCCGCAAATCGCTGCCATACGCCGGCCGGAACGGGCGCGGGGCCGGGCACTGGCACAAAGCGCTTCGCGAGCGCGGGCGCGGTGATCACGGGCACGTCATACGTGGCCGGTCGCCGCCGCCACGTCATGAGGATGTTCCACCCGAACAGCAGCATGCCGATGATGTACATGGAGCCGCCCACCACACGCAGCCAGTACATGGGCAGCAGTCGCACGACGGTTTCCACAAAGTCGGGATAGGCCAGACGACCCGTGGCGTCGAACGCGCGCCACATGAGGCCCTGCGTGACGCCGGCGCTGTAGATGGCCACCACATACAGCAGAATGCCGAACGAGGCGATCCAGAAGTGCACTTCCATAAGGCGCTTGCTGTAGATCGGCGCTTGGAAGAGACGCGGCAGCAGCCAGTACACCATACCGAACGTGAGGAAGCCGTTCCAGCCCAACGCACCGGTGTGCACGTGCGCGATGATCCAGTCGGTGTAATGCGCGAGCGCGTTCACACTCTTGATCGAGAGGAGCGGCCCTTCAAACGTGGACATGCCGTACGCCGTGATCGCGACCACGAAGAACTTGAGAATCGGGTCGTCGGCCACTTTGTGCCAGGCGCCGCGCAACGTGAGCAGTCCGTTGATCATGCCGCCCCAGCTCGGCGCCCAGAGCATCACGGAGAAGAGCATGCCCACCGTGGACGCCCACTCGGGCAGGGCCGTGTAGTGCAGGTGGTGTGGTCCGGCCCAGATGTACAGGAACACCAGCGACCAGAAGTGCAGGATGGACAGCTTGTACGAGAATACCGGACCATCGGCGGCCTTGGGCATGAAGTAGTACATGAGCCCGAGGAACGGCGTCGTCAGGAAAAAGGCGACCGCATTGTGTCCGTACCACCACTGCATGAACGCGTCCTGCACACCGGCGTATATGCTGTAGCTCTTGAACAGCCCCGCCGGCATGGAGAGGTTGTTGAAGATGTGCAGGAGGGCCACCGTCACGATGCTGGCGATGTAGAACCAGAGCGCCACGTACAGATGCCGCTCGCGGCGACGGATGAGCGTGCCGATGAAGTTCACCGCAAACGCCACCCACACCACCGCGATCGCGATGTCGATCGGCCACTCGAGCTCGGCGTACTCCTTGGCCTGGGTGAAGCCCAGCGGGAGCGTGATCGCGGCCGCCACGATGATCGCCTGCCAACCCCAGAAATGGAAACGGCTCAAGGCGTCGGAGAACATCCGCGCCTTGAGCAGTCGTTGGGTGGAGTAGTACGCGCCGCAGAAGAATGCGTTGCCGGCAAACGCGAAGATCACCGCGTTCGTGTGCAACGGGCGCAGGCGACCAAATGACAACCACTGCAGTTTCAGGTTGAACACCGGGTTGGCGAGCTGCAGCGCGATGAGCAGCCCCACCAGCATGCCCACGAGACCCCAGATGAACGTGGCCCAGAGGAATTTCCGTACGACGTCATCGTCGTAGCTGAACGACTCCAGTCGCGGCGCGGGTGCTGACGCCACGAACGGAGCCGGGGATGCAGTTGCACTCATTGACGAGCCTCAAGTACCGGTGGTCGTCCGCACGCCATGTGCAGTGCGGAAGGGACACCGGGAAGACTCGTCGCCGGGAGGGCAACATCCCATCACCGACTCCCCGACGTAGACGGGCTCGTCGCCTGACGCCGTTGTCAGGCATTGCCTGACGCCGCCTCCCGCACGAGGCTAGAAGACGTGCACCGATACTGGCGACTCTTCGACCACGCGAAAGCGCCCCAGCTCCTCCCGCTGCGCTCGCGCCCGCGCGCTCAGCTCTTGCGACGCCGCTGCGGACTCTTCGGCCGCGGTCGCCACGTGGTGCACGGCGTCGTTGAGCGACGCAATCGCCGATCGAATCTGCTCAATGCCATGGCGCTGGTCCCCAGCCGCACCGGCCTGACGGTGCATGAGTTCGGCAACCGTCGCAATCTCCGATTCGAGCCCCACCAGCTGCGACCGCACGTCCTCCGACACGGACGCACTCTCATCAACGTGCCGCATGGTGTCCTCGATCAGCCCGGCGGTGGTGCGCGCCGCTTCCGCTGACCGGATCGCCAGGGCACGCACCTCCTCCGCCACCACCGCAAACCCTCGACCCGCATCACCGGCCCGCGCCGCCTCGACCGCAGCGTTCAGCGCCAACAGGTTGGTCTGGAAGGCGATTTCGTCGATCGTTCGCACGATCTTCGCGGTGGCACTCGCACCGATGCGCATGGTCTGCATGGCCGACAGCAATCGCTCCGCACTGGCGGTGCCCTCGGTGGCACGCTGGCGCACCGCGGCACTCGACGTGCGCGCCCGGTCGGCGTCGGCGCTGCTGACCGCGCTGGCGGCCGTGAGCGATTCGAGGGCCGCCGACACCTCCTCCAGCCCCGCCGCCTGCCGTGCGGTGCCCTGCGCGATCACGTCGCTGCCCGACGCGATGTCCGCTGCCACCTGATCCACATCGTCCGCCGTCACCCGCAGCGCCTGCAGCGCATCCGAAAGCGAAAGGAGTGCGACATTGAGCACCGCGCCGGTGCGATCGTGTTCCGCGCCGAATCCGGGCCGTACGTCCACCGTGAGGTCGTTGCGCTCGAGGCCGCTAATGGCCTCGCCGAGGGTCTCGAGGAACCCGTGGGTGATCCCGGCAGCGTGCGCACTCTCTGTTCGCAGACGGTCAACCGTCTCCCCGGCCGAATGAATCGAGGCGCTGATCTCGCCGAACGCACCATGGAGCGTGGGGTCGGCGGCGAGGGTACTGGCTCGTTGCTCGCGTACGGCTGTTGCCATTTCCCGTGCCTGCTCGGTCACGCGGGAGACCGCACCCTGCACACGGCGCATCGCCGCCGCAACGCCGTCTCCCACAGGCTCGCGGGTCATGTCACCCACCGCCAAGGCCTCCGCGCACTCGAACACGGCCTGCGTGCGCAGGGCCTCCGCCGCCAGCTGCCGGGCAAGAAAGATGAGTACGGCGGTCTCGAACACCACGAAAGCCGCGTGCACCCCCACCCACACCAGATTGGCGTCGTGGTTCATCAGGTAGACGCCCGCGCCGGCGTGCTGCAGCAGGTGAAACAGTACGTGATGCACCGCAATGAGCGCGGCGGCCGACAGCGGTACCGTCCAATCCCGGTACGCCAACAAGAAGGCCAGCGACGCAAAAATGTGAAA
>JBBSPE010000084.1:0-18920 GCA_038259155.1 Gemmatimonadales bacterium
CGGCTCAAGGACGCGGGCGTGGAGACCATCAACCACAATCTCAACGCGTCCGAGCGCTTCACCAACGAGATCGTGTCCACGCACACGTTCGATGATCGTGTGGCCACGGTGGAAGCGGTGAAGGCAGCCGGGGTGAAGACGTGCTCCGGCGGTATTCTGGGCATGGGTGAAACGGACGACGACGTGATCGACCTTGCGCTGTCGCTGCGGGCGATCGATGTGAAGTCGGTGCCGGTGAACTTCCTGATTCCCATGGAAGGCACACCCCTCGCGAACGTGCGACAGCTCGACCCGCGCCGCTGCCTGCGCATTCTGGTGTTGTACCGCCTGCTGCTGCCCTCGCAGGAAATCCGGGTGTCCGGTGGACGTGAAGTGCACCTGCGCAGCCTGCAACCCCTTGGTCTGTACGCCGCCAACTCCATTTTCATTGGCGACTATCTCACCACGCAGGGCCAGACGGCGCGCGACGACCTGCGCATGATCGAAGACGCGGGCTTTGTGCTCGAGACGCCTGACGGCGAGGCGTTCACGGGAGACGCATTCGCCGGTGTGCCCGACGAGTACCCGCGCGCGAAACTTCCGCTCGTAGAGGTATGAGCCGCGTGTCTCACCGTGTGCACGTTCTTCAGCCCGGCGGCGCATCGTGACCATCGCCGACCTGCGCCGCGACTATCGCCTCGCCTCGCTCGACGACCACGACGTGGACGCCGATCCGATCGTGCAGTTCGAACGCTGGTTTCAGGCCGCCCGCGAGGCAGAATGTCTGGAACCCAACGCAATGACGCTCGCCACCTGCACACCTGACGCATACCCGTCAGCGCGCATGGTGCTGCTCAAGGGTGTTGATCCGCGCGGTTTCGTGTTCTTCACGGACTATCGCAGCCGCAAGGGCCAGGAACTCGCGGACAACCCGCACGCGGCGCTGTGCTTCTTCTGGCCGGAACTGGAGCGGCAGGTGCGCGTGGCCGGTGCGGTGCAACGCATCACGCGCGATGAGTCGCTCACCTACTTCGTGAGCCGGCCGCGGGGCTCGCGTGTCGGCGCGTGGGTGTCGCACCAGTCGGCAGAACTGCCATCGCGCGACGTGCTGGATACGGCAGTCACCGCCATGACGGAGCGGTTCGCCGAGGGCGACGTGCCGCTGCCGGACCATTGGGGTGGTTTTCGCGTGATCCCCGAGGAAATCGAGTTCTGGCAGGGCCGTGAGAGCCGCCTGCACGATCGTATTGCGTATCGCCGCACGGCTGGGCGGTGGCAACGGGCCCGACTTTCGCCCTGAGCGATTGACGCACCCGCCGCGTGCCGGGAACAGCAGTGCGCGCGCGTCGATTGAGTGCGCATGTCCTCCAACACAGCTCCTGCTTATCTGCTGCTCGGCGGCGCCGGCGGCATCGGCTCCGCCACCGCGCGCCGACTCGTTGCCTCCGGTACCCGCGTATTTCTGGCCGGCCGCAGCGCCGCACCACTCGAGGCGCTCGGCGCTGAACTCGGTGCGCAGTGGCACGTGGGCGACCTCACCACGTTCGATGCGGTGGACGCCGCGTTCGCCGCCGCAACGGATGCACTGGGCCCGTTGCAGGGCGTGGCGAACATGGTGGGTTCCATCATCCTCAAGCCCGCGCACCTCACGCGCGAAGAGGAGTTCCACACCACCATCGCGCAGAATCTCACCACCGCCTTTGCCACAGTGCGCAGTGCGGCGCGCTCAATGACCGACGGCGGCAGTGTGGTGCTCATGGCCACCGCCGCAGCACGACACGGACTGCCCAATCACGAAGCGATTGCGGCCGCCAAGGGCGGTGTGATCGCGCTCACGCGCAGTGCGGCCGCGACATACGCCTCGCGTGGACTGCGCGTGAACGTGGTGGCGCCCGGCCTGGTGCGTACGCCCATGGCATCGCGCATTACGTCCAATCAGGCGGCCGAGCAGGCGTCAGCCGCCATGCACGCGCTGGGGCGCATTGGCGAAGCTGACGATGTGGCGCCCGCCATTGCCTGGCTGCTCGGCGCCGACGCGTCGTGGGTGACCGGCCAGGAAATCGGAGTGGACGGCGGGCTCGGGACCGTCCGGTCGGCTACACGGGCTTGAGACGCGCCAATCGCTGCCGTACCAGCTCCACCTGCGGCTGTAGTTCGGCGTCCGCGCCGTCAAACACGTCGAGATAACGCACGTAGTAGCCGGCGGCGAGCTGCTTTTCACCGCGCGCCTCCGACAGCTCGCCCAGGCGCTTGAGCGTTGGCGCAATGAGAAACGCGTCCTCTTCAAGGCGCGACCAGCGCAGTCGCTGCACAAATGCCGTATATCGCGTGATGGCGGCATCCGTGGCACCCGCCAAGTCGAGAATGCGCCCCTGTTCGCCGGCCAGACAATCCGGACACGCCGCGTAGCGCGGCACGTCCTTGATGGCGTCGATCGCCGCTTCAAAATCGTGCTGCTGCAGCGCAATCTCGGCCGTGGTGAACGCCATGGGCACACGGTCGAGCGCTTCGGCGGGATCACCGTGATCCCGGTAGGCCGCCAGCATGGCCCGAGCGTCGTCCACTTTGCCCGCGAGCGCGAACCCGCGGGCCAGCATGAGCAGCGGCTCGGCGCTCGACACGCGCTGGAGCGCCGTATCGCCGTGCTGCAGTTGCTGGCGTACGACCGCAAGGTCGCGCGACGCGCTCAACGCATCGCCACCAAACCACACTCGCACGATTGCGCGGCGCGTCTGCACGGCCAACTCCGTTGCGGATTCCACGCCTGGATCCGCCTGCAGGTAGGCGGCCACCATGGAGTCGGACTCCGCAAGACGTCCGCGCATGAGCAGGAGCGCCGACAACGCGCCGTCCGCCATGCGACGCACGCCAATGTCATTGTCACCAAGTGTGCGCAACCGACGCAGCGCGCGCTCGGCCCCGTCGAGATCGCCCTGCGCGTAGGACACACTCGCGGATGCCACGTGCGCCAGCGGATGCGCGGGAAACCGCCCGAGAAAATCCGAAGACGTGCGCCCCGCTGTCTCGTAGCGATCGAGTGCGACCTGTGCCTCCACGAGGTTGCTGTACAGAAGTGCGCTCGGCACCTCGCTCACGGCGCGTGTGAGGAGCGCTTCAGCCTGCGCAAACTCGCCGCGTTCAAGATGAATGATCGCGAGGTTGTTCATGGCTCGCGGTTCAGCGGGATAGATGGCGAGCACCGCGTTGTACGCCAGAGCGGCCCGGCTGAGATCGTGCTCCGGCCCCTTGGTGGAGTACCAACTGCCGGCGAGCATGTGGCCCTCGAGCGCCGTCAGGCGGTCACGATGGCGCATGGCCTGCTCGAGCAGTTGATGAGCCCGTTGGGGACGCTCGCCTCGATTGCCCAGTGCGACGGCGTACTTGCGCAGCGCCATCGCGAACGTGGAGTCGAGCGCGATTGCCTCATCGAGCAACCGGTAGCCGCGGGGATAGTCACCGAGCATGTCGATCGCGTCCACGGCCTCTGTGTAGCGCCTGAGCGCATCAAGCGAGATCGTGGTGACGCGGGCGAGCGGCGCGCCCGCCTGCAGGTCGCGCAGCGATTCGCCCAACCGTCCGCGCAGGCTCTTGGAGAGCCGGTCAATGGTGGCGATCACGTCGCTGGAATCACGCGCCGATTCACGCACCGCCGCGAGGACGAATCCACTGTCGGCGCTCATGAGCCGTGCGGTGAGCTGGAAGCCCTGCCCCACGGACACCACGTCGCCGATCACGTACGCTGGAATGCCTTCACGCACTGCGACCTCGTAGGCAAGCGCCGAATCAACCGGCACGCCCGGCGCGCGCTGCATGCGATCGAGCGCCTCGCGCACGGCCACCGGCTGCACCACGCGCACGAGCGGTGACTGCGTAAGGTCCGTGCGCAGGGCATCGGCAATCACGGCGCCGAGCCCGGTCCCGCCGTCGGTGAAGTTGGCCACGAGTACGGCATCGCGCTCGCGGAGCGTGCGACCGTCCACCACACCGCGCGAAAAGGCGCCGCGTGCGAAGGCAACCGAGCCCACCGCAGCCACGAGCGCGATCGCCGCCGCGACGAACCGCCGACCGTGCCTCCACCAACGGCGAGACGTCAGCGCTTTGCGCGCTCCGCGTGCCGGTGTCTGCATGAGCAGTTCTGCCTGCACCTCGCGCAGTGCGTCCACCACGTCGGAGGCCGTCTGGAACCGATCGGCCGGCATTTTCGCGAGGCACGTCTCGACGATCGCGTACAACGCCTCCGGGACGTCGTCCCGGCGTTCCAGCGGCTCAGGCTGCTTGGATACCTGTGCCGCCAGCACACGCGCCGGTGACAGGCCGGCGAACAGCGGCTCACCGCGGAGCATCTCGTAGCCGAGTGCGCCGAGTGCGTAGATGTCCATGCGGTGGTCGGCGTCGGGATCGGCGGCCGCCTGTTCCGGCGCCATGTACGACGGCGTGCCCAGCGCAATGCCGGCGGACGTGAGATCAGCGTCAGACCCCGCGTCGGGTGCGTCCATCCGCATCGCGCTGCTGATGGCTTTGGCCACGCCAAAGTCCACCACCTGCACGTGCGTCCCGTCCACCAGCAGCAGGTTGTCCGGCTTGATGTCCCGGTGCACCACGCCACGCCCATGCGCGTAGGCCAACGCCTCAGCGACCTCGCGCAGTATGCGCACCTGATCGGCCAGCGGCAGCGGAACGTCTCGCGCAAACCGGGCCCGCAGCGACTCGCCCTGCACCATGGGCATGGTGTAAAACAGCGCGCCGCCCGCCTCGCCCGCCGCGAGCAGTGGGACGATGTGCGGGTGCTGCAGCGAGGCGGCCATCTGGATTTCGCGACGAAAGCGATCCTTGCCCACGTCCTGCGACAACTCCGGCGGCAGTACCTTCACAGCAACGGCTCGTCCCAGCGCCACCTCGGTGGCCAGGAACACGCGACTCATGCCACCGCCACCGAGTTCACGCTCGATGCGGTAGGCTGGGCCCAGCGAGATGGGGGAGGACGCGCGCCGCGACATACGCATCCCTACGCGAAAGCCGCTATCGAGTTCCGTCGCTGGGACAGAAGCTGAAACGCGGTGACGAACGGCGGCGCACTCAGTAGTTGTTCGCGCTCGACGCGACGAGTTCCTCGCGCAGCTTCGCGAAGCTGTCGTAGCGCGCGCGACTCACCTGGCCGGCGTGTACGGCCTCGCGCACGGTGCAGCCCGGCTCCACAAGATGCGTGCAGTCCGCAAAGCGGCAGCCATCGAGCCAGGGACGGAACTCGGGGAAGCAGGACGCGACGGCGGACACTTCGATTCCCCACAATCCGACCTCACGAAGGCCCGGCGTATCGGCAATGAAGCCGCCACCAGGCAGCGGGTGCAGCAGCGCCCCCACGGTGGTGTGGCGCCCCTTGTTCACACTGTCGCTGATTGCGCCCACCCGCAGACCGAGATTGGGAAAGAGCGCGTTCATGAGCGACGACTTGCCCACGCCGGACGGTCCGGAGAGCGCCGACATGCGACCCTGCACCACGGTGCGGAGCCCTTCGAGTCCTTCACCGGTGACCGCACTGGTGGTGTGCACCGGGTAGCCGGCCGCGATGTGGTCGGCAAACGGGCGCAGCGCATCAGCCGCGGACACCAGGTCGCACTTGTTTATGACAACCTGAACGGCCAGATCGTTCGCTTCGGCGATCACGAGAAAGCGATCGAGCATGCGCGGATGCGGCTCGGGGCGCGCCGCGGCGAACACCACGAGCACCTGATCCACGTTCGCCACCACCACGCGCTCACCGTAGCCACCCGTTGGTGACCGACGCGCGAGCTGCGAATGCCGCTCATGGATGCGCGCAATCGACCACGCGGCGTCGGCGCCTTCGCGCGTCACATCCACCCGGTCGCCCACGGCCAGCTTGAGCAGCACGTCCTTGCCGCCCTCGCGCTTGAGACGCCCACGAAGCGACGCGTCCACAATCTCCGACGTGCCGGCCGGCGCATCGCGCGCGGCGCGAATGGCCTCACGGCCTGCGTCGGCGTCCTCGCAGAGCACGCGCCAGATTCCGCCTGTTCCGGAAAGCACGGTGCCGGACCGGGACAGCGTCGGGCCTTCCGTGTGCTCCGGTGTCGCTGGCGACGATGGCGGCGCTACCATGATTCCCCGCCACGTGGTCCGTCCGATTCTGCACGAATGAGTCCGTCCAGCGTCGCCTTCACCACCTCCAGCGACATGCGCGCCAGCTGCTGGCGCACCGCCTCTTCGCTCTGGCCGCGCACGAGGAACGGTGTTTCGAGATGCCCCGTGGCCTCAGGGTCGCCACGCCCCCACCGTACGAACAGCAGGTAGGCCCCCCACGGTGCGTTCGGCTCGTCAGTGATGTCGATGACGATATCGGCGGAATACGACATGCCATCGACGCCCTCGAAGGCTGCAGGACGCGCGTGCACGGCCATGTAGCCGCCCAGCGTCCGCTCATCTCCCGCGTCGTGATCGGGAGGCAGGTGCTGACCCGCGTGCGTGCTCAGCGGACGATCATGAAGAGGTGCTCCCGGCGCGAAGACCGGCGTCGGTCGCGGCCGCCGGCGCACTCGAGTGATTGCCCGATCCCTTGCCAGACGTACCCGTCCGTCCGCCGCGCCATGCCTCGCGCACGATGCTGCCCGCCATGAAGGCGATGTTCGCCGGCCGCTCCGCCAGACGACGCATGAGGTACGGGTACCACTGCGTGCCGAACGGGATGTACACGCGCACCCGCCAGCCCTCGGCCACGAGCGCTTCCTGCAGGTCACGCCGCACGCCGTACAACATCTGGAACTCGAACCGCGCCGGATCGATCTGTTCGGCCACGGCGAACCGCTTGGCTTCCGCGATGATCACTTCGTCGTGCGTGGCGATGCCCGGATAGAAACCGCGCGCCATGAGCCGGTGCATGGCCTGCACGTAGGTGCGGTCCACATCGGCCTTGTCAGGAAACGCCACCGCATCGGGTTCTCGATACGCGCCCTTGCACAGACGCACCCGCGCCCCCAGGCCGATGGCACGCTCCACGTCGTCGAGCGTACGGCGGAGGGCACTCTGCAGCACGATGCCCGCGTAACGGGGGTGTGTACTGAATAGCTCGCGTTCGAAGAAATCAATCGTGCGCTGCGTGTATTCACTCGACTCCATGTCGAGCCGCACGAAGAGATCGTACTTGGCGGCGCGCTCCACGATGGCGCGGGTGACACCCACGCACACGTCCTCGTGAATATCCTGACCCAGCGCCGTGAGCTTGAGCGACACGTTGCAGTCGAGCTTGCGCTCGTGAATCGCGTCCAGCAACTCCAGATACTTCGCTCCGGTGTCCCGCGCCTCGGATTCGTTGGTCACGCTCTCACCGAGCAGGTCCACCGTGGCCGAGATGCCGAGTGCGTTCAACTCGGCGGCCGCATCGCAGGCCGAGGCAATGGTTTCACCCGGAACGAAACGGGACGCCATGCGCCGCGCAAAACCGTTGCCACGAATGAACTCGAAGACGCGCTGTTGACGAGAGAGATACAGGAGGCTGTTGCGCAGCATGACGTGAAGCGATGGGACCATGTCGCGGTGCGCGCCTTCCCGGACGACGCGCAACCGCAGGGGAACACGGAAATATACTGCCGACCGTTGCCCAACCGATCAGGGGCGCGACGCGGACAGACGCCACACGGGCGCCACCTGCCCCACCGCGAGTCCCGCATCCAGCATGTTCCAGGTCACCAAGCCGTCGTCACTCTCCGGCTCGAGCAGCAGCATGGCCAGTCGGTCGCGGGGGGTACCCGGCTTGATATGCCAGCTGCCGGCGGGCACGCGGCGTGACTCGCGCTGCCAACGCCCACTGAGCGTGACCTCCTGATGCCCCTGGAACGGGCGGCCAGCGCGGCTGATGCTGTCCACCATGAACACGTCCACGTCGGCCGTGAACGCCGACGCCACGCGCTCCAGCTGGATGCCGTGGGCGCGCAGGCGCGGCAGGGCCGAATCGGCGGCGGCCGCGTCAAGAATCCAGCCGCCCATGGGGGGCGTGCGCACAAGTGACGCTTCGAAGCGGTCCACGACTGGCATGCGGACGGACGCGAACTGACCGGTGCGCGCGATGCCCAATGGCATGCCGGGCTCGGAGCGCGCGGTGGAATCGGGCATCGCCCGCAGCTTTTCGACCAGCACGACCTGCGTGTCGGGCGACGTCCAGAACCGCGAGCGCACGGCCACGTTGGGCTGCTGGCCCGCGCGTCCAAAGGTGGACGCCGCACGGCCTGCCGCGACGCGCCGCTTGATCTCGGCCGGCCGCTCAGCCACGTAGCTGAGCACCTCTGTGACGAATGCGCGCGTGGACCCGATGCGCACGTCGAACGCATCATGCGACATCGCCTCGCTCAGAATCGAGATCGCGCCGCGCAGCCCGTAGTAATTGGTGCCAAAGCGCTGCTTGTGCTCGTACGTGACCCAGGCCGCCTTCATCGTGTCGAGCACCGCCGCGCGGCCACGCTCATTGGTGAAGTTGCCGTATGGGAAAATGCGGTAGTCGTGTCGCTGCAGTACCCGCTCGCGCACCGTGATCAGCATGGTGTCCCCGACGAACACGGCTAGCGGTGCGGCCGGATGCAGCGACGGCGAATAGGTGAGATTGTAGCCGTGATAGCTGCCGTTGGTGGTGTGGAGGTCCATGAACACATCCGGCTCCCACGCGGCAAGGGCGGCCAGTGACGCCTTGGTTTCCGGCGCTTCCACCTTGATGTAGTCGCGATTGAGATCGAGGTCCTGCGCATTCGGACGCTGGCCGATCAGCTCGGGGCCGTTCTGCGAACCACGCTGCCGCGCCTGCGGTCCAAATCGCTCGTTGCCGTCGGCATTGTAGATGGGCACGACGAGCAGCACGATCGAGTCGAGCACGTTGGGACCCGGTGCGAACGACAGATCGCGCAACAGGGCCAGAATGGCCTCCTTTCCCTCCACCTCGCCGGCGTGGATGTTGGCCTGCACGTACACGATCGGACGGTTGAGCGCCCGCGCTTCGGCTGGCGTGCTCACCGTGGGGCGCGACGCGATCACGAGCGGCAGCACGCGCCCTTCGTTCGTGCGACCGAGTTCCTGCACCACGATCGGCGCGCGCATCGTGCGCAGCGAATCCACAAAGGCGACGACATCGGCGTGGTGCGACGTCTCGGTATATCCCGTGCGCTCGGCGCGGGTGGCGGGGCGCGGCATGGTGACCGACTGGGCCTGCGCGGACGCACCAGCGCTGAGCGCGAGAGCGAGGGCGCAGAGCCCGGGAACGGTACGACGGATCACGGCAACTCCGGAGAGCATCGGGGGAGTATCAGGAGGTGGACAGGCGTGACAACGCATCACGGATCTCTGCAATCTGCGGAATGTGCCGCCGTTCGTGGCGCGCAATGGTGAGCAGCCATTCGTACAGTGTGAGCGAACCGAGGCGCGGGTGCGGCGCGGTCACGGTGCCAAGCGCGAGGCCATTCGCCTCCCGCAGTGCGGCGAGCAATCGCGCGCGCGAGGTGGACAGCGCCTCCACCGTGTCATCGAATCGCGCTTCGGCTTCGGGGGCCACAAGCTCGGGTGCTTCGACCAGCCGCGACCGCGTTTCCATGCCGAAGCGCGTGTACGCATCAATGATGCTCGCCGTCTCGGTTTCCGTCTCCACGGGCGCGCCATTGGCCCGCAGCTGACGCGAGTACACACTGAACAGGCGCCCGCTGGAGCTCTCCACCTTGAGCAGGTGGTTCAGCACGTCCGTCACCGACCATTTGCCGTCGGCCGGTTTGCGGTGACGCTGTGCTTCCGGCACCGCATGTGCAGCGGCCAGCAGCGCCGCTCGCGACGTGTCGAGCTCGTGCGCGAGAGCGGCAAGGCGCGGATGCAGCACTGGAGCGTCGTGCGGCGCGTTTGGGGAAACGTCGGTCACAGCGGCTTTCCTGTTGAGGGGTAGAATCGTTCGCCGCGCGCCGCCATCGCCATCAGGCGTGCTGCCGGCTCATAGCGTCCGGTGAATCGAGCGTTCAACGCCTGCAGTCGCTGCACCAGCTCGGCGGCCCCCATGGTATCGATTGCACGGAAGGGGCCGCCGCGGAACGGCGGAAAGCCAATGCCGAACACGGCCCCGATATCCCCGTCACGCGGCGACCGAACGATGCCCTCGTCGAGGCAGCGCACCGCTTCGTTGAGCATGGCCAGCACGGTGCGATCCTGCAACTCGCGCACCGATGCGGTGCGTCGCGCGCCAGTGACCGGCGTGAGCGCATACACCGAGCTGTCCGGGCCGCTGCGGTCACCGTCGGCGTCGTACACATAGAACCCCCTGCGCTCCTTGCGGCCCATCCGCCCACTCTCGATCACGCGTTGCAGGGTCTGTGACGGTGCCATGCGCTCGCCAAAGGCCTCAGCCATGATCCGACCGCTCTTGCCGGCGATGTCGAGACCCACCTCGTCGAGCAGCGTGATCGGGCCCACCGGGAAGCCGTAGTCCGTGAGCGCGGCGTCCACCGCCTCGATCGCCACGCCGTCGTCAAGCAGGCGTCCGGCTTCGTTGATGTACGGCGCCAGGATGCGGTTCACGAAGAAGCCAGGCGCATCGCGCACCACAATCACCGTCTTTCCGATCGCCTTGCCGTACGCCACGGCCGTCGCCGTCGTCTCCGCACTCGTGGTCGGCGTCACGATCACCTCCAGCAGCGGCATCTTGTGCACCGGGCTGAAGAAATGCATGCCGAGGACGCGCTCCGGATGCGCCGCACCCTCCGCGATGTGCGCGATCGGGATGGTGCTCGGGTTGGACGCGAAGATCGCCTGTGGAGCAACCGCCTCAATCCTGGCCAGCACTTCCTGCTTGACCGACAGCTCCTCGAACACGGCTTCGATCACCAGGTCCGAACGCGAGAAACCCACGAGATCGGTGCCACCACTCAGGAGCGACAGTGCATCAGCGAACGCCAGTGGGGTGAGCCGCTTGCGACGTTTGCGTTCCTCGAGGACGTTGCGCACCGCGCGGATCCCCGACGCCACACGCTCAAGTGTCGCGTCGGTGAAGCGCACCATCGTACCCTTTTGCACGGCTACGCCGGCAATACCCGCGCCCATGAAACCGGCCCCCACCACCCCCAGCCGTCGCACGACGCGTGGCATGACGGACTCACTGTCAACACCGGGATCCTTCTTGAGGGCCGTCGTGGCGAAGAACAGGAACATCAGTTCACGTGCCACCGGCGTCATGGCCAACGCTCCGAACTGTCGCGCCTCCGCTTCCAGTCCACGAGTCATGCCGTGCGCGTAGCCGTCGGCGACCACCTCGAGCGCGGCCAGCGGCGCCGGATACTGGCCCTTGGTCTTCTTGAGCACGCGTTCGCGCGCCTGTCGAAACACCACCGATCGTCCCACGGGGTTGTCTTCCAAGAGCAGGCCAGTCGCGCCGTGCTTCCGTGCCACACGTTTGCGCGTGCGACCAGCGAGTTCTCGTGCCCGCTGCAAAGCCACCTCACGCAGGATGGCGGGATGCACGACGTCGTCCACGAGGCCGAGTTTTCGTGCGCTCCGCGCGCGCACGGTCTTGCCGGTGAGAATCATGTCGAGCGCGGCCTGCAGCCCGATCAGCCGCGGCAATCGCTGCGTGCCACCGGCTCCCGGCAACAAACCCAGCTGCACTTCGGGCAAGGCACAAATGGATTTGGGATGATCGCTCAACACGCGCCAATGGCATGCGAGCGCCACCTCGAGTCCACCGCCCAGACAGGCTCCGTGAATCGCCGCCACCACCGGCACACGCAACGCGGCCAGGCGATCGAGCATGCGCTGACCACTCCGTGAAAGTGCCTGCGCATCTGCCGCCGACGTCATGTTGGCCAGCTCCTCGATATCCGCGCCGGCAATCCAGACGTCCGGCTTGCCGCTGCACAGCACCGCGGCCCGAATGCCCTCGTCCCGCTCCAGGCGTTCAAAGAGCGCACCGAACTCGTCGGTGAGCCGCGAGTTGAGCGAGTTTACGGGCGCGTGCGGCATGTCGAACGTGATGATGGCGATCCCGTCCTCCACCACCAGCGAGAGCGCAGGTTCGGACACGACGTCGTGTTCACTCATGCGCGCTCCACGACCATGGCGTGTCCCATCCCGCCGGCCGCGCACACGGTCATCAAGCCGAATTGTCCGCCGCGTCGCGCCAGCTCATTGAGCAGGGTGGTGAGAATGCGCGCGCCCGTTGCGCCAAACGGGTGTCCGATCGACAAGGACCCACCCATCACATTGAGTCGCGCCGAGTCCACCTCGCCCACGGGCTCCGCGAGACCCGCCCGCTCCGCCCAGTACGGCGACGCCAGCCCCTGCAGGTTGCTCAGCACCTGCGCGGCGAACGCCTCGTGCATTTCCACCAGGTCCATGTCGCGCAGCGCCAACCCGGCCCGTTCCAGCGCTTGCGGCGCGGCAAACACCGGCGCCTGCAGCAACTGTTCGGCCGGATCAATGGCCGCATACGCGTACGACCGGATGAACCCCAACGGCGTGTAGCCGAGCGCCGCCGCCACGTCTTCCCGCATGAGCAGCACGGCCGCCGCCCCGTCCGTCAGCGGTGAGGCGTTGCCGGCCGTGACCGTGCCATACTGGCGATCAAACACCGGCTTGAGCGACGCCAGCGCCTGCAACGAACTGTCGGCCCGAATGCCATTGTCCGAGGCCAGCAGCTCTGCGTGCTTGGGCGGGATGCTGATGGGCGCGATCTCGGCCGGCAGGCGACCATCGCGTGTGCCAGCCGCGGCCCGCTCGTGCGACCGCAGGGCGAACGCGTCCTGCGCCTCGCGCGAAATGCCGTTGAGCTTGGCCATGGTGTCGGCCGACTGCCCCATCGTCTCTCCCGTACTCGGCTCCGCGATGGCTGGCGTGATGGGTACGAGGTCGCGCGGACGCACTCGCGACAGAAGGCTCAGTCGCTGCCCGAGCGACTTGGCCTTGCTCGCCGCGATCAGCGTGTCGGCCATTCGGCGCGAGTGCAGAATGGGCACCTGCGTGAGCGACTCGGCGCCCCCGGCAATGGCCACCGTGGTGTGGCCGAGCACGATCTGGTCAGCGGCGTCGGTGATGGCCTGATTGGCCGAGGCGCAGGCGCGTCCCACGGTGAAGGCCTGCACATCGCTTGGAAACTGTGGGAGCAGCGAGACCTCGCGGGCGATGTTCGGCGCCGTCACCGACGGGAGCACCGTGCCGAACACCAGCAGCTGCACCTCGCGCCCGTCCAGCTCCGTGCGCTGCAGGAGCGCCGCCACCGCATGGCGCCCCAGCTCGAGCGCCGAGTAGTGTGCCAGCGCTGTCCCGGAGCGTGCAAACGGGGTGCGGACGCCAGCCACGACGGCGACGCGGGTGCCTGGGGATCCGTATCGGAGCATGCTGCAAGGTACCGTGCCGCGCGCAGCGGGACGACAGGCGTGAGCGCCACTCGCGACGAGCCGGCAGCGTTCCGTCCCAGCGCGCCGTTGATCCAGCAGCTAACGTTGCTGCGACAACTGCTGCCTCGGCACGCGTTGTCGCCACCGCCGGCCCGGCCGGTCCCCCCCCTCCCGATTCGTTCGGAGATCCCTCGTGATGCCTTTCCGATACCTTCGCTGCGCTCCTCTGGCGTCTGGCGCGCTGGCGATCCTGACCGCCGCGCTCGGCTCCGCTCTTCCGCTGGCGGCTCAGGCCGGCGGAATGCCAGCCACCATGTCGGGCAACTCGTCCAGCTCCGTCGCGCGCGAGTTCGACGGCCTGCACTTTCGCTCCATCGGGCCGGCCACCATGTCGGGCCGCGTCTCCAGCCTGGCCGTCTACAACGCCAACCCGGCCATCTATTATGTGGGCACCGCCCACGGCGGCCTCTGGAAGACCACCAGCAACGGCAACATCTTCGAGCCGCTGCTGCAGCACGAAGGGCTCCTCTCCATTGGCTCTGTCGCAATCTCGCAGACCGACCCGAACCTCGTGTGGGTGGGCACCGGCGAATCGAACAATCGGCAGAGCACCGGCTGGGGCGACGGCGTCTACAAGTCCACCGACGGCGGGGCCACGTTCACCCATCTGGGCCTGCGCGATTCGAAGTTCATTTCGCGCGTGGTGATTGACCCAGCCAACAACAACACCGTGTTCGTGGCGGCCACCGGGTCGCTGTACGGGCCCGGCGGCGATCGTGGCGTGTATCGCACCACCGATGCCGGCCGCACCTGGAAGCGCGTGCTGTTCGTGGACGAGGCCACCGGCGCCATCGATCTCGTGATG
Organism: Gemmatimonadales bacterium; assembly: GCA_038259155.1. GTDB lineage: Bacteria > Gemmatimonadota > Gemmatimonadetes > Gemmatimonadales > Gemmatimonadaceae > JAABRT01. The sequence goes on from JBBSPE010000084.1 coordinate 14,206, forward strand.
TCGCCGACCGATTCCAAAGTGCTGTTTGCCGCCACCTACCAGCGGCAGCGTACCACCTGCTGCATGAACGGCGGTGGACCGGGCAGCGCGCTGCACGTGAGCCGCGACGGTGGCGAAACCTGGAAGCCGGTGGAGGGGGGATTCCCCACCGGATCACTCGGCCGCGTGGCCGTGGATATCGCGCCGTCCAACACCAACATCATGTACGCGCTGGTGGAGGCGCCGCTGTCAGCGGGAGAGGGCCAGCAGGGTCTGTGGCGTTCGGACGACGCTGGCGTGACCTGGAAGAAGTCGAACAGCGCGAATCCACGCCCCATGTACTTCAGTCACCTGCGCATCGACCCCACCAATCCCGAGCACGTGTACTACGGCGGCGTGGGACTGCATGCCACACGCGATGGCGGCAAGAGTGTTGAGACGGACGCGGCACGCGTCACCCACGACGACGTGCACGCGGTCTGGATTGACCCGAAGAACAGCGAGCACGTCCTCATTGGTAACGACGGCGGCCTGGCCGTCTCGTACGACGCCGCGCGCACCTGGCAGTTCATCCCCAATCTGCCCGTCGGTCTGTTCTATCACGTGTCGTACGACATGGAGACGCCGTACAACGTGTGTGGCGGCATGCAGGACAACTACAACTGGTGCGGACCCAGCCGCTCGCGGCTCGGCGCCGGCATCATGAACTACGACTGGTTCCAGATTCTGGGCGGCGACGGTTTCGTGGCCATTCCCGATCAGCGCGATTCGCGCATTGTCTACACCGAGTCGCAGAACGGCAACATGATTCGCCGCGACAAACTCACCGGCGAGTCGCGCAGCATCCGGCCCACCACGCAGAACGTGTATCCCGAGGTGCCGTCAACGGAGCGCTTCCGCTTTCACTGGGATGCACCGCTCATGCTCTCCCCGAGCGATCCGGGCGTGCTGTACTCGGCGGCCAATCGCGTGTTTCGCTCCACCGATCGCGGCGATTCGTGGGAAGTGATCAGCCCCGACCTCACGTCCAACGCCGATCGCGATACGATCGTCACGATGGGCCTCAAGGGCAGCGACATCAAGATCGCGCGCAACGACGGCGTGTCCGCATGGCCCGCCATCGTGTCGCTGGCCGAGTCGCCGAAGCAGCCCGGCGTGCTCTACTCGGGCACCGACGACGGAACGGTGAGCATGACGCGCGATGGTGGCAAGACGTGGACCAACATCACCAGTCGCCTGGCAGGATTCCCAACGGGCGCGTTCGTGTCCGAAGTCGTGCCGTCCGCGTTCGATGCGGGCACGGTGTACATCAGCGTGGACAATCACCGCGAGAACGACTTCAAGCCGCACGCGTGGATGAGCACGGACTTCGGGGCCACGTTCAAGGCCATCACCAACGGCCTCGCGGGTGAAGTGGTGCACACGCTCACCGAGGACACGCGCAACGGTGACGTGCTCTACGCCGGTACCGAGAGCGGCCTGTTTCTCACACTCGATCGCGGCGCGAACTGGCGCCGCCTTTCGGCCAACTTCCCGAACGTGCGCGTGGACGAGATCACCATCCACCCGCGCGACAATGCCATGCTCGTGGCGTCGCACGGCCGTTCCATCTGGGTGCTCGACGATCTGGCGCCCATTCAGGAGTACACGGCGGCGCAGCGCGTTGCCGACGCCACGCTGTTCTCCGTACCCCAAGCGCTGCAGTGGAAGTACAAGGATGATCGCAACGACGAGTTCTGGGGCCACCAGACGTTCGTGGGCGAGAACCCGCCCATCGAGGCGACCATGTCGCTCTTCGTGAAAAAAGTGCCCAAGACGCTCGCGGTTCGCATCTCGCGCGGCAGCGCGATGGTGCGGGAGTTGGAAATCGACATCGACAGCAGCTTCACCGGCGTGCAGACGGTGTGCTGGGACATGCGGTCCGCACCTATCACTGGTGCACCCGCAGCGCCCGGCGGCGCGCGCGGTCGGGGACAGGGCGGCGATCGTGAAAGCGCGATCCCGGGAATCCCCGCGCCGCTGCCTGACGCGGGCTACAAGCCGTCCAATCCGTGTGTTGACGAGAGTGCCGGCGCCGGTGGCGCTGGCGGCCGCGGCGGCAATGCGAACGCGGGTGGCCACGTCTCGCCGGGTGACTACACCGTACAGTTGGTCGCCGACGGCAAAGTCGTGAGCACCAAGTCCATGCGCATTGTCATGGATCCGGAAGTCCGCCTCACCGGCCAGGCGCGCGTGGCCTACGACGCCCTCTTGGGCGAGCTGCACGAGCGCCAGCAGCGTGGCACCGACGTGGCCGCCAAGCTCACCACACTGGCCACACAGATTGCCACGATTCAGGCCCGCATCGATTCCGCGCCGGCCATGCCCGCCGACGCTCGTACCGCCTTCCAGAACTTGCGCACGCGGTTTGACAGCGTACGGGTGAAGTTCGGCGTTGCGGCTGGCCGTGCACCGAGACGCGCCGCAGCCGCCGACAGCTCGGAGTCTGACGATGAAAGTGCGCCGCGCGCGGGCGGCGGGGGAGGTGGCGGTGGTTTCGGAGCCGCAGCCGCCGGCAATGCCAACGCGCTGGCGCGACTGGCATCCGTGAAGAGCGCCATTGGCTCCATCTGGGAAGCGCCGAGCGCGGCGTCCACGCGGGAAGCGGCCGATGCGTCGCAGGCACTCGACGCCGCCGTCACTGAAGCCGAGTCGGTGCTCGCGTCCGCCCGCACACTCGGCGCCACACTCACCCCGTTCAAGCGCACGCTCGGCGTGCCCTGAACGCGATTCGGTGAACACGCACGCCACCCGTCACGCCCAACGTGACGCGTGGCGTTTGTGTTCAGTACATCCGGTCCTTGGTCGAGGACGCGATCTGGCGGCTGTCGTCGAACGCACGCACCCACCAGGTATTGCCGGGCGCGGACTGATAGCTGGACGGCAACTGCCCCACAGTGTCCTTCGTGTTGAGGGTCCACGTCGAAGAGCCGGTCGAATCGAGAATCTCCATCCAGTAGCTCGAGGCACCGGGCACCGGCCGCCACACCATCTGTCCAGCGCGCTCGCCAACCAGCTCCACGTTCGAAGTGCCGGGCGTTTCTCCGTTTCCTCCACCCGAGTCCCGGCAGGCGAGCTGCAGCAGGCAGGCGCTGCACGCGAGAATGCCGGCGCGAGTTGCCTGCTTCACGCGCAGCGAGAAAAGTCGGAACGGGGTGTGGCGGACGGGCGCCGCGCGGGACGGATCGTGGACCGTGGGCAGGGCAACCGACCTCGGGAAGGCGTGAAAGGCTGAAGGCGCGCCAAGAGCACGAGACGCACTCCTGAAGCCTGCCCTCCCGGACCTCGCGAGGCAAGCGGCAGGCCTACGCCACCTGCTGCGCGAAGCCCGATGCGTTCACACTGCGGAGCGCCAGTTGCACGCGCAGGTCGGCCAGACCGCGCGAGAGCAGATTGCGCACCCGCCCCTCCGTCCACCCGAGCTCGCGCGCGATGGTCCGACGGTCGGTACCGTCCAGATGCCGTCGCACCACAGCCCGCCGGGCGGGCGACAGCTCCAACAGACACGTCATCACCACCCGGCACAGCTCGCGGTAGTGCAGCCGACCCTCCACGTCGTCCGGATCAGGCAGTGGGACCGCGTCCAGCAACAGTGCGCCTCGGTTGAGCGTGCCGTGATGTGCACAGGCGCGACGGCGCGCGTCGCGGACCGCCGAGAGCACGGTGCGCTCCAGATAGGACCACGGCAGCGGTGGCGTGTGTGCACCGACTGCCGGATCCCCCGTGATGGCTCGGCGCTCCATCGCCCGCCACAGCCGAATGCGAAGGTCCTGCTCCACAAGCGGGATCTCGCCCTCATCCAGCCCGTGGACCCCCAACGCCAGCCGCAACGGCACTCGGCAGCGTGCGAGATTGCGATGGATGAACGGCGCGACGGCTTCAGTGTGGTGGCGCGACACAGCAGCGACGGGTAGCACAGGCAGATCCGGGGGTATGGGGCAATGAATCCTCCACCTCCACAGGCGCAACTTCAGGCCTGATCCCGCCACCGCCATGGCATCCGGGCGCGCCGCCTGTCGGCACCACTGGCGAGTACCCGTCGCGTGGCCCAGTATGCGACCATGGCATCCCGCGCACGCGACCACGACGTCGACATCTCCCTGGCCGGCGCTGCCGAGCGGATGGCCGCCCACGCCGGTGCAGCGGTCAGCGCCCGCGAGGACACCATCGCGGCGCTCAGCGACCAGCACTTCGACCTGATCATCGTGGGCGGTGGAATCACCGGCGCGGGTACGGCACGTGAGGCTGCGCTTCGCGGGTTGCGCGTGGCGCTCGTGGAACGCGACGATTTCGCCGCCGGCACTTCCAGCCGATCATCGCGACTCGTCCACGGCGGCGTGCGCTACCTCGAACACGGGCACGTGGGGCTGGTGTTCGAGTCCAGCCGCGAGCGGCGCCGGTTGCTGGAACTCGCCCCGCACCTCGTGCGTCCGCTGGCCTTTACCTGGCCCGTCTACCGCGGCTCACGTGTGCCCCGCTGGAAAATGCGCGCCGGACTCGCGCTGTACGACGCGCTCTCGCTCTTTCGCAATGTCGGACGACACCAGGGCCTTGACGTGGACGGCGTGCTCGACGCCGAGCCCGCCCTCGCGCGCGACGAGCTGCTCGGCGGGGCACGATACTGGGATGCGGCCACGGACGACACGCGCCTGACGTTGGCCAGCGTACTCGCCGCGCGCGAGGCGGGCGCGGTGGTC
>JBBSPE010000085.1:0-18856 GCA_038259155.1 Gemmatimonadales bacterium
ATCCGGATACGCTTCCACCACCACATTCAGCCGGCCCAGCGCCGACGTGAGCCCCGCATTGGCCGTCGCCAGCTCGGCCATGTCGGCGCCGCCCGTGCGATTCAGCGCACCAGAGAGCCCCGCGCGCGCTTCAGTCACTTGTGTGAGCACCTCGCTCTCCTGAGCCGCAAACCCCTTCACCGTCTCCACCAGATTCGGGATGAGGTCCGCGCGGCGCTGCAGCTGCACCTCGATGTTCCGCTGTGCGGACGCGGCCTGCTCATCGTACGTCTGAATGGTGTTGTAGCCGCAGGCGCCGAGCAGCACGGGAAACATGAGCAACAGCAGCGAGTGCACGCGGGCGCGAAAGCGGCCTCGTGGCGAACGATGGTTCCCGTTGACCACGGGCATGGCCGACGTGCTTGAAAATGAGTGCGATCCCATCATGGCAGATCCCTCGAAAAAGTCAGTGGAAGTACGGCGAATCAATGGTCCAACACGGTCAGTCAAAAACATCACCCCTGCGGCGTCTCCCCCTGGGCATCACGTCGGCGCCGCGCCAGCATCGTGTGTGTCCAGCCACGACGTCAAGCGCTCCATTCCCTGCAGCGTACCGAGCAGGAGTTGCTGCGCCTCTTGGCTGCTCTCAGCCGCTGTGCTCTCGGCGTCGCGCACGAGCGCCATCACGCGCAGGAAGGGCGCTGCTTCCAGACCACTGAGCGACGCGACCCGTTCAATCAGCGCCGTGCGATCCCGTGGCGCCGCTTCACCCGCCGTCCGGAGTGCGGCGCGAAACACCACCATGAGCGTGCTGTGACTCGCGCGCAGCAGTGACAGCTGCTGCTTCACGTTCGAGCCTGCACGCATGATGCCCTGCCGAAGGCGCAGCACCTTGCTCATCGCCTCGAACTCGGTCTGTCGTCGCAGGTCAGCGAGATCCACACGCACATGCTCGGTGGGCAGGCTGCCGTGCAACACCTGATGGCGCTCGAGAATGTCGGCGTACTCCATGGGGAAAATGTCCGCCGAGCGCTCCCACTCCGCCACCGTGAGCTCGAGCGGCGTGGGGTTGCCGGCCTCCTCCCAGGCACGGGCCGTCTGCGCCAGCGCTTCCAGCTGCGCCGGTTCAATGGTGTCCACGAGCACCAGGACGTTCAGATCAGACGTGCGCGTCACATGGTCGCTCGTGGCGGCCGAGCCATACAGCAACACGCAGCGCAGCTTGCCGCCGTGCATCTGGCGCAGTTGGCCGGTGAGATCGTCGAGGGTCATCTGTCCCATATCATAGGTCCCGGGAGTTCGTAGAGTATGTCGCGCGAGCGCGTGGGCGCGGATAGGTGCCAAGGCGAGGGCCGGCGTGGTCGCTCACCAGCTGGACCCACCGCCACCACCTCCAAAACCTCCACCGCCGCCAAAACCGCCAAAGCCGCCGCCACCGCCTCCTCCGAATCCGCCGCCGCCAAAGCCGCCGCCGAAACCACCACCGCCGCGAGAGCCCCCGTGCGAGTTGGAAAACGAGCTGGCCACGATGAATGGTAGACAGCCGCTCCCGCGACCTCGGGACACCAGAAACAGGATGAACAGCATCATCAAGATGCTGCCGAGCGCCGAGCCCGACCGCGGCTCGGTGGGCCGCACGGGTCGCACCGGCAGCTCGCCAGCGTCAAGCGCGAATCCGAACTCGCGCGCGTACGCCTGCGCGACACCCGCCGTCACCGTCAGCAGGCCACCACTGTAATCCGATCGTCGGAACTGGTCCGTGGCCGAGCGGCAGAGTGCCCCCGCCTGAGCGTCGGTGATGAAACCCTCTACGCCCATACCACTTTCAATTCGGCAATAACCGCGACCGTCCGGACTGGTTTCCTTGGGTATGAGGAGGATGACAGTGCCGGCATTTCGCTGGGCATCGCCAATCGATCCTTGCGCGCCGACCCCCCACTCGCGGCCCAGGCGCAGTGCGGTTTCCTCCACGCTGCGCCCCTGCAGGTCGCGCAGCGTGACCACCGCGATTTCGCCGCGAGAGCGATCCTGCACGGTCTGCGCGAGCGCTGTGATCTGCTGCTCGGCCGACGCGGTGAGCACGTTCGCGAAATCGTTCACGAAGCCGGTCGGCGCCGGCAACGTGGGCGGCTGAGCGGAAAGCGTGTGCGCACGCACGACCAGCGCCGCGACCAGCGCCGCGACCAGCCACGCGCCTGTGGCGAGCATCCGGCCAGCAAACCGTGTTCCTGTTTTCGGAACAAGGAACGTAGCGCGCGCCTCGGGCGGGCGTTTTGAAGACGTGTCCATGTCCCCTAATCTACGCAGGAGACGCCCGCGGGATTCACAGCGGGATTCACAGCAGGCGGGGACCGCGCGTTGGTGACCGCCGGCATTCACTCCGGCTTGATCACGTCCCCGTGCATTCTGGTATAGATCGCCACGGCTCCAAAGGCGGCGCGATCGCCCCACTCCGCGCGCGCCTGCGATGCGCTCACCACCGCCATGAAATAGATGTCGCGGGGGTTCAGGTGGACCTCGGTGCCAATGAGCACCCCATCCATGATGATGGGCAGACAGCGGCCTTGGCGGCTGGACCGCAGGCACTCGCCGTCGCGATTGGGCACGATCACACTGGGGAGGCCGAGCGAACGCATGAGCTCGTTCAGGCCGAGTGACGACGCGGCGCGTGCCTGGACGTCAACGGGCTCCACCACTCGCCAGCCACGACGCTTTGCCGTGTTGTACCGCTCCGAGTTGAGCGACGCGACAGCTCTGGTGCGCACCTCCTCGATCTCGGCGGGCAGGTCCTGCACCCAGAAGGTCGCACTCAGTGTGTCGCCGTCGGCGAGCGTAATTTCGTCCGAAAGGCTCGGCTTCATTCCGAGACGGGAAACGGTCACGCGGAACGGCACGCCGATTTTTCCGGCCAAGGACAGCTGGAAGTGCCCCGTTTCATCGGTGACTGCCTCGGCGATGATGCGGCCAATCCGATCTTGCGCCACAAGACGAGCGCGGTTGACCGAGCGCTCCGACTCACGCAGGCGCACCACGCCCGTGAGCACTTGAGCCTCGAGCGTGGTGGTCACCAAAAGCAGAGCGATCAGCAGGGTGCAAAGCACCAAGGCCGCGGACGCACAAGGCGCGCCGCGGCGGTGGTGTCGCAGATTCTGCAAAAAACGCATATCTGCTGTATCAGGCGTGAGGGCGGATAGCCATCAAGAAACCTACCTACTTTGCTGGACTACGGCCGGACACCATGAAGCGGAGGCCCCCAGTTGATCCGGCGAAAAGCGAAGACCGTGGCCGTTTACGGCGAGGTCCGAGCCGGCTGCCGATCTACAAAGAACAATACCGAGGGGTTTGCAGAAGCCGCAGCGGGGGATCCGGCGACTGAACTGGGGAACACAACGGCCGTGATCACCGACCCGGGGATCAAGGCACCGCCCGTTGGGTCAACAGACGTGGTACCCGTCAGCCCTGCCGGCGCCGCACCAGTGATGAGCGGAGCAGTGCTGCCGGCCGCGGTGACGCGAACGGCGAACGCTCCGACGGGACGCGAGGCGTATGCCGACGCGGAACCGAAAGCCAACCCGGACACCGCGGGCGCACCCGAGGGAGCCGTGGTGGTGGTCGGCGTCAGGTACACATCCACGTTGCCGGTGCCGGCAGCGGCGTGCATGGCCCGCACGGCGATATCCGTAGTGGGCTGCGGGACCTCGTCCTCAAAGATGAGAAGCTCCCGGGCGGGGCTGCCGCCGCGCGCGAAACCGCTGAAAAGCACGGTGTAATATTTTCCTGCCTCGAACGTGTGCGTCACGTCGGCCAACTCGACGGTGTTTCCGGCGGCCGGCGCGAGGGGGCCGATAACCTGATACGTGAACACTTTGAACGACCGGGAACCAGCCTGCGTTCCCTGATAGTTGCCGCCGCCCAAGCCGCGAAACGGCACCGCCACGAAGGTCTGCGGCGAGAACTCGACCTGATCCACGAACCGAACGGTAGTGGAAAGCGTGTCGGGAAGCGCATTGATGTACCGCACGAAGGCGAGCGGCGGGATCTCAGTCGGCGTGAGCGCACCGTCGTCCGTCTGGCACGCAGCCGCGGTGAGTGCGGCGACGGCAAGCAGAGTGAACCGTGTAAACTTCATGAGTCTTCGACTCCTAGCGAAAGGACGAGCGTAAAAGGTCAGGGCAGCGACACGGCGCCGCGCCCTCGGAAACTGATCGGTGTTCCAGGATCAGGAGGCGTCTGGGTGTCCTGGGGGTCACGGTCGGTACCGAAGAGGTCCAGCGAGAGTCCAAAGGTGAGGACCGCAATCGACGCCACCAAGACGCCGGCAAGCAGGAACGACTTCGGTTTCGATAGCCGACGCGGCCGATACCCCAGGATGGCCTCTGCAGGTATCGCCACGCGCTCGCCAGACCACAGCGAGGAGCCACCACGTACATCTTTAATCCCCGTCACCGAGAGCACCACGCCTGCCGTATCGGCGGAAAGCACGATGCCATCGACGCGCTCAACCAACGGCCCGAGACGGTCACCCATCAGGGTTCGTCCCCGATCGGAGAGCACGACGGCAGTCCGCTCCTGCGACGCTGGTGGAGCGGACTGTATGGGCAAGAAGCTATAGCAGCCCCACTGCAGCACCATCGCCAACCCGCCAACCGTCAAGCCAAGGCGGCGGGACAGCGATGAAGCGCCAGCGGAACGATGCGTTTTCACTGAAAGCCGTACGTGCCAAGCGGGGAGATGTTCAGGCCGTCACGGATCGTTCCAAGGCGCGCCTGCATTTCCTGGTACGGCACGGGCCATTCCACCGGCGTCGTGGCCGGCAGATCACCCCACCCGCGACTGTCGGTAAACCAGATCATGTAGCCGGTGAACATCGTCTCCATGCGCTTCTCGTACTTCATGGCTTCGAGCACGGTCCCACAAGCCGTTGAGTCGAAATTCGGCGGCTGCGGCACACGCGGCACACAGTTTGGCAACGTACCAATGGGCGCCGTCGCACTCGTACCGAGCGGAATCGCCTGCAGTCCGTGGCTCGTACGACTCGCGTTGATCAGCGTGATTGCCTGATCCACCTGCCCACCCCGGAGGTAACCCTCGGCCGCGAGCATGGAGATCTCGGTCGCCGACATATCCGTGTACGGCCCGTTGTTGCCCGCGACGCGCGTTGCTCCGTAGCGCCGGTGATCGTACTGCGAGAAGCCCCACTCACTGCCGGCGATATCTTCGGACTGAGGGCGATTCTTGAGGTACCGGCCTTCGGGCAACACCAAGCCAGTCGCGTCGGCGTTCTGCTCTGCTCGAGTATCGCCAGACGGCCACCGCGTGTCCGGGGTGCGGATCAAGATGCCCTGCCGGTTGGCACGCGGCACCTTCAGATAGGCGTCATAGTTACCCGACGTATCGGCCATGCCGATGTACCAGATTGGCTGCTGGTGCCAGCCGCCGAGGACATACATCTGCGCCGCATCATACGCGGCGGTCCACCCGAGGCTCGTGCTCAACTCGATCACGTGATCCGAGGTGATACCGTTGGTGGCATCGTCAATGACTTTCGTCCAGTCCACGGCTGCCCGCTGCGCCGGAGTGCGTGCCAGACCGGCGCGAATACGAGCCCGGTAGGAGCGCACCAACGCGACAAACTCATCACGGCTGTACGACGTGCCGTTCAGCCAGGTGCCGGGCAACGGGAATCCGGCAGTTCCGTTCGTGGCAGCCGGCGACGTGGCAATACTGATCGACGAGTCGAGCATGGCGAGGGCGATCGCGCCAACCTCGTCCGACGACATGAGCGGCGGCACGGAATCGGAGGGAATGGTCGGCGTGAGTGCTGCCGCCGAATCATAGCCGAACGCCACGTATCCGAGCGCTTCGCCGAGGATCATGAACGCAAAGGCCTTGCCGCGGGCGTCCTGAGCCGGCGAGCCGAGCGTGGAATTGGACTCGATCAACCGGTCTATGGCGCGAATCGCGTTGTTCGCCGAGCGCGCAACGCGCTGGAACGAGTTGAAATTCGCAAGGTTTCCACCCTGCTCGTTGTTGCCGATGCCGTTCACGATCACGTTTCGCGGCAAAAGCGTTCGAGTGGCAAATCCGAAGTTGTTGACCGACGCAAAGTTCTCGCCGGCCAAGACCTTGGACTGATTGCCGGCACCCTCGTTCGCGCGCTGCGGATTGTTGAGCTGCTGACCAAGGCCGGCAACCACGCCTTCCACGCCTTCCGGCGTCGCAAAGGCGCGCTCCACGTCAGGATTGTTGAGATTGTTCACCTGCAGTCGATCTCCTACACAGCCGGCCAGACCGGCGAGCAAGAGCCCGCAGAATAGTTTGGAATGCTTGCGCATGACTCTCCCATTGGGGGGAAGGAGGGGGAGCGCCGTCGCGACGCTCCCCCGTCTTTCCGGATCAGAAGCTGGTTGACAGCGAGAAGGTGAACTGACGCAGGTTCGGGAAGCCCGACACGTCGGTAGCATTGAGCACACCCGAGTTGAGCGCGCCGCCGGTCACGCCGACTTCCGGGTCAAACCCGCGATAGTTCGTGATCGTGAGCAGGTTGCGCCCGATAACAGACGCCGTCCAGTCACCGATGCCGCCGATCGCACCAAGTCGGTAGCCGACCGTGAGTTCGCGGAGACGGGCGAAGCTCGCATCTTCCACCGTGTTGTTGTTCGGACCAAGCACGTTGTACAGTCCGCCAATCCCGATGCTGATCGGCGCCTGCGCCCGCCAGTAGTAACCGATGGGACGCGCCGTCTCGACAGACGAGCCGAGCTGGTCGGTCTCGCGATGCTGGAAGTCACCCAGCGACCACTGACGCGCTTGGTTGTACACCGACTTGCCGATCGTTGCATCCATCAGGCCGTAGGCCGTGAAGCGCTTCCAGCTGAAGTTGTGCGCCATGGACCAGCGATACGACGGCAGGGCATTGCCCGTCTTGTCAATGAGTACCGCACCCAGGGAGTCGAACGCCATGATCGGCAGGCCCCAGTTCGTGATCTGGTTGCCAAACGGGGATTCCGACGCGGGGATGTTCGTCATCCACAGGTTCTTCGTGATACCATCGCCCAGCGAGTTGCCCTCGCCCACATACACGACGAAGCCATCGCTGTTCTTCTGGTAGGCGTTGCCCGCGCCACCGCAGCGGGCGGCCGAGGCAGCCGGCAGATCCGAGCACTCCATCACGAACTGACGGCCCCACATCTGACCGAAGTTCTGGCCCTGCTCGATCTTGAACTGCGGGCTGCTGATGAAGTAGAGCGGAACGTCCAGGCGTGAGATGAGCGACGTGGTGCGATCGAAGTTGAGCTGGACCGAATAGTTCAAGTTCTGTCGCGACAGCACCGGCACGCGCAAGCTGGCTTCCCACGTGTTGTTCGTGAGTTCACCGGCATTCAGCCACTGGTTGTTGAATCCGGCAATGGCCGGCGGGGCCACCTGCAGCAGCTGCTGGTCGATGACGTTGTGCGCCTTCGTCAGCACGACGCCAAAGCGGCTGAACAACTCCATGTCCACACCGATTTCCGTCTCGGTGGAGATTTCAGGCCGCAAGGCCCGGTTGCCCAGCGTGTTCGGATTGAGCGCGCCACCCGTACCGATGGTGAAGGTCTCGTACTGCGCCGTGAAGTTCGGGCGGTTGCCGGCCGTGCCGCGCGAGGCGCGGAACTTGAGGTCCGAGAACATCGGCACGTTGAACCACGGCTCGTCGGAGAGACGCCACGCGAACGCAGCGCGGCCGTAGGTCTGCCAGCGGTTCGACGCACCGAACAGCGATGCGGCATCGCGGCGCACGAGCGCGTCCAGGATGTAGCGACCCTTGTAGTCGAGGTTCAGGTTCGTGAACATGCCGATCTGCCGTACCTGATCCTCACCGCCGCCAATACCGAAGTTCGTGATGGCCGAGTTGGGGGTGCGCAGACCCGGAACAGCCAGCTGCTCACCGTCTGACGACTGGTCCCAGCTGTTCTGCTCCTCGTACAGGTAGCGAACCGTCAGGCGCGAGTTGATGGCATCGTCAAACCACGAGCGGCGTGCCGTGACATTCACGGACGCGTTGGACGAGTTCGAACGGCCCGCGTCCCGGCTCAGATTGCCCAGGTTGGTTGCGGGCGAGTTCGGAATGGTGCGGTAGCCGCGATCCTGCTGTGCTTCCTGGAAGCTCTGACGGCCGTCGTAGCCGAACTGCGTTTCCGCATCGAGCCACGTGAGCGGACGCCACCGCAGATTGAACGAACCCACGAACCGGCTGATGCGGTTGATGGGCGTGAAGTTCTCAAAATCGTACAGCGGATTCTGGTTCTGCGCGCCCTGCTGCTGGACCACGGAGCGAATGTGCAAGCGTCCGAGATCGTCGCGGCGATTGAGATCCACGTACGCCGGCTGGCGCGTGAGGCGGAACCACTGGGCGCCGAATCCGGCGTTCCAATCCGACGCTTCCGAGTACGACGTGCGGAACTGCACGTCCACGTCGTTGCCGAACTGCTGATCCAGGTTCAGACGCACCGAGTTGCGCGTGTAGCCGTTGGCGAACTTCACGGCGCCTTCGTTCCGCAGCTGATTCACGGAGGCGAAGAAGTTCGTCTTGCCCACGCGACCGGTGGCATCAATCGTTCCATTCCACGACCGACCGTTGGTGATCGACTGACGCACCGGGTTGCCCGCGAGCGGGTAGCGGTTCACCTGGAACAGTGAGCGCAGGTTGGTGCCGCCCGGGATGATGTTGTACGGGTTGGCCGAGATGCCGCCGTCATTCTGGATGCTTGGCGGATTGAGCGGGTTCGGGCCGGTATTGTTGTTGATCCGGTCCGCCTCCGTCAGCATGTCGATCGTGCGCGAGCACTGCTGCTGGCCAGGCACGACGATGCAGAAGCGATCCATCGTCTCGTTCATCGTCATGAAATGCGTGAACGGGAACTCGTATTCGCCTTCAATACTCGTGGTGCCGAACTCCGACTGCGCATGAAACCGCACGCCTTCGCTGCCGGACCGTCCGGAGCGGGTGGTGATGTTGATGACACCATTACCCGCGCGAGAACCGTAGAGCGACGCGGCCGCAGCGCCCTTCACGACCTCGATGTTCTCGATGTCCTGCGGATTGATGTCCTGCAATCCGCCCTGCGACACCACACCGTCAATGATGTAGAGCGGCGACTGGCCACGACCCGTCGCATTGAGCGACTGGGGGCCGCGCAGGATGATCTGCGGCGCAGTGCCTGGACGACCGGACGACGACACGATGTTCGCGCCCGCCACCTTGCCCTGCAGCTGCGACAACGGATTGGCACCGGCCACCGGCATGTCGGCCGCCGACACCTGGGCCACCGTGAACGCCAGCTTCTTCGTTTCCGTCGCGCCCGTGACGCCAGTGACAACCACCTGGTTCAGGCGGTTGATGTCTCGCCGGAGGGAAAAATTCGTCTCAATCGAGCCGGCCGACAGCGTAATTCGCTTGGTCTCGGCCGTGTAGCCGATATACCGCGCGAGAATCGACGTTTCCTGCCCGCGCACACGCGCGGCCGGAATTACCAACGTGTAACGCCCCTGGGCGTTCGTAAGCGCACCAGCATTGAGCTCGGCGAGAAATACCGTCGCACCGTCAAGCGGCTGACCGGCCTCATCCAAGACCTGACCCGTGAGGGTCGCCTGCTCTTGGGCCTTCACTGCGTGCGGAGCGACGAGCATCAATGCCAGTCCCATGGCCACGCTTGAGCGCGCCAAGACTCGCAGTCCCCCGACCAAATACGTCATCAAACCCTCCCTTAAAGAAAAACCGAAGGAGTGAAGCACACCGAAAACATCGCATCCGAACGACCCCAGACGCCGCTGCGCCCAGTATCCGATCCTAGCCGATGATTCCCGTGGGGCGTCCCAGCGGCCAGAGTGGCCGATGTTGCGGACGCACCGCCTGCCCAGAGCGGTCTAACTGCCCCAAACAAAAGCGGTTACTGCATACCTCAGCGTGGCGCTCTCGCCACCGCGCTGATACCAACCCTCTGCTGGACGGCGGGCGACTGAGTGCCACACCGACTTCGACGTGCTTCCTGGAACATTGGGACGAGAACACTGGTATTAGTGCCCAAGTGTCTCGGGCGGGGACCAAAGCCCCAGATTTTGGAGAATATTGTGACGGACTTGGCATGCGTCAAGACTGCATTTCTTGTCTCCATCGTCCCGCGTGGTCCCAGATAGGCGACACTTGCGGAGCTCGATAAAGCCGGTAATGCTTGGTCCCATGCCCTCCACAGACGCCCGAGTCGATCCCGCCCCGCTCTGGCTCCCGTGCATTCGGCCTTTGGTCCCTCACTGGTGCTCTTACGCTCGGGTACACGCAGCTGGTACCACATGCCCAGTCCGGCAGGAAAAAAGTTTCGCGCAGCCTGAGTCGCTGACGTCAGAAACGGATCCTCGCTCCTGAACCGCGCGATTCGCGCCCTCTGGGCACCCGCGGTCGGCCTCGCAAACCTGGCGAGCCTCGGGCTGGCACGGCTCTCACCGTCACGCCCCGCTTCCGCTCGCGGCGCCTCCGACCCTCCGCGCGGTAAACTCCGTCGCACGCTCTTGTTGCGCGTCGGACTGCGGGCGCGCATCCGCGCCAGCGCTCTCCGACTGGATCATGCGCGACCGCTGATCTGGCTGCATGCCCCGTCTGTCGGCGAGGGACTGCAGGCGCGCCCCGTACTCCAAGCGCTCCGTCGCCTGTGGCCAGAGGCGCAACTGGCCTACACGTGGTTTTCGCCGAGCGCCGAAGGGTTCGCGGCGCGACTGCAGGCAGACGGGCTCGCCGACCTGGTCGAGGTGCTTCCTTTTGATGGTGCGGCCGACGCCCAGCTGATGCTCGACTGCTGGCGGCCCGCCGTGCTGGCGTTCGTCAAGCTTGATGTGTGGCCGGTGCTGGCGGAGGCCGCGCAGTCCCGCGGCGTGCCGACCACGCTGATCAGCGCCAGCTTGGCCCCGAACTCCGGTCGCCAGGGGCGACTCGCCCGCGCCGTGCTCGGGGACGCCTACCGGGGTCTGGCGGCCGTCGGTGCAATCGCGCAACCCGACGCGGAACGGCTCACGGCGCTGGGCGTTCGCCCGGAGCGACTCAGTGTCACCGGCGACACGCGCATGGATCAAGTGGCGGCCCGCGCCGCCTCAATCGGCGCCGACCATCCGGTGCGGCGTCTCATCGCCGGGCCGGGCCCCGTGCTCGTGGCTGGCTCCACCTGGCCTGCAGACGAGGCCGTCCTCCTCCCCGCCGTTCTCGACTGGCTCGCCGCCAATCCCACCGCTCGGCTCATAATCGCACCACATGAGCCGACCGAGGCCCATCTGGCGCCGATCCGCCGCTGGGCGGACGCGGCCGGCCTTGAGCTGACTACGCTGGCCAAGGCGGAAGCCGAGCGAGACCACTCGGCACCGTCGGGCGAACAGGTCGCCCCTATCCACGCATCTGTGCGTGTGCTGCTGGTGGACACGGTTGGCACGCTCGGTGACCTCTACGCCCTCGCCGACATGGCCTTCGTGGGCGGCGGCTTTCACGATGCCGGGCTGCACTCGGTTCTCGAGCCAGCGGCGTACGGCGTGCCGGTGCTCTTCGGACCCCGACACGGCAATGCGCGCGAGGCCGGAGCGCTGGTGGAGCGCGCGGGCGCCCGTGTGGTGCGCGACACGGATTCACTTCGGGTGGCGCTCACAGCGTGGACGGCCCACCCGGAATCACGACGCGAAGCGGGCGCGGCCGCGAAAGCCTTCGTGACGGAAAACTTGGGGAGTACAGAGCGGGTGGTGAGGCTGCTGGAGACCCTGCTGGAACGCTAGCGGGAGGGAAGCGCTTCGCGCGAACGGCGGTGCTCCATGGGCTTTCTTCTCCCTACCGCCGCAACCCCGCCGGCGTCCACGTGAGCGCCACACCCACGGCGTCATCGCTGCCGTACTGCTCTGCCCCGCTGAACAGCACCGACACACGCGCCGACAACTTGTTGCTGAAATCGAAGCTCGCTCCCACGTCGAAGTTGAGCGACACATCGCTCGCACTCCGTCCACGATTGGAGCAGCTCGAGCAGATGTCGATGGACACGCGCGGATGCACGAACGGCGTGATGCCCATGCCCTGATCCAGCTCGAAGTGATGCCCGATGGACACACCCACCGGCAGGCGCACGCTGGTGCGCGAATCTGCAATGGCCAGGCCCGCGCCAGCCGTGAGCAGCAGGTCGAGCGGCTGATCGCTGCGCGCGCGCATGAGGTCGTAGCCGAGTGTGCCAGCGAGGAACAACGCGGTCTTGGCGTTGTTGCGGCTGGGGTCGTACAGGCCCACGTCCAGGCCGAAATGCGACTCCGGCGAAATGCCCTCCCGCCACTGGAACATCATCATGGTGCCGTTGCTCCCCACGACCGCGCCCGTGTAGTCACGCTCAGACACGGACGGCACCTGCATGGCAGGATAGTTCAGCGCCTGCGCAACCACCGGGCGCGCGACGAGGCTGGAACCGAGCAGGCTGGCAAGAACGGCCGCAGCCACGACGAATGCACGAGACCAACGAACAGAACGGTGACCGCACGGGCGGACAACAGACATGAATGACTCCGGAGCGTGACGAATCAGGAACTACGGGGGAGTGTCGCCCGACGTCCGCCGTGAAGGCTGGTCGTGAGCGTTCGCGAGCGAAGCGCCCGCACTACTGGCCTGTAGTACGTGCGAGCGATTGGACGGTTCCACCCGGCCAAAGGGTTGCGCGCGACTCAACTGTCCGTTGGACTGCCGGCGCTTTCCTCTACGCCTCAGCCGTGGCCTGCTCGGTCACCACCCGCACGATGTCGTCCACCACCTGCAGAAAACCGCCGGCAATGGTGAAGCGCCGCACGCCCTGCGACGACTCCACGCGCAACGTGCCGTTGCCCAGCAGCGTCATGAGCGGCGCGTGCATGGGCAGAATGCCCAGCTCGCCGTCAAACGCGGGCGCCGTGACGGCCGACGCCGTGCCTTCGTACAGCACCTGCTCCGGTGAGATCACGGACACCTGAAGTGAACCGGCCACGTGCGCCTCAGCCCTGGAGCTTCTTGGCGTTCGCGAGCACGTCGTCCACGCCACCGGCCATGAAAAACGCCTGCTCCGGCACCTTGTCGAACTCGCCGGCGCAGATGCGCTCGAACGACGAAATTGTCTCTTCGAGCTTCACATACTTGCCCGGAATACCCGTGAACTGCTCGGCCACGGCAAACGGCTGCGACATGAAGCGCTGCAGACGGCGCGCCCGACCCACCACACGCTTGTCGTCTTCCGACAGTTCGTCCATGCCGAGAATGGCGATGATGTCCTGCAGTTCCTTGTAGCGCTGCAGAATACGCTGCGTTTCGGAGGCCACGCTGTAGTGACGCTCGCCGAGGTACTGCGCATCGAGAATGCGCGACGTGGAATCGAGCGGGTCCACGGCGGGATAGATACCAAGCTCGGTGATCTTGCGGTTGAGCACGACCGTGGCGTCGAGGTGGGCGAACGCCGCCGCCGGCGCCGGGTCGGTCACGTCGTCGGCAGGCACGTAAATGGCCTGCACCGACGTAATGGAGCCGTCGCGCGTGGAGGTGATGCGCTCCTGCAGCTCGCCCATTTCCGTGGCCAGCGTGGGCTGGTATCCCACGGCGCTGGGCATGCGGCCCAGCAGTGCCGACACTTCGGAACCGGCCTGCGTGAAGCGGAAGATGTTGTCGATGAACACGAGCACGTCGGCGTGCTCCACGTCGCGGAAATACTCGGCCACGGTGATACCCGCGAGACCCACGCGCAGACGCGCTCCCGGCGGCTCGTTCATCTGACCGTAGATGAGCGCCACCTTGTCGAGAATGCCCGCTTCCTGGAACTCGAGGTACAGGTCGTTGCCCTCACGCGTGCGCTCGCCCACGCCGCAGAACACCGACTTGCCGCCGTGACCCTTGGCCACGTTGTTGATGAGTTCCTGAATGATGACCGTCTTGCCCACACCAGCGCCGCCGAACAAACCGATTTTTCCACCCTTCACGAACGGCGCCACCAGGTCAATCACCTTGATGCCCGTCTCGAAGACTTCCGTCTTGGGCTCGAGGTCCACAAAGTCCGGGCGCTTGCGGTGAATGGGCCAGCGCAGCGCGTCAGCGGGAATAGGAGCGCCGTCGTCGACGGGCTCGCCGAGCACGTTGAGAATGCGGCCGAGCGCGGGATCACCCACGGGAACCGCGATGGCGGCGCCGGTGTCGATGACCTCCATGCCGCGCACCACACCGTCCGTGCTCGACATGGCCACGGCGCGCACCTGATTGCGGCCAATGTGCTGCTGCACCTCCACCGTCACC
Source organism: Gemmatimonadales bacterium (assembly GCA_038259155.1). GTDB lineage: Bacteria > Gemmatimonadota > Gemmatimonadetes > Gemmatimonadales > Gemmatimonadaceae > JAABRT01. The sequence continues at coordinate 14,276 of JBBSPE010000085.1, forward strand.
TTGACGTGCGATCCGTCCGGCGCGGTGGTGTCGATGCGCAGGGCGTTGTAGAGCTCGGGGAGATGGTCAGCCTCGAACGCCACGTCAATGACGGGTCCGATAACCGAAACAATCTTGCCGACGGCGAGCGTCGGGGCAGCGGTCGTAGCCATGGGCTTATCCAGCGAGAAAAAGTAAGGTCGAAAAGAAGGAGTACGTTCAGCAGGGTTCAGCAGCGATGTGTTTATTCGAGCGCTGCAGCGCCACCCACGATTTCTGCAATTTCCTGCGTGATCTGCGCCTGCCGGGCGGAGTTGTATGTGCGCCGCAGGTTGGTGATCATGTCCGACGCATTGTCCGTCGCGTTTTTCATGGCCGCACGGCGCGCACTCTGCTCACCGGCCACGGTTTCCACGAGGGCACGGTACACGAGGTTGCGCACGTACGCCGGCAGCAGTGCTTCCACGATCACGTCGGCGCTGGGCGACAGCAGGAAGTCACGCGCGGCGCCCTCGGTTTCCGGCGGCACCACCGGCACCACCTGCTCCGTGGTGGGCGGGGTGGACAGTGCGGACTGGAACTTGGCGTACGTCACGTACACGCCATCGAGGTCGCCCTTCGCAAAGCGATCGGTGAGCCCGTCAATGATGCTGGCGGCGTCGGCAGCCGACGGACGATCGCCCAGGTCGGTGCGCTCGGAGGCCAGACCGCGCCCCAGATACTTGAAAAACGCGATGCCTTTTTTGCCCGCGATGTGCAACTCGACCGTGATGCCCTGCTGCTCGAACTCGGCAATGCGCGCCCGGGCTTCACGATTGAGATTGGTGTTGAACGCGCCGCACAGGCCGCGGTTGGCCGTGAGCAGCACCAACGCCACGCGCTTCTTGGCGACGGGCTGCCGGAGCAGCGGAAACCGCTCGGCGATGTCCGGGCGCACGAGGCGCGCGAGCACCTCACCCAACGCGAGTGCGTACGGCCGCGCCGACGCCACCCGATCGGTGGCGCGCTTCATCTTGCTGGCCGCGACCATTTCCATCGTGCGCGTGATCTTGCGCGTGTTCTCGACGGTCTTGATGCGACTCTTGAGTTCGCGTCCCTTGGCCATGGCTCAGCGTGTCTCGTGGTGAACGACGCCCGTCACTTGCCGAACTGCACGTTGTAGGCCTCGATGCCGCGCTTGAGATCGGCTTCGATGTCCTTGGACAGCGCCTTGCTGGTGCGGATGGTGTCACCGACCTGCGGATACTGGGCCGACATGTACTCGTGGAAGCCCTGCTCCCACGCCCGCACGCGTCCGGTCTCGATACCGTCGAGCATGCCGTTGGTCACGGCGTAGATCACCATCACCTGTTTTTCAAACGAGAGCGGGGCGTACTGACCCTGCTTGAGTACTTCCACCGTACGTGCGCCACGCTCGAGCTGGCGCTTGGTGGCCGCGTCGAGGTCGGAGGCGAAGGCGGAGAACGCTTCGAGTTCGCGGAACTGGGCGAGGTCGAGGCGCAGGCGACCGGCCACACCCTTCATGGCCTTCGTCTGCGCGGCGCCACCCACGCGCGACACCGAGATACCCACGTTCACGGCCGGACGCACACCGGCGTTGAACAGATCGACTTCAAGGAAGATCTGGCCGTCCGTGATGGAAATGACGTTGGTGGGGATGTAGGCGGACACGTCGCCGGCCTGCGTCTCGATGATGGGCAGCGCGGTGAGCGACCCACCCGGCTTGAGAATGGTCTTGCCGTCCACCACTCCCTCGTCTTCGCGCAGCTTGGCCGCGCGCTCGAGCAGGCGGGAGTGGAGATAGAACACGTCACCCGGATAGGCTTCACGACCCGGCGGGCGGCGCAGCACGAGCGACAGCTGGCGATATGCGGCGGCCTGCTTGGAAAGGTCGTCATAGACGCACAGCGTGGGCTGCCCTTCGTTGTACATGAAGTACTCGGCCATCGCGCAGCCCGAGTAGGGCGCGATGTACAGCATGGGCGCCGGATCGGAGGCACTCGCGGCCACGACGATCGTGTCCTCCATGGCGCCGGCTTCCTTGAGGCGATCCACCACAGCCGCAATCGTCGAGGCCTTCTGACCAATGGCCACGTAGACGCACATGACGCCCTGGCCCTTCTGGTTGATGATCGTGTCGATGGCGATGGCCGTCTTGCCCGTGCCACGGTCGCCAATGATGAGCTCGCGCTGTCCGCGGCCGATCGGGATCATGGCGTCGATGGCCTTGATACCCGTCTGCATGGGCTCCTTCACCGGCTGGCGCACGATGATGCCGGGCGCCATGGACTCCACCTTGCGGGTGCTGGTGGCGTTGAGCGCGCCGAGTCCGTCAATGGGGCGGCCGAGTGGATCGACGACGCGTCCGATGAGCTCTGGTCCGACCGGCACTTCGAGCACGCGGCCGGTGCGGCGGGCCTCGTCGCCTTCCTTGAGCTTGAGGTAGTCACCCAGAATCACGGCGCCGATGTTGTCTTCTTCGAGATTGAGCGCGAGTCCCGTGATCGCTTCACCCGTTTCGGACGACGTGATCTCGAGCATCTCGCCGGCCATTGCCTTGCCCAGGCCATAGATGCGCGCGATGCCGTCCTTCACTTCGAGCACGGTACCGACTTCGTCGATATCGAGCTCGTGCAGGTCGGCGGCCTCGATTTCACGAAGCAGGATGTCCTTGATTTCGCCGGGGCGCAGTGCGGTCTGGGTGGCCATAGGTCAGGCAGTAGGTGTCACGTGAAGAAGCGCGGCGGCGCGTGGTGCGTCGCGGGATGCGCATCGGGATCGGTGCGGACTTGATACCGCGTTGTGCAGAGCATCGGGTAAAGCTTTGCGTGGAGCTTCGGGTATAGCTTGTGAAAAATATCACAAGACCAGACGTCAGGGCAAGCCAGCCCCCTCCGCCTGCGTCTGGACAAAGCGGTCGAGCAGGTCCACGGTCCGCAGCCGACTCAGGCTGCTGGCCTTGGCCCCCACCAACCGCTGGGTGGTGCTCGACAGGTGCGAGGCACTGGCAAAACTGAGCACCGCCGCGACATCCCGCACGTCAAACCCGGGATTCTTGGCCAACTCGGCCGCGGCAATCACCCGTACCAGATCAATCACCCGCTTGAGCGTGGGAGCCGTGCCGTTGGCAAAGCTGCGCGACAGGTGCTCGCGGGACACCTTCTGCTCCCGCGCCAGTTCGTCTGTGCGGACCGGCCGGCCCGCCCGGCGCACCAAACTGCGCCAGAGCTGGCGCTGCAAGGGTGTGACCAGGCCCAGCTGTCCGGGCGGCTCGGCCAGCGCCTGGTCGAACCGCTGGCTGAAGCCCCGCTGGTGCACGAGCAGGCGCGCCACGCCGTCGTCGATCCCTTCGACCAACACATCGGACGCCCCCCACTCCACGGCGCGCCCCACCAGCGGCGCATCCGTGGGCAGCATGGCGGTCACGAAAAAAAACGGCGCCGAGGGGTAGTCCTCGGCCAGCGGCAACGCGCGCAGCGCTTCGTCGCCCATACCGCCGTCGATGATCACCGCGTCAATGAGTTGCCGCGACAGCTGTTCGACGAGTTCTTCGCGGGTGCGCACGGTGATCAGCTGGGCCCGACGGCGCGGAAAGGCGGAACGCACGAGTGCGCGCGCCCGGTCGCGCTTGAGCATGGTGCAGACGATCGGCACACTGCCGACGCCCGCGTCGGCCGTGCCGGTGCGCGTCGTCATGCGTTACGACCCGGCAGGGGCGTCGGTGACCACCATGGCCTGCGCGCGCGACAGGACGGCGCGCGCGTTGGCGTACGACACCAGGCGTGTGGCTTCTTCAAAGCGCGCCCAGCGGCAGGCCGTGATCCCCTCCTCGCGCTGCGGCACCGTGCGTGCGTGCTCGGTGCGCATGAGGTAGAAATGGCAGATCTTGTGCACGAGCTTGCCACGAAACCGGAAGAACCACTCAATGGTCTCGATTTCACCGGCCAGTTGCAGTCCGGCCAATCCGGTTTCCTCCTCGACTTCACGCACGGCGGCCTGGTGCGGCAGCTCGCCCGCTTCGAGGTGGCCCTTGGGGAACCCCCAGTTGCGATAGCTGTCGCGAATGAGCAGGAACAGCGCCTCGCCGTCGTGCACACGATAAACGATGCCGCCGGCCGATGTTTCGAGTTCGGCGCGGGCACGGCGTTCGGCCTGCTGTTCCGGCGTGAGTTGGCGCCGGGCGGGTGACTGGTGTAAGCGATGTGGGGTTTCGTTGGTGGCGTGATTGCTTGGCGCGGTGCCGTTGGGCTCAGGCGTGCTGGTCGGCGTCTCGGCGCACGTCGGTTCGCTCGGCGCCGGCGCGTTCCTGTGGGCGACAGGCGTCGCGGTATCGGATGCGGCGTTTGTGGCTGGGGCTTCAACCGCGTCCTTGACCGCGTCGCCGACCGCAGTGGCGCTGGCCGATGGAGCACTCGTGCGCGCGGCCTTGCTACGACCACGGCCGCGCTTGCGGCGGCGGCGCACGGATGAGGCGTCGGCCGTTGCTGAGGGCGTGGCCGCTGGCGTGGAGTTGGTGGCGGCCTCTGCGGCGTTGCTGCCGGGCGTACCGCCCTTGCCCGCCGGCTTCCCGCGACCGCGCCCTCGGCGGCGCCGGCGACGACG
>JBBSPE010000086.1:0-18763 GCA_038259155.1 Gemmatimonadales bacterium
GCGTTCGAGGTGGCCCCCCCCCCCGGCGCCCCCACTCTTCCCGGGGGGTGGGGCACACCCGTTCACCCCGCCGGGGTGCGGGGGCGGCCCGCCCACCCCCGTGATTCTACGTCCACGTCGCGTTCAGGAACGCGACGGGCTTTACTCCGTGACCGTAACCTTGCCCTTCATGCCCATCGCGAGGTGCGGCGTGCAGAAGAACTCGTACGAACCCGGGGCGACGCCACCGAAGGAAACGGTGTACTCCTCGTTCGGGGTGAGCATCATCGGCGAGCTGAGCTCGGACATCTGGTTGGGCATGTTGGCCGTGAGCTGGCCCTTCACACCTTCCGGCAGCAGCGTGGCATCGAACGCCACGTTGTGCGGGCCGCCGCTGACCATCACGAACTTGATGCCGTCGCCGGCCTTGACCGTGATTTCGGCTGGCTCGTACCGGTAACCCTTCTCGTCACCGACCATGTTGATCGTGTGCATGGTGCCGGTCACAGGCATGGCCGCGCCAGCTTCCATCGCGGGCGCCGCCATTTCCGTCGCGGGCGCTTCCGTGGCCGGCATCTCCTCCGTTGCCGGCGCATCACCACCACCACCACAAGCGCCCAGCAGGATCGCTGCGCCCGTTACAACTGCAAATCCAAGAAACCGCATGTTCGAAAGGCCTCCAGAGCCTGATCGACGGAATGGACGAAAGTCCACAGGAAACACGTGCGCTCGCAGTGATCCTGCAAGTCTTGTGAATATATTCACAAAGCCGTCGCCATGCAAAGGGTTCCCGCAACACCCTTGACCGCCCCCCCGTTGGCCCGCTAGCCTATCTGCCATGTTGATGAACCGCCAGCACCACCACCACGTGCATCATGGTCACGGCCCAACGGGTCGCGGACACCTGCGCACGTGGTCGGACGCCTGAGCGTCAGTCAACAGATCACGTCGCGCGCCGTGCCGCTGGCCCGTCCCCCTCAGGACGGGCCTTTTTTCGGCCGGTCCCTCGGGGAACCCTGGCGACGACTCCGGTCGGCGCTCCCCTACATCCCGAGATATCCATGTTGCGAATTGCGCTGCCCAATAAGGGGCGGCTGAGTGAAGAGACCCGGGCCCTGTTCAACGACGCCGGCTTGGAGGTGCGAGCCGCCGGCGAACGCGCCCTGACCGCCTCGCTGGGCGGCGAGTTCGAGGCCATTTTCGTCCGCGCCCAGGACATCCCGGAGTTCGTCGCCGACGGCGCCGCCGACGCCGGCGTGACCGGCTGGGATCTGGTAAACGAATCCGGCCGGCCTCTGACCGACCATCTCGACCTGGGATTCGGACGCTGCCGGCTCGTGGTGGCGGCCCGTGAAGACGCCGGCATCACCTCCGTGGACCAGATCGGTACCGACGGTCGCCCGGTCCGGGTGGCCTCGGTCTTCCCGCGCATCACAGCACGGTTCTTTGCCGAACGAAATCGTCCGGTCGAGGTCGTTCCCGTCTCCGGCGCGGCGGAAATCGCACCCCACTTGGGCATTGCCGACATCGTGGTGGACCTCACGTCCACCGGGTCCACCCTCAAAATGAACGGCCTGCGGGAAGTCGAGACGGTCATGGAGAGCTCCGCCCGCCTCATCACGGCCGTTGACGGGCCGCGCAACGGTGACCCGGCGCGTGGCGAGGAGTTCTCGGAGCTGGTGACGGCATTGGCCTCGGTGATCCGGGCGCGTGGCCAGCGCTACCTCATGGCCAACGTGCCCCGGGCGCAGCTGGACGAAGTGAAGGCGATCCTGCCGGGCCTCAACGGCCCCACAGTCGTGGACATCATGAATGGCGGCGCGTACGTCGCGGTGCACGCGGTGGTGCCGGCCAAGGCGGTGTACCGCACCATCGCGCAGTTGCGCGCGCTGGGCGCGGAAGGGCTGCTGGTCACGCGCATTGAGCGGCTGGTGCCGTGATGTCACCCGCTTCTGTCGGCACGTCAGTCGGCGACACAACCCTCCGGGCTTGGGGCACGCTGGACACATTGCCGCGCGCGCTCCGGCACGCGCTGCTCACCCGCGAAGGACGTGCGAAGGGCACCGACGGTGCAGAGGACGACCAGTCGGCAGACGCGAGCACCGTCGCCAGCCGCACGCGCGCGATGATCGCCGACGTACGTGTGCGCGGCGACGACGCCCTGCGCGAGTTCGCTGCACGATTCGATGGCGTACAGCTGGAGTCGCTCGAGGTCCCACGAGCCGCCTGGCGTCGCGCACTGGACGCCACCGACCCGGCCCTCCGACGCGCCATGGAACGCGCGCACCGCAACATCATCACCGTCCACTCAGCGTTCCGCGCCGAGGCGGTGGAAGTGTCGCCGGAACCGGGCATTGTGGTGGGGCGTCGGCCCGATCCGCTGGCGCGCGTTGGTGTGTACGCGCCGGGCGGTCGCGCCGCGTATCCGAGCTCCCTGCTCATGGGCGCCGTGCCCGCACGCGTGGCGGGTGTGGGCGAAGTGATCGTGTGTTCACCGCCCACGGCGTCCGGCCAACCGAGTGACGTGGTGCTGGCCGCCGCGGAGCTCGCCAACGTGGACCGGGTGTTCGCCGTTGGCGGCGCGGGTGCCATTGCCGCCATGGCGCTCGGTACCGCGAGCGTGCCCCGCGTGGACAGAATCGTGGGGCCGGGCAACGCGTATGTGGCCGAGGCCAAGCTGCAGTTGGTGTCGCACGTGACGATTGATTCGCCGGCCGGACCGAGTGAATTGCTCGTGTTGGCCGATGTGCACGCATCGCCCGACGTGGTCGCGCGCGAGATGCTGGCGCAGGCCGAACATGATCCGGACGCCGCCGTGGTCACCATCATCGCGGGTGCAGCTGCTGCAGCAGCCGCGTTGGCGCAACGCGTGGGCGACGCGCTCAGTGTGTTGGTCGCGGCGTCACCGCGCGCGACCATCGTGCGGACCGCGCTGGCGAACCGCGGCGCGGTGCTCACCACGCCGTTGCTCGCAGAGGCGATTGCGTTCGCGAACGAGTGGGCGGCTGAGCACCTGCTGCTCGCGGTGAGCGACGACGTCCGGGATGAAACGTTGTCCAAGCTCCGGCACGCGGGCACCATCTTCGTGGGCGAGGCCGCATCGGTGGCGTTTGGTGACTACATGACGGGCGCCAATCACGTGCTGCCCACGGCGGGACTCGCGCGTTGTTATTCGGGGCTGTCCACACTCGACTTCGTGCGCTGGACCACGTGGCAGCGCGTGACACCCGCGGCGGCCGCCGCCATGGCCCACGACGTGGGGCGTTTTGCCGATGCCGAAGGACTGCCGGGCCACGCGGCCGCAGCGCGTGCCTGGACGGCGCGCGAGGTGAATGCATGAGCGCGCGCGACACAGCAACCGAGAGTACGCCGCGTGGAGAAGAGCGTCTGTCCATCGCACGCGCCGCGTACCGCGACGTTCCGTTGTACGATCCCAAGCGCACACCGGTGGCGCTCGACCTCACGGACAACACCAACCTGTGGGGCGTGCCGCCCAACGCGGAGCGGGTGCTGCGCGAGATGTCCGTCTCGTCGATCACGCGCTATCCGTCGCTGTACGCCGGCGACCTCAAGACTGCGCTGGGCGAGCACCTGAACGTACCGGCCGAAATGATTGTCACCGGCTGCGGCTCGGATGACGTGCTTGATTCGGCCATGCGGGCCTTTGCCGCGCCGGGTGAGCGCGTGGTGTCCTCGGTGCCGTCGTTCGCCATGGTGCCAATCTTTGCCCGCATGAACGATCTCGAGTGGACGGGCATCACGGAACGCGCGGATCATTCGCTCAACGTGGACGCAATGCTCGCACATCCGGCGCAGGTGATGTACGTGTGCACGCCCAACAATCCCACGGGGACGGTGACACCGCTGGCCACGCTGCGGCAGTTGGCGGGGTCGTTTGCCGGTGTGCTGATCATTGACGAGGCGTACGCTGAGTTTTCCGGGGAATCGGCCGTGCCGCTGGCGCTGGAGTTCCCGCGTGTGCTGGTGGTGCGCACCATGTCCAAGGCGTTCGGGCTCGCCGGACTGCGCGTGGGTTACGCGGTGGGACAGCCGTTGCTCGTGCACGAGGTGGAAAAGTCGCGCGGACCATACAAGGTGAGCGCGCTGTCCGAGCAGGTGGCCACCACGGCCGTACGCGAGGACGCGGCGTGGGTGGCGCAGCATGTACAACTGGCCGTTGACATGCGCGAGCAGCTCGCCGGGGCGTTGCGCGCACGTGGACTGTCGCCGCTCCCATCAGGCGCGAACTTTGTGTGCGTGCCGGTGCCCGAGTGCGTGGCGGTGGGCCAGGCCATGCGGTCGCGCGGCGTGGCGGTGCGACCGTTTCCCGCGCTGCCGCACATCGGTGACGCACTGCGGTTTTCGGTGGGGCCCTGGGCGATGTTGGAGCAGTGTCTCACAGCGTTTGACGAGGCGCGCGTCGAGGTGGCGGGGGAAGTCGCGCGCACGGCAAGCGGTGCCAGCGCATGACCGATCTCACCATGCCCCGCATGCGCGTGACCGTGTTCGACTACGAAGCGGGCAACCTGCACTCACTCGTGAAGGCCGTGGAGACCCCGTTCACCACCGTGCGCGTGGAAAGCGATCCGGCCCTCGCCGTACGCCAGACAGACGCGCTGATCTTGCCGGGCGTGGGGGCATTCACGCCAGCGGCACGAAAGTTGGCGCCCGGACGCGAGGCCATGCGCGACGCGCTGCGCGGTGGACTGCCCTGCCTGGGTATCTGCCTGGGCATGCAACTCATGTTCGACGGCAGCGATGAGGGGCCCGGCATGGGGCTCGGTGTGCTCACCGGCCAGGTGACGCGGCTGGATGCGGCGCGCGTGCCGCAGATTGGCTGGAACGTGCTGGAGGAAACCACCCCGCGCGATCCACTACTCTCGGCCTCGGGATTGTCGAGTGTGTACTACGCCAACAGTTTCGTGTGTCGCCCCACCGGCGATTCTGGTCGGCACGTGATCGCCTACACCACGCACGAGGGCGATCGCTTTCCCGCAGCGGTGCGCGTGGGTGCCGTGGTGGGGACCCAGTTTCATCCGGAAAAATCGAGCGCCGCCGGCGTTCGTTTCGTTCGCGCCTTCCTGCGGGAAGCCGCCACTCGCCTCACGCAGGGAGCTTCGGCATGATCGTGATTCCGGCAGTGGATCTGCGCGACGGACAGTGCGTGCAGCTCGTGGGCGGCGAGTACGACCAGGAGTCGGTACGACTCGATGATCCGCCGGGCGTGGCACGCGAATGGGTGCGCGAAGGCTTTCGCCGGCTGCACGTGGTGGATCTCGACGCCGCCACGGGCCGAGGCTCCAACGCTGAGGTGGTGCGCGACATCATTCGCGATGCGGGTGTGCCTGTGCAGGTGGGCGGTGGCGTGCGCGAGGAATCGCGCATTGAGGAGCTGCTCGACGACGGCGCATCGTGGGTGGTGGTGGGCACGCGCGCCGTGGAAGACGAGCGCTGGCTGGACGACATGGCCCGCATGTTTCCGGGACGGCTCATCGTGGCCGCCGACGTGCGGGAACGCAGCGTGGTCACCCGCGGGTGGACACAAACGCTGCCACTCAACGTGATCTCCTTTGTTGAAGACCTGGGTTCACTCCCGCTCGCCGGCGTGCTCGTCACGGCGGTGCACCTGGAAGGCCAGCTGCAGGGCACCGACCTCTCGCTCATGGAAGACGTGGCCGAGGCCTCGGCGTGGCCCGTGATCGCGAGCGGTGGCGTGACAACGATCGACGACCTTCGTGCGCTCGAACATCGCGGCGTGCAGGGCGCAGTGCTCGGCATGGCTCTCTACACCGGCGCGATTGACCCGCGCCACATTCTTGAGGAGTTTGGCGCATGACCACCGTGGTGCGGGAAAGTCGCGAGACCAAGATCCAGCTCACACTCACCGCCGGCACCGGTGTGTCGGACGTGCGCACGGGTGAGCCGTTTCTCGATCACATGCTCGTGGCGCTCGCGCGCTACAGCGGCATCGACCTCACGCTCGAGGCCACCGGTGATCTCAAGCATCACCTCATTGAAGACGTCGCCATCGCGCTCGGCCAGGGCGTCGCGGCGTTTGCGCCGGCCACGTGTGCGCGGTACGGTGAGCGCACCGTGCCCATGGATGATGCGCTGGTGCACGTTGCCCTCGATCTGGGCGGCCGGCCGTACTACGAAGGGCCGCTGCCCAGCAATCTGTATGATCACTTCTTGCGATCGTTCGCCGACAACGCGAAGGCCACGCTGCACGTGCGTGTGCTGCGCGGACATGATCGCCATCACATCGTGGAAGCGGCCTTCAAGGCACTGGGTTTCGCATTGCGCGAGGCGCTGGTGGAATCGGGCGCGGTGTTCAGCACCAAGGGCACCGTCCGCATGGCCGTGACGGACTGACGGCATGCTTTCCAATCGAGTGATCGTGTGTCTGGACGTGAAGGGCGCACGCGTGGTGAAGGGCGTGCAGTTCGAGGGGCTGCGCGACGTGGGAGATCCTGTGTCGCTGGCCACGCGCTACGAAGCGGAAGGTGCGGACGAAATCACGTTCCTGGACATTTCGGCGAGCGCTGAAGAGCGAGCCACGCTGCTCGACATGGCGCGGCAGACCGCCGAACAGCTGTTCATTCCGCTGACCATTGGCGGTGGTATTCGCACGGCCGGTGACATGGCGCGCGCACTGCGGGCCGGGGCCGACAAGGTGTCGGTGAACTCGGCGGCCGTGTCGCGTCCGGAAGTGCTCACGGAAGCAGCCGATCGGTTTGGTGCGCAGTGCGTGGTGGCGAGCATTGACGGCAAGCGTGACAAGGACGGCACGTGGCGAGTGTGGGTGAAGGGCGGGCGCGAGCGCACGCCGCTGGACGCCGTGGCGTGGGCGCAGGAGTGCGTGTCGCGTGGCGCCGGGGAGATTCTGCTCACCAGCATTGATCGTGATGGCGCGCGTTCGGGCTATGATCTCGCTTTTACGCAGGCCGTGGCCGACGCGGTGGCCGTGCCCGTGATTGCGAGCGGCGGTGCCGGTCGCGCGGAGCATCTGGTGGCGGCGGTGCGCGACGCGCATGCCGATGCAGTGCTCGTGGCCGGCATCCTGCATGACGGCATCACCACGGTGCGCGAGCTCAAGGCGGTGATGCGCGCGGCCGGATTGCCGGTGCGCGATGCGACGGATGCGGGGGTGCCCGCGTGAACGACTCGGCTGATTTTCTGGCGGCGGCTCACGCACACCCATTGCTGGGCGCCGTGACGGAGCTCGCCGAGGCAGCGGCCGCCACCGCGATGCAGTGGTTTGGTGGCACTGTCGCGGTGGACACCAAGGCGGATGGATCGCCCGTGACCGTGGCCGATCGCACCACGGAGGAGTTTGCCCGCGCATGGATCAGCGAGCGGTTTCCCGAGGACGGCGTGTTTGGCGAGGAATTTCCACCGCTGCGGCCGGAGGCCAAACGGCGATGGATTGTAGACCCGATTGACGGCACGAAGGCCTTTGTGCGCGGCGTGCCGCTGTGGGGAACACTGGTGGCCGTCTGCGAGGGAGAGACCGTACTGGCGGGCGCGGCGTGTTTTCCTGCAGTGCGGGAGACCGTGAGCGCCGCGCCGGGTGCCGGCTGTTGGTTCAACGGCGTGCGGGCGCGCGTGTCGTCGGTGAGCACGCTCGATCAGGCTACGGCATTGGTGACCGACAGTCGCTTTCCCGAGCACGCCGAACGCGGTGCGCGCTGGCATGCGTTGGCCGCCGACTGTGACGTGGTACGAACCTGGGGTGACTGTTACGGCTACCTGCTGGTGGCCACCGGTCGCGCCGAAGTGATGGTGGATGACATTGTAAATCCGTGGGACGCGGCGGCCTTGCAGCCCATCATTCAGGAGGCTGGTGGCGTGTTTTCCGATTGGCGGGGCCGGCATACAGCGTTTGGCGGCGACTTGATGGCGACCAACGCGGCGCTGTCCGATGTTGTTCGCGCGCGACTGGTGGATCCGGCGTGAGCGCGAGCAACTCACCAGACGTGGGCGGTCTCGCCATCCGCACCACTGCCGATATCGATCGCCTGAACTTCACCAAGGGCAACGGCCTGCTCACGGTGGTGGCGCAGGACGCGATCACCGGTGCCGTGCTCATGGTGGCACACGCCGGTCGCGACGCGGTGGAGCAAACGCTCGCGACGGGCGAAATGCACTACACCTCGCGCACACGTGGCCTGTGGCACAAGGGGGGCACCAGCGGCAACGTGCAGCACGTGGTCTCGCTCACGGCCGATTGTGATGGCGATGCGCTGCTTGCGCGTGTGCGCCCCGCAGGACCCGCGTGTCACGAGGGCACCACCAGCTGTTTTCGGGACACCGCGCTCGCTGCCGACGCACTCGGCACCCTCGATGCCACGCTCGCGGAGCGCGCGGCGTCGCTGCCTGCGGCGTTGGTGGACGCTGGCCCCAATCGCACGCTGCAAAGCTGGACGCATCGCCTGTTGCACGACCGCAACCTGCGGCACAAGAAGTTGGGCGAGGAAGCGGTGGAGCTCACCATGGCGTGCCTCGATGGCGAAACCGCGCGCATTGCCGAAGAGGGTGCGGACCTCGTGTATCACACGCTCGTTGCGCTGCGGGCGATGGGCGTAACGTTGGACGATTTGCGGCGCGAGCTCGACGCGCGGGTCCGGTAGACCGGTAGCGACAGGCGGTACGATGGCCGGCTACGGTCCCGTTACGACACCACCAGCCACGTCAGCAGCGCGGTGGCGACCACCAGCACGACCGCAGCAATCACGGCGTTGCGGGTGGTGGCCCAGGGTGATGAGGCAGACGAACGGCCGCTTGGTGGTGCCATCGCCTGCCACTGCGCCGTTGAGCCCGGCGCGCTTGTGGGCCCACGCGCCTCCACCGGGGTCACGGACACAGAGGGCGTGAGCCGCATGGACACGTCCACACCCGGTGCAAACTCGCCGAGTACCATGGTCGCCTGCACCAGTGACGGCCATCGGAGCTCCGGGTCTTTCGCCAGCATGCGCAGCACGAGCTGCTCCACGCGCTCGGGAATCTCGGGTCGAATACCGCGGAGTGATGGCGGTGGCTCCGTCATATGTCCGCGGATGACCTCATCTATACGGCCAACAAACGGCGCTCGGCCCGTGAGCACTTCGAAGGCCATGACGCCCAGTGCGTATTGATCAGCCGCCGGCATCACGCGCTCGCCCGCCCGTTGTTCCGGGCTCATGTAGTGCGACGTGCCGAGCACCATCCCGGTCATCGTGGTGGACGTGCCGTCGTCGCGCCGGGCGATGCCAAAGTCGGACACCAGCGCGTTCACCCGCCGATCAATGAGCACGTTGGCTGGCTTCACGTCCCGATGCACCACGCCCATCTCGTGCGCGTGCTGGAGCGCCGAGGCAATCTGCGCGAGCAGGCGCATGCCCAGGTCGAGCGGAATGAGGCCCGCGCGCGCGAGGGCGGCCTCAAGCGTGCGTCCCTCCACGAACTGCATCACGATGGCGCTCGACCACGCGTCACCGCGCACGCCATATACGGACACCACGTGCGGGTGTTCGAGCGAGGCCATGGTGCGCCCTTCCCGCAGAAAGCGCCGAGCGACGTCTTCTTCATACGCGTACTGCGGCAGCAGCATTTTCACGGCCACCCGCCGCTCAAGCGACGGATCCATGGCCCCGTACACCACGGCCATGCCACCTCGGCCCAGCTCCCCCTCAATCACCAGCTCGGTGCCGAAGAGTTTCTGGAGCTGAGCACGCAGGGTCTCGGAATCCGGAATGGGCATCCGGAAAACCTACAGCGCTCAGAACCGCTCGAACAGCCTGCGGTCCACGTTCAGGGCGTCGCCAATGAACGCGAACCGCACGTTCCGGAAGTACCGCTCGGCCGCCAGCCGGATGGCTTCGGGGGTCACAGCGCGCAGGTCGTCGGCAAAGGTGGATGCCCGACGATAGTCGCCTTGGTAGAGCGCAGCGCGCGCCAACAGGTTGGCCTGGTCGGCGTTGGTCTCGTTGTCCAGGAAGTACGTGACAATGAACTGCTGCACCAGCCGTTCGAGGCCGGCGTCGGAGATCGTACCATCCTGCAGGGCGCGCATTTCGCGCTGCATGATGCCGAGCACCAGGTCGGGCTGGGTGGTGGTGACGTACAGGCCGCCAATGGCGAACGCTCGCTCGCGGAAGGGCGCGTCCACCGCGTAGGTGAGGTTGAGCCGCTCGCGGATCTCGGAGAACAGCCGGCCCGACAGCACCGCACTGGCCACGCGCAGCGCGGTGTAGTCCGGTGAGTTGGCTGGTGGGCCCACGAACCAGCCCTGGATGTAGTTGGTGGGCAGGCGCCGCATCACGAACGTCGCACCCGACGCGCGTGGTTCGGGGGGCGTGGGCAGCGTCCAGGCGTACGTACCCATGGGCAAGGTGGCCAGCGTGCCGCGTACCAGGCGCTCCACCCGCTCGCGGGTGACGTTGCCCACGATCACCACGCGCAGTCGCGAGCGCACCACCTGCTGCTTGTGATACGCGAGTATCATCTCGCGTGTGATCGCGGTGAGCGATGCGACCGTGCCCACCGGAGACAGTCCGTACGGGTGGCCGGCAAACGCCGACGAGTCCGCCAGATAGTCCAGCAGGGCATCCGGACTCTCGGTACGCTGCTGCACCGCCGTGAGAATCTGGCTGCGCACGAGTTCTATGCCCGCCTCGTCGAGGCGCGGCGCCACGAGACGGTCAGCCAGAATGGCCCACGACGAATCAAACGTGGCCACCGTGGAACGCAGGCTGAGCGTGCTCCAGTCCGCCCCCGGGCTGGCTCCGATGGCGCTGCCGAGCTGCGCCATGCGGCGGCGGAGGTCATCGCGTGGATAGCGCGCAGTACCCTGTTCCGTGGCTTCGAGGAACAGCAGCTCGATGCCCTGCGTCTCGCGCGTGAGCTGCCGTACGCCGCCGAGCAGATACACGTTGGTGGCGACCACGTTGTTGGCCGTGACGCGGCGCAGGATCACCTGCACGCCGTCCACGTCGAAGCTCGTAGTGAGGGAATCGGTGGTGGCCGACTGGGCGTGTAGTGTCGCGTGCGAATCCGAATGCAGGAGCGTGCTGCCGGGCGATGCAATGCACGCGAGGGCAACCAGCAGCAACCGTGCGCGCTGCATCATCGGACGTCCTCCTGTGGCGTGGCCCGCTTGTCGTCGCGCACCAGTTCCGCTTCCGTGAGCCCGATGGCGCGTCGCGCCGCGGGCGACAGAAGCACCCCCACCACGCGCGGCTTGTTCACGATGTACGTGTTCACGTAGCGCTGCAGGTCCTGCGTGGTCTGGACGGCCATGGCATCGTTGTAGCGAAGGAAATAGTCGAGGCCCACCACGCTCCACCAGAAGCCGATGGTGTGCGCAATGCCGCTGGCCTTCTCGATGCCAAACGCGCTCGACGTCACCCGCTGCGCCTTCACGTTCTCGAGTTCGGTGTGTGTGACGTAGCCAGCCTCGCCAAAGCGCGCGATCTCCGCGTCGAGCGCCTTGAGCGCGTCGCGCAGCTTCTCCGGGGCCGTCTGCCCACTGATGGTGATGGGGCCCTTGTGGTTGAGCGTGTAGTAGTTCACCACGATGTCCTGCCAGAGGCCGCTGTCCACCAGTCGCGTGCGAAAGCCCGAGCCTTCGGTGTTGAGCGCGTCGCTGAAAACATCGGCCGCAAACGTGGCCTCCGCGTCGCTGCTGGCACTGGGCCCCTGCCACTGGAGCAGCACGCTCACGGCGCTCACCGGCACTTCGTCAATCACGGCGACATCGGCGGTAAGCGCCGGAATCTCCGGAATGGGCGCCACGACGAACGGATCACGGCCGCGCTCCCAGTCGCCGAAGATGTTCTGTGCGAGCGCGAACACGCGCTCCGGCTCCACATCGCCCGTCACGATGAGCGCCGAGTTATTGGGGATGTAGTAGAGCGACTGGATGGTGCGCATTTGCGCGGGCGTCACGTTGCGGAGCACGGTGCGGTCGCCCAAGGCATCCTTGCGGCTGGCGTTGCCCGGATAGAGCAGTGCCGTCATGCGCTTGTCGAGCGAGAAGAAGGGACTGGACTCCGCGCGGTCATACTCGCCCAGCACCACTTCCTTTTCGCGGGCCAGGTCGGCGGGGCGAAAGAGCGGCTCGCGCAACGAGGCGGCCAGAAAGCGAATGCCGCCCTCCAGCGAGTCGGCCGGCAGCGTGAGGTAGTAGTTCACGCGCTCTTCCTGCGTGGTGCCGTTGTAGAGCGCGCCGAGCTCCGAGGCGCGAGCGCCAAAGTCCTCTGGGCTCGGATACTCGGCGTTGGCCTTGAAGAACATGTGCTCGTACATGTGCGCCAGACCGGCGTACTCGGGCGTCTGCGTGAAGGCACCGTTTTTGACGTCGATTTCCAGCGTGGCAATGGGTACGCCGTGGTTTTCCACCACGATCACCTCCATGCCGTTCGGCAACACGCGGCGCTGAATGATGCGCTCGAGCTCGGCGCGGCTCTGCGCGGTGACGCTGGCGAGCGGCGCGAGCGCGGCGATGATCAAACCAACAAGGAGGACCACCCGGCCGCAGAACGCCCACCGGAAGAGACGAGACGCTGGCATTGTGGCGAGAGAGGGAAGATGTTTGTGGAATGACTGAATCGGCCAGCATTCCCCGGGACACCGCACATGCGCTCAACGCGCTTGCCGGACAACTGGACCCTGCGCACTCGCACCGAGCGGAGCCGATGGCTCCGTACACCACGTTCAAGATCGGGGGTCCGGCCGATCTGCTGTACAATGCCACCTCGGCCAACGCGCTCGCTACCGCCGTGTCGGCCGCGCGCGAACTCGGCGTGCCGTGGATGGTGCTCGGATTGGGGGCCAACATCCTCGTGGGCGACCGCGGGTTTCGTGGCCTCGTGATCCGGAACCGGGCGACGGCGCATGCCGTTTCGCCGGATGGTGTGCTCCGGACCGAGAGCGGTGCCGTGATGCGCGACCTCGTGCTTGATACCGTGAACGCCGGCTGGTCGGGGCTCGAGCACTACGTGGGCATCCCGAGTACCGTGGGCGGCGCGCTGTGGCAGAACCTGCATTTCCTGTCGCCGGCCCCCGAGCGGGCGCGCACCATGTTCATCGCCGAGGTGTTCGAGCGCTGCGAGATTCTGGCCGAGGAGGGTGACCGTCGCGTGGTAGGGGCGGACTACGTGCAGTTCGGCTATGACGACAGCGTCTTTCACCACCGCCGCGACGTGGTGCTTTCAGCCACGTTCCAGTTGCAGCGTGGCGACCCCGAGGCGTTGCAGCGCACGTTGCAGGAGAATCTGTCGTGGCGTGGTGCGCGGCATCCGTGGCTGGAGATTCATCCCAGTGCCGGTTCGATCTTCAAGAAGATTGCCGACGTGGGCGCCGGCCGGTTGGTGGACCAGTGTGGGCTCAAGGGTTTTCGCGTGGGCGGCGCGGCGATCTCGCACATGCATGCGAACATCGTGGTGAATCTGGGTGGTGCCACCGCGGCGGATGTGCGGGCGGTGATCTCGCATGCGCAGGCGGCGGTGACGGAACGGTTTGGGCACCGGTTGGAGGTGGAGATCGGGTTTGTGGGGGAGTTTTAGCTCGCCGTGCGACCGAGCCACGTAAGCTCTCCTGCGTATGGTGACGCATCGCGCCTTGCTTCAGGTCAACGGGTCAACACCAACTTTACGGCTTCGCGGATCGATTGAGCGAGACCTGGAGAACGGAGTGTCTCCCAGTTTCTGCGCTTCGAACAATGCCAACGATGTGTCTGGTGTCGATCTCAGTGACGGTGAGATCGCTGGGAAGCAGTAGCGTGGCGACCAGGGGACCGCTTGGATCGAACACGAACCACCGTGTGCTGTCTCGTCCCGCGACGGGATAGCGACGAACCCAGAGATAACTATCGCTGTCCACTACGATGGCATCATACGCAGGGAGCGAGGCAGGCGGTGAATCAAGCTCCCAGATCCGACGCGTTTCTTCCTGCGTCGCCGGATTCTGCCCCAAGAAGTCGATACGTTTTGCGAGTTCGAGATCCAACTCGCGAACGGCGGTGTTGCCCTCTGGAATTCGTCGAATCCCTGCTCGACTGCCGTCGAGTGTGTAGACCTGAACAACTCCACTATCGGCAGTCCCCACATAAACGTGCTGGCTACTCATGCCCAACTGCGGCGTGCGACCCAGCAGTGCAGGAGCAGCACCGCTTCCGAATCCGATGTACTCGGGGCCGCTCACGTCCTCGAGGGCCACACGCTCATCACCTTTGGCCGAGGAGATCCAAAGCGGAAGCTGATTGTGACTTCGACCTCTCACTGATGGATCGAAGCTGTTCCACGCATGATGTACGAAATCGCCCCAAGCGTTGCAGGCACTCCGGTACGCCTCTGCACCACCGCCAAACTCACGAGTTGAAAGAGCCCGAGCGAGCTTTCCATCGAGCGAGTAGACGGATACGCGCCGTGTCACGATGTCCTCAACGAACAATGAATCCCCACATCGCAGCGCTAGCCGAATGAACTCAAACTCTCCCGGACCTGATCCTTCGCGACCTACTGCCCGTTCGAGTTGTCCGTCGCTTGAAAAGAATCGCAAGGAATTGAGTCCTTGGTCGACGACAACCAGTCCACCTTCGGGTCGGCGTGACGCGTGTACGGCATTTCCCAGAAGTACCGAACCAGCAAGATCGTCATCGTTAATTTCGATGCGCGAGTAGCTGTCGACGGTCCACAGAGAGACTTCAGCACTGGCGGCCTTTCGCTCTTGACACGCAACTATGGAGAGTGCAGCTACTGGCAGGAGGCGCACAACGAGATGTCTCAACGTTCGCGCTTGGACTGCGCATGTGTGAAGGCTGCGTTCCCTGGGAAGCCAAAACCATGGGTTCACCCTTTCTCCGTCGCTGTGCGTTTCGGGTCGCGAGGGAACAGTCAGTTTCGCATCTTTGCGCTACAACAACTGCCCAAACGTCACCAACCACCGCCACCTCCCGCCCCGCTCCAACGGCTGCGCCCCACCCAGAAACAACGTGCCGGAAAAGAGCGTGAACCCGGCACTCACACTCGACTTCCAGCCGTTGGACACCTGCGACACGGGCCGCACAACGCCGAGCGAATCGGCGGCCACGCCCAGCCGCAGCAGACTGGCCTGGGCACTCGCGCCGGGGGCCGAGGCGAAGCCGCTCTGCAGGCCCACGCTCATGCCGGGCGCGAGACCGGGTAGAAAAAGGGCCCGACCGGCACGAATCGGCTGCCGTAACCACGGGCCGGTCCACAACAACAATCCGCGCGCGACACCGGCCCGCGTACCTGCAAAGTCCTTGTACTCGTAGCCCGGCAACCCTTGGTTGCGCCCGAGTTCGAACAACTGCTGCGTTGGGAGCGAACTACCCAGCAACGCACCGGCGTCCGCCCGCGCAATCGCCGTGATCGGACCCCACAGACGCCGCGCGGTGAGTCGCGCCTCCAAGCGCGTGTAGTCGAGCTCACCCACACCCTGCTCGGCGTACAACCGCCCGCTCAAGCCTGGACGCAGAAACTCGGCGCTGCCATCGGGGCGCCACGCGAGCGTGAGTGCATTCCGCCAGTAGGTGCCCGCGTCCACGCCACGATTGAGACGCAACGGATAGCGACCAATTGGCGAGCGATCGATGCGCGCTGCGGTGACACCGTCGGTGGCCACGCCCGTCTCCACGCGCCATTGCCATTCACGCGCGCCCACTGTGCGCACGAGCTGCACGCCGGCAAACGTGCGGTCCACGTAGTCGTAGCCGTCGGTGGACGCGAGCGCCGCGACCACCGAACCGGAATCGAGCGGACTGCGAAAGTCGTTGGTGATGTCAAGCGAGCGACCGGCGCGCAGCTGCAGTTGCCACGGCCCACGCTCGCGCAGCACCTCCACTCGGCCTCGCACACGCTGTTCTTCGGTAGCGAAGCCGACCGTTGCGCGCATGACCGTACCCGGCGAGACGTCGCGCAACGCCAGCCGCCCGCCAAAGCCCACGTACGCGCCCTCCACCCGATTGAAGCGGAAGAAATCCGACGTGTACGGCACACCCCAGTCAAACCGTGGCGCACCGGTGGGGCGCCAGCGATCGGGACCCACGGCATCGAAGTCGTCGGCGTGCATGCCCTGCGACAGATCACCAAGCGACCAGTTCCACTTGCGAAAGGCGCTCAGTGAATCGGGTGGCGCAAACGACAGGCGACGGCGCAGCCGTTCCGGCGGGGACGAATCCACAAGCGCCACCTGCGCAGCGTCGAGCACCGTATCGTTGACGTTCATGTCGCGAAAGCGCGACACCACGCGAACCACCGCGCGCCCATCACCAAACGTGGGCGCCGACGCCTGCAGTTCAATGCGCTGCTCCGTAGGCAACCAGAACGCCTCGTTGCGCTCGGCGTTTTCGTAGTCGATGTACGCCACCGCTTCCATGACCGAGCCGCGCAGGCGCGCGATCACGTTACCGGTGGAACGTCGCGGCGGACCCACACGCACAAACGCACCGCGCAGCCGCACGAGCGTACCGCGTGAGGCGTCAAGATCCATGTCGCCACGAAAGAGCGTGGCGGGTTCGGTGAGGCCCTCGCGTACGTCCACCTGCACGCGCACAATCGGAATGGTGCGCGCACCAACGCGCAGCGTGACGAGCGTATCACCGCCGGTGTAGCGGTACCAGCTGTCGCGATCGGTGGCGAGCGGGTGCACCACCACGGTGGTGTCGGCATCGGCCGCAGAACCGCTGGTGGCGCCCGCGTTTCCCAACCGACCGCGCGCTGCGGAATCGCGCGCTGCATTGTCCGTCGCATTGGAGTCCCTCGCCGTCGCTCCCGCGGAGTCATTCGCGTTGCTCGTCTGACGCGATCGCATGCGGTTGCCGTACAGCGTGGGGTTGAGCCAGCCCACGCGAAACACACTCAGCATGGACACGTTGGCGCCCAACTGCTGCATGCGGTGTCCCTGCACGCGCTGGTCGTACTTGCCGGTGCGCGTCCAGCGCAGCGTGCTCGCGATCTGTTCCACGCTCCCCACGGCTTCCGTGCCGTCCGCCCGACGGATGACCAGCGAAATTTCCGTTTCCACGTTGGCCGAGTAGGCCTGCAGGCTGTCGGGGAGACGATTCCGTTCGGCGGCGGTCGATACGAGCGCCTGCAGCGCCGGCGATGCGTACTGCGCCGCAGCGCGTGCAGCGGGCAGCAGCACGAGGGCGGCAATCGTTGCGCACTGCAAGAGGCGACGGCGGACGAGACAGAACAGAAACACCAGCGGGACACCGGAAAAGGTAGAGCGCAAGATCAGTCCAGCTTCCTGCACCCGTACGCCCGAGTCGTTCCAGTGTTTCCCAAAGCCCACACCGCGACGCGTGTCGTTACAGCGCGCCAAGCGACTCCGCATGCACCGACGCCTCGGTCCAGCGCGCCTCGGCCTTGGCGAGCGCCGAGCGTGCCTTTGCCAGCTCACTGCCCAGCTTCTGTGCCTTGCTGGTGGACGCGCTGGACCCGTCATACAGCTCTGGTACCTCAAGCTCTGCCGCGATGCGACCCACCGCCGCCTCGGCCGTGGTCACGGCGCGCTCGGCCTCTTCCACCGCGCGCACCGCGTCACGCTGGATGCGTCGCTCTTCCTTGGACGCCGCCTTGCGCACGTGATGCGACGACGGTGGCGCGGACGCCGCCTTGGCGTTGCGCTCCTGCTTGGCGGACTCTGCGGCGGCAGCGCGGCGCTCGGCGGCGACGTCCTCCCATTCGGTGAACGGACCCGCGAAGTCGTGCAGCTCGCCGTCGCGGATTTCCCACACGCGCGTGGCCAGTCCGCGCAGCACGGCGCGATCGTGGGACACGAGCAGCACGGTGCCGTCGTACCCGTCAATCGCGTCTTCAATGGCCTCGATGCTTTCGACGTCGAGATGGTTGGTGGGTTCGTCGAGCACGAGCAGGTTGGCGCGCGAGAGCGTGAGCAGCGCGAGGGCCACGCGCGCCCGTTCACCGCCGGACAGCGAGCCGATCACGCGCAGCGATTCTTCGCCGCCAAAGCCGAATCGACCAAGGTGGCCGTGCACTTCGCGCCGTTCCCAGAACGGGCGCAGGGTGGTGATGGCGTCGTGAATAGTGGAGTCGAGCGCCAGGTGCCCGAGGTCCTGCCGGTAGTAGGCCACGGTGGTGGAGAGGCCGAGCTTGGCCGTGCCGCCATCGGGCTCGCGTTCGCCGAGTACCGTTTTGATGAAGGTGCTCTTGCCGGCGCCGTTGGGGCCCACGAGGGCGATCACCTCGTTGCGCGGCATCACCAGCGTGACGTCGTCGAGCAGCGTGCGGTTGTCCACCCGCAGCATGAGCTTCTCGGTTTCGAGCACACGATCACCACTGCGGTCGCCAGCCTGGAGGCGCAGTGCCATCACCGACTCCCCGCCAATGGGCGCGGACAGGCGCGGCATGCGGGCCAGCAGCTTGCGTCGGCCCTTGGCCTGCGCGGTGTTCTGGCCGGCCAGGTTGCGTGCGATGTAGTCCTGTTCGGCCGCGATCTTCTTGCGCTGCTGGTCGAACTGACGCAGCTGCGTGAGACGACGCTCTTCGCGCTGTTGCACAAATGCGGTATATCCACCGGTGTACGAAAACGCGGTACCGCCCTCCATATGGATCACATGATCTGATACTGCCTCCAAGAAGGCGCGATCATGGCTTACCAAGAGCTGCGTGCGCTCGCTTTCGCGCAGGTACTGCTCCAGCCAGCGCGTGGTGTCGAGGTCGAGATGGTTGGTGGGTTCGTCGAGAATGAGCAGCTCGGTGGGTTGTACGATCTGGCGAGCGAGGGCCACACGCCCGCGCTCACCGCCACTCAAGACGCC
>JBBSPE010000087.1:0-18458 GCA_038259155.1 Gemmatimonadales bacterium
CGCGCCCCCCCCCCGCCCGCTTCAGTTCCTCAACCAGCGATCGTCGTCCTTAGGCGCGGCCGCTTGAGTCCGGCACCACCACCGTGTCCGGCACCACGAGCGTGTCCGGCGGCAAGGCCAACGAATCAGGTACCGCGACCATCGTATCCGGCGGGACACCCAGCGTGTCCGGCTTCACAGCCCCGCTGTCCGGTGTCACCGCTGCACTGTCCGGCTCGGACAGCTTGAGCATCGCGGCGCTGGCAATCACTGAATCACCCGCGAACTCGGCTGGCCCTGCGGGCTGGTTGTTGATCTTGAGCACAAACGCGATGGCGTCGAGATACTGTTCGCGCGTCAGGGTGCCCGGATTCTCATCGGGCATCGTCGTGCGTACGAGGTCGTAGAGCTCCCAGACGCTTCGGCCGTCCCACTCAAACTTGAAGTCCTCGTTGGTGAGGTCCTCCACTTCGTGGCACTCGCTGCAGACCTTGTTGAAGACCTCCAGCCCACGCTCGGCCTGCTCCATGGTGTACACGCCAGTGGAGTCGTAGCGGGCGGTGTGGTTCCAGCCCGCCAGCGCCGGGTGGGCCGGAGACAGGCGGTACGTGGCCGACGTGCTCGGCGGCACTGTTCGCGCCGAGGCGATGCCCACGCCGACGGAGCCGGCCAGGACGGAGGCAACAGCGAGGGTTCTGGAAAGCGGCAGGGAGCGCATAGGCAGAATCTGGCGAGGAATGATCCGATGTCACGGGCCTCGGACGCGGCGCCACACCGAACCTTATATACGCCGAAACAGGGTGATTCGTTGCCTGTCCCGGCAACACCGTGCCAGCCCGTGACCCGCGTCACTCACGCCGTCGGTACCCGCAGGCCGGGATTCGACGAGTCGCTGCGCGTTGAAGCCGGCGCGGAAACCGGCACCGGAATCTTGAACAGCCCGGCGGCCGTTCCACCGGCCACCGCCGCATGCTGCTCCGGCGTGAGATTGAGCCCGTTGAAGAACTTGAGATACGACGGCATGCCGGCCAGCGGCCAATCGGTGCCGTACATGATCTGCCGGCTCGGATCACCCATGTAGGCGATCATGTCCTTCACGCGCTGCAACACGCGCCGCTCAAACTCCCCGCTGAAGTCGCCCAGGGTGAGCCCCGACAGGTCGCCGTATACGTTGTCGTTTTTGTAGAGCACTTCGGCGGCATCATCGAACCACGGGTTGCCGAGGTGGCACATGACGAACTTCACGTCGGGATAGTCCACCGCCACGTCGTCCACCAGCAACGGATGGGCCTGCCGCACCTTGGCCCGCTTGCTGTAGGTGTCACCGGTGTGGATCATCACCGGCAGGTCGTACTTGGCCGCAATGCGGAACACGCTCTCAAGCGACGGATCATTGATGGCGTAGCCGTCGTATCCCGGATAGAGCTTGATGCCGCGGATCGCGCCGGCGCGAATGCGCTCCTCCATGCGGAAGAGGTCGGTACGTTCACCCTCGCCGCGCCATCGCAGTCCCTCCACGATGGAAATACGGGGATCACCACCGATGGCCGAGATGATGTCGTCCACGTGCGGTCGCATGGAGTTGACCGTGTACGACGAGAGCACCACCGCGTGGTCCACGCCATTGGCGGCCATGGCGTCGAAGAGCGACTGTGCCATTTCCGGCAGGGTGCGCGGATTGGCGTCGTCGTAGCAGTTCACGTGGGTGTGGCAGTCAATGAGCATGCGTGTATCCTATAGCACGACACGACCAGCACAACGGAGCGGCGATGACGGGGGAGTGGAAAGTGCGTGACGCGCGACGCGACGAGTGCGCTGCGCTGAGTGACCTCGCCCATGCGGCCAAGGCGGCCTGTGGATACGAGGCGGCGTGGCTCGCCGCGTGGGCTCACGAGCTGACATTCACACCAGCGTACGTGGATGCGCACCGGGTGTTCGTGGTGGACGATCCGGACGAACCCCCCACAATCTCCGGCGTCTGTGCGCTGGAACAGGCGGCACACACCTGGGCGATCGCGCACCTGTGGGTGCGTCCGACCCACCAGCGCCGTGGCATCGGGGCCTCGCTCGTGCGCCACGCGCTCGCGATCGTCGCGGCCACCCGCCCTGGCATCGTCCGCGTGAGTGCAGACCCCAACGCCCTGGACTTCTACTGCACGCTCGGCGCCCAGCGGGCCGGCGTCCGCACGGCCCCCATGCCCGGTGCGCCGGACCGCACGCTACCGCAACTCACGTTCGACGTGAATCCGGTCGCCTGAGCCGTTGGCGCGGCAGTATGCTTCGGGATGCCGCCATCCGGACCTCCGCCACAACTGAAAACGGTTCGGGAACGCTTTGGCGCCATGCGGCACGTGGTGCCGCTGTTTCGACTGGTGTGGAGCACCAATCCGTGGCTCACCGCCGGCACGATCGCCGTCCGGCTGGTGCGCGCCGTGTTGCCAGTCGCTGCGCTGTACATCGGCAAGCTCATTATTGACGAGGTCATCGCGCAGGCCGCGCTCGCCGGCATGCCGGACTCGTTCAGCGCCTGGTGGACGAGCGGCCGCCTCGACCTGCTGTTGATGCTCGTGGCCGCGGAGTTCGCGCTCGCCATCATCTCAGACCTCGCCGGTCGCGTGGGCTCGCTGTGCGACATGATGCTCGGCTCCGAGTGTTCGATTGCGGTGAGTGTGCGCCTCATGCGGCACGCCGCCACGCTCGATCTCGCGCAGTTCGAGGACAGCGAGGTGCAGGACCGGCTCGAACGCGCCCGGCAGCAGGCGTCCTCGGGACTCGGGGTCATGGGTCAGGTGTTCAATCAGGCGCAGAACCTGATCACCATTTTGAGCTTCGGCGCTGGCCTCGCCACGTACGCACCGTGGCTCATCGTGCTGCTGTTCGTGGCGCTCATCCCCGCCTTTGTCGGCGAGGCGCACTTCAACGCGCGCGACTACGCCTTGCAGTGGTCGCGCGCCCAGGAGCGTCGCAATCTGCAGTACCTGCGCCAGACCGGCGCGAGTGTGGAGACCGCGAAGGAAGTGAAGATCTTCGGCTTGAATGAGTTCCTCGTGGAGCGCTTTGAGGCACTCTCCACCGACTTCTATCATGCAAGCCGGGCACTGGCCACACGGCGTGCCTCGTGGATGGCGGTACTCACGGCGGTGGGCACGGCGGGCTACTACGGCGCGTACGGTTTCATCGTATGGCGCACGCTCGCGGGGGCCTTCACGATTGGCGATCTCACGTTTCTCGCCGGTTCGTTCCGGCGCATGAGCGGGCTGCTGGAGTCGCTGCTGTCCGGCTTCACCTACACGGCCAATCAGGCGCTGTATCTGGACGACCTGTTCTCGTTCTTCTCCATCCGGTCCACCATCGCGACGCCGGCGAACGCGCGGCCTGTGCCGCGCCCGTTCCGTACGGGCATCACCTTTGAGAATGTAGGATTTCGCTATCCGGGAACAGAGCGATGGGCCGTGCGGCACCTCAGTTTTTCGATTCGGGTGGGCGAGACGCTGGCGCTGGTAGGCGAGAACGGCGCCGGCAAGACCACGCTCGTGAAGCTGTTGGCACGCCTGTACGACCCGGACGAGGGCCGCATCCTGCTCGATGGGCATGACCTGCGGGAGTACGACCTCGACGCCGTGCGCGCGAACATCGGCGTGATCTTTCAGGACTTCGTGCGCTACAGCCTCACCGCGGCGGAGAACATTGCGGTGGGACGCATCGACGCGCGGGCGGACCACGCGCGCATTGTCCGTGCCGCCGAGCGGAGCCTCGCGAGCGAGGTCATCGCCAAGCTGGACAACGGCTATGACCAGCTCATCGGCAGGCGCTTTCGCTCAGGCGTTGATTTGTCGGGTGGCGAGTGGCAAAAGGTGGCCATCGCCCGCGCCTACATGCGCGATGCCCAGTTGTTGATTCTCGATGAACCCACAGCCGCGCTCGACGCGCGTGCGGAGTTCGAGGTGTTTCAGCGCTTCAACGAACTGCGCGAAGGTCGGTCGAGTGTGCTGATCTCGCATCGATTCTCGAGTGTGCGCATGGCCGACCGCATCCTTGTGCTGGTGGACGGCGAAGTCGAGGCCAGCGGTACGCATGACCAGCTTGTCGCCGCCGGTGGGCGCTACGCCGAGCTGTTCGAACTGCAGGCAGCCGGCTATCGCTGAGGCGGGTCTCGTGTGTGCGCGTGGTACAGCGCCGCCACCGGAGAACCATTTCAACCGACCGGGCGTATCCTCTGTATATGCCCGAAGCCACGCCGCGCGGCGACTCCGCTGACTCCACCTCGGCTTCGCCCCTCGGCGCTGCGCGCGGCGCCCGCGTGATGTCGCTGCGCGCCGAAGAATCCCTGCGGACCCGCCTTTGTGCACGGGACGAGCGGGCGCTGGTGGAACTCATTGAAGTCGCGTCACCGTGGTTGCTCAGTGTGCTGCAGGGCATGCTGCAAGACGCGGACGAGGCCGAGGAGGTGGCGCTGGAAACGTTTCGCATCGCGTGGGACAAGGTGCAGCCCGTCACGGAAGACTCGCGGGGCCTGCTCTCCTGGGTGCTGCAGATCGCACGCAACCGGGCTATCGATCGCCTCCGCAGTCGGCGCCGGCGCCAGTTGCTGACGCTCGAAACGGCGGGTCCTGACGCCGAGCTGGCCGTTGACGCCGAAGAGCCGAACGAAGCCGCGACACCCGGCTGGCATGTGCACACGCAGGTGCACAGTGCGATGGGCGCGCTGCCCGATGTGCAGCACACCGTTGTGCAGCTGGCCTATTTTGAGGGACTCACGCACTCAGAGATCGCGCAACGGCTCGAGTTGCCACTCGGTACCGTGAAGACGCGGCTACGGCTGGCGTTCG
Organism: Gemmatimonadales bacterium; assembly: GCA_038259155.1. GTDB lineage: Bacteria > Gemmatimonadota > Gemmatimonadetes > Gemmatimonadales > Gemmatimonadaceae > JAABRT01. The sequence continues at coordinate 4,809 of JBBSPE010000087.1, forward strand.
ACAAGCTTCGTGTTTCCTTGGCGCCCATGAGGGACTGGATCACATGACCGCGCATGACTGGTTTGTTGAGCACCGCGCGGCCTTTGCCACCCGGGCGCTCGATCAAGACGAAGAGCAGCTCTTCGCCGATCATGTGACGCGCTGTCCGGAGTGCGCCGCAGCCGTGGAGGCGATCCGTTCCGATTTGCGCTGGCTGCCCATGCACGTGCAGCCTGTGGCGCCGCCACCGGGCTTCACGCGTCGTATGGTGGACGGTGTACTGACGCCACGCCGCGTGCCGATCTGGCGTCGCATGGGTCTGCCCATGGCGCTCGCGGCGTCCACGGTGCTCGCACTGGGCCTCGCGTGGCAGGCTCGGCGTGGGCAGCAGGAGATGCGCACGCAGCTGGCGCTGGTGGAGCAGGAATCCATCGCGCTTCGGGATACGCTGTCCATCATGCGGCAGGCCGCGCGCGTGCTGCAGGCCAGCATTGATGTGGGCGGTACCCCGGCCGGACTCGTGATCTTCGCCGACGAGACGTCGCACCGCTGGAAGGTGGTACTGCACGGCCTGCCTGTTGCGCCCGCAGGTGAGAGCTACCAGTTCTGGTTCGTGTGCCCGGATGGCATGGTACGCGGTGCGGAGGTGAATCCGGTGGCCGGCGAGCCGGTGATCCTCACGCTGGGGATGCCGGAGGGCAGCGGTCCCGTACTTGGCGCGTCGCTCACCATGGAGTTGCGCGGTGCGGCGGGTCCGCCACGAGGCAAGGAACTGGCGCACATCGACCTGTAGCCGGTGCGCAACCCGTCGTGCTTTGGGCCGCCTGTACACGCCGTCTCACGTCCCGCCAAACCATTCGTAGCCGCGGTCTGTCCAGTAGCCACCGTTTCGGGTCGGCATGAACTCGATGCGCGTGAGGTACTTGGTGTTCTTGTAGCCGAGCTTCACCGGCGAATGCAGCCGCGCAGGCGCGCCGTAGGCGGGCGAGAGCGGCGCGCCGTCCTTGGCATACACCACGAGGGTCTGCGGGTGCATGGCGCTTTCCAGATCCCAACTTTCGTGATAGCCGGCATCAAAGCTCTGGAAGTCTACATACTGTGCCTGTGGGTCGGGCTGCACGAGCGCCGCGAGTTCGCGTAGTTGCACGCCTGCGAAATCCGCCACGGCCGTCCATCCTTCCACGCAATAGTGGCTCACGCGCTGTATGCGCCGCGAGAGCGACATGAGCTCGTTGAGTGAAAACGACATGGGACGCTGCACCATACCGCCCACTTCCAGGCGCCACACGCCGCGCACCGACGGGTCCCATACGGGCACGACATTGGCCGTGAAGTAGCTCGGGAAGGCGTCGCCGGCGATGCGAGCGCCAGGCGCACCATGATCCATGGCGGTGTGGCGCACCAGCAGGCGTTCGAGCGATTCGTTTTTTCGCTCGGCGTAGCGCAGCAGTTTTTGCGCCCCCTCGGGGCCCCGACTGTTGCATGCAGCGAGCACGAGCCCGGCCACGCTGAGGCCGCTGGCTCGCAGGAATTCCCGGCGATCGGTGAGGCTCATGGCGTGTCGGCTGGGGGAGGCGGCGAGGAGGTGTCCGCCGACGCTGGTGCACGCGTCGCACGCGTCGCACGCGCCGGCCGGAGATTGATGAATGGACGCGCGTTGCGTGCCTCGGGCGACAGACGCTCGCTGTAGCCGCCGGTGGTCATGGCGCGAATGGAGTACGGGTCGACGGCGAACACCATGAACACGTGCATGATGGACGCCACAAGCAGTGCGACCATACCGGCAAAGTGCACGAAGCGCGCAAACGCGTAGCCGCCAAACAGTGCGGTGAGCCAGCCGAGCGACACCGGCTTCCAGATGGCAATACCGCTGATCACGATGACGGCTGCAATGATCGGCATGGAGAAGTACGTAAGCCGCTGCAGCGCGTTGTGCTTGCCCTGCACCGGATGATCGCGGCGCAACCACAAGTAATAGCGCACCATTTCCTTAACGTCGCGAACGATGCCGCGCCGCGGAACAAGGTCGCGCCACTCGCCGTGCAGGAATATGAAGCCCAGATACAGCAGTGCATTCGCCACGAGCACCCACATCATGGCGAAGTGCCAGTGCCTGGCCCCGCCCAACCAGGCGCCAAACGTCAGCCACGCCGGCACGGCTGTTCCTTCCCACGGATTCAGCGCAAAGGTCTCGCCTCGGCGCGCAAATGCCGGATAGGCGTTGAAGATGCGCAACCCGCTGCCGGCCATGATCACGATGGCAACGGCGTTCACCCAGTGGGTGAGTCGGACGATCCAGTGGTGTCGGGGCATGCGCGCAAGTAGTCAGCGACCTAGAGGAGAGTTCCCCTCGCACGAAACGCTGGCCGGACGCACGACGCACGCAGAGCACACCCGGAGCACAACCGGAGCACACCCGCACCCGGTCGAGCGCGGTCAGGCGATGCGCGCCAGCCGGTAGATCGTAACGGCCGTATCGTCGAACTCGCGCCGGAAGACGCCGGGCGGCAGCACGTGCGTTCTCGCATGCTCCACGGCCAGCACGCGCGCGAACCGGCTCTGCTGCCACCCCTCGATCACCCGGTCGAGCATCCGCGATTCGTAGGGCGGGTCCACGAACGCGAGATCATAGCGCCCCTCGGTGAGGGCTTGGGCGAACGGGAGCGCATCCTTCTTGAAGATGCGCGTGCGGTCACGCATGCCCAGGGCGGCCACGTTGGCCTTGAGGGCGTGGAGGCTGGAGGGCCGGGTTTCCACGAAGTCGCAGCGTTTGGCGCCGCGCGACAACGCCTCGAGGCCGAGAGCACCCGTGCCGGCGAACAGGTCGAGCACGTTGGCGTCGGGCAGATCCGCGGCCAGCACGTCCAGCAGGGCCGCCCGCACATGCTCAGCGGTGGGCCGGACGCGGAAGTCGTTAGGGGACGTGAGATGCCGCCCGGCATGCTTGCCGGCCACGATTCTCATGGCAGGCGTCCCAACGGCGGGAACGAGGCGAAATGCGAAGGAGTTGGCACGACGCAAACTACTCGCAAGCAAGCTGTTACGATGCAGAGTGGCGGATCGCCGAACCATTTCCGCCCCACCGGGAACCATGCCGGAGGCATTGGGCTACAACGAGGGTGTGCTCGACGCACACGATTCCCCTGACGTTCGATCCAGAATGAATGCTTCACAGCTTGGGCGCCGCTGGCGCCCGTTGATGGCTTCGGCCCTGCTCATGAGCCTCTCCGGCATGCTGCCGTCCGACGACGCGGTCGCGGCGCCGGGTCCGACCGTCGTGCAGGCCGCCGGCGACGAGCGTGAGGAGGAGTCGTGGGCGCCGGTGCCGTTCGGCGTGGGCGAGCTCCTGGAGTATGAGCTCGAGGCCAAGTGGTTCCTCGTCCGCGGTGGCGGCACGGCATCCCTGAATGTGGAGGCCATCGACACCATTCACGGGCATCCAACCTACCGGCTGGGTTTTCGCACGCGTGGTGGCATCACGCTGTTCAAGATCAACGACCTCCAGCATTCCTGGCTGGACGTGAACACACTGTTTTCCCGTCGGTTTGAGCAGAAGCTCGATCAGACCGGCTATTCCCGCGATCGCACCTATGATTTCCTGCCCAAGGAAATGCGGTTTGTTGCGCTCGAAAATCCGGCAGACAGCGGCCGGCTCGCCACGCCGGAACCGCTTGATGACGTATCATTCATCTACCACATCCGGACGCTGCCGCTCGTGGTGGGCAAAACGTACACGGCCGCCCGCTACTTCAAGCAGGAAGGCAATCCGGTCACGGTGAAGGTGCTGCGCACCGAGCGCATCAGGGTGCCGGCCGGCGAGTTCGACGCGATCGTGGTGAAGCCGGTCATCCGCACCAAGGGACTGTTCAGCGAGGGCGGTGAGGCCGAGGTGTGGTTCTCAAACGACGAACGCCGGATTCCGCTCAAGGTGCGGGCCAAGGTGAGCATCGCCACACTTACCATGGAGCTCAAACAGTTGTCCACCGGCAGGCGTGGCGCGAGTGAACCGCTTGCGCCTCCGCCACGGTAGGCCTATAGCTCGTCACGGCGCTCGTCGGACGACTCGACAGCACCGGCCGGCGCCGGAAACACCTGCATTGCTGATTCCACCACGGATGTGAGCACCGTCGCGCAGGCCTGACTCCGCGCCTGGACGCTGAGTCCAGTCACGATCGTGCCGAAAAACTGCGCCAGTGCCAACGGATCCGCCTCGGTCGGCAACTCGCCGTTCTGTCGCGCCCGCTCAAGTCGAGTGGCCAGCGCGTCTGTTATGCCCTGCAGCGCGCTCACGAGGGCGCAACGGACGGCGGCCGGCATCGCGGCAGACGCGCTGGCGCTCGCCCCGCTGGCGATGAGGCAGCCTCCGGGTTCCCCGGGGTCGGTATATAGCGCGACCAGCGAGTGCAGGAACGTGCGCACCGCCTGCCGCGCATCCGGAGTGGCGTGCAGCGCGGCGATCCGCACCGCACCCTCCCGATCTGCGTAGCGTCGCAGGGCGGCCAGATAGAGCGCCTCCTTGTTGCCGTACGCCGCGTACAAGCTGGGTTTGCTCACGCCGGCGGCCTCGCAGAGCGCCTGCACCGACGCGCCCTCGAAACCGTCTCGCCAGAACACCGGAAGCACCCGGTCCAGCGCGCTGTCCGGGTCGAACTCCCGGGGTCGGCCACGCACCATATGCACTATCCGCCAGTTGATTCGGGAAGATGGGTTGCACTATAAGTACCGATCGGTAGTTTATGTACCATTCGGTAACTTATACGGCCCGGCAGCAGACCGCACGTCTGTGGTCGCGTGAAATCATTCCTCCCTGAGATACGCCAGCCATGCTCTTCGAACCCTACCGTCTCGGCCCTATCGCCCTCGCCAACCGTTTGGTGATGGCGCCCATGACCCGCAGTCGTGCCACGACCGATCATACGCCCACGCCGATCATGGCGGAATATTACGCGGCCAGAGCGGCGATGGGATTGATCATCACCGAGGGCACCTCACCGGCGCCCGAGGGGTTGGGATACGCGCGCATCCCGGGCCTCTACAGCGACGAGCAGGTGAGCGCGTGGCGCCATGTGACCGACGCGGTGCACGCCGCCGGCGGCCACATCTTCGCACAGCTCATGCACGTGGGACGTGTGGCGCACGTGCAAAACCTCCCGGAAGGCGTCGCGGTCGTTGGCGCCACGAGCGAGGCAGCACCAGGCATGATGTACACGGATGCGGACGGCCCGCAGCCACACTCCGCCCCGCACGCCCTGACCATTCCGGAAATTGCTGATGCGGTGGCCGGCTATGCGCACAGTGCCTCGCGCGCCATCGAAGCCGGCTTTGATGGCGTGGAGCTGCATGCCGCCAACGGCTATCTCATCGAACAGTTTCTGAATGCCAACGTCAACACGCGCAGCGACGCGTACGGCGGCAGCGCCAGCGCACGAAACCGTTTCGCGCTTGAAGTGGCGAAGGCCACCATCGCGGCGGTTGGCGCGGAACGCGTGGGAATTCGGGTGTCGCCGTATGGCGTGTTCAACGGAACGGGCCCGTACGACGACGTGGAAGCGCAGTATCTCTCGCTCGCGCACGAGCTGCACGCACTTGGCCTGGTGTACCTGCATCTTGTGGACCACTCGTCCATGGGCGCACCCACCGTCCCGGTGTCCTTCAAGCAGGCGTTGCGTGCCACGTTCAGCGGCACCTTTATCGGCTCCGGGGGTCTCGATCAGGAATCGGCCGAGGCGATGCTCGAGGCGAAGGACGCGGATCTCGTGGCGTTTGGCCGCGCGTCGCTCGCCAATCCCGACCTCGTCCAACGCTTCCAGACCAGCGCCGCTCTCAACGAACCGGACCCGAGCACCTTCTACACACCCGGTCCCGCGGGGTACACGGACTATCCCGTACTCAGCGAGACCGAGCACACCACGCAAGCGCACGCCTGATCTTCTGACCGGGGCATTCACCCGGCGATCACGTCATCCGCTGTTGCGCAGTCCCGCCGAGATGCCGTTGATCGTGAGGTGAATGCCCCGCTCGATGCGCTCGTCGCTTGTCCCATCGGCGGCGGCATCCCGTTCGCGCTGACGACGCAGCAGCGCGATCTGCAGGTGATTGAGGGGGTCCATGTACGCGAAACGATTCGCAATGGACTGCTCGAGTGCCGGACTGTGCTCCAGCAGGCGCGACTGTCGGGTGATCGTGAGCACCGCCTCGCGCGTCCGGTGCCATTCCGCCGAGATGCGTGAGAAGATGCTGTCGCGCAGTGTATCGTCGCGTACCAGCTCCGCATAGCGCGACGCGACCGCCAAGTCCGACTTGGCGAGCACCATGTCCATGTTTGACAGCAGCATTTCGAAGAACGGCCATGCCGTGGCCATCTGCTGCAGTGTGGCAAGACCGTCGGGCACTTCCTCGAGCCACTGGGTGACCGCGCTGCCGAAGCCGTACCAGCCCGGCAGCAGCAGCCGGCACTGCGCCCACGAGAACACCCAGGGAATTGCGCGCAGATCCTCGATGCGATCGGATCCGCGGCGTGACGACGGCCGGCTGCCGATGTTCAGCGTGGCAATCTCCGAAAGCGGCGTGGACTCCCGGAAATACTGCGGGAATCCAGGTGTGTCGTACACAAGCGCACGATAGGCGCGGTTGGCGTGCGCTGACAGGGCGTCCATTACCGGGTGAAACGCCGCCGTGGATGTCACGTGGTTTTCGCGATCGGTGAGCGTGGCCTCGAGCGTGGCCGCCATGAGCATCTCGAGATTGCGCCGGCCCACATCTGGCGTGGCGTACTTGGCGGTGATCACCTCGCCCTGCTCCGTTACGCGGATCTGGCCACTCACCGCGCCGCTCGGCTGCGCGACCACCGCCTGATAGCTGGGACCGCCGCCGCGTCCAACCGACCCACCGCGTCCGTGAAACAGTCGCAGCGTCACGCCGTGCGCAGCGAACACGCGTGCCAGCGCCATTTCGGCCTGATACAACTCCCAGCCGGACGTGAGGTAGCCGCCGTCCTTGTTGCTGTCGGAGTAGCCGAGCATGATCTCCTGCACGTTGCCGGCGGCCGTGATCAGCGCACGGAGACGCGGCAGTGCAAACGCGGATTCCATGGTGGTGCCGGCTTCTCGCAGGTCGTCAATGGTCTCGAACAGCGGGATGACCTGCAGACCCACCGCCGGCGACGGCTGCAGCGTGAGCAACCCGGCCTCGCGCTGCATCAACAGCACTTCCAAGAGGTCGGACACACCATCGCACTTTGAAATGATGTAGTGCGGCAGCGTGGCCGCGCCGTATTGCTGGCGCAGGTCATGGGCGGCGAACACGATCGCCAGTTCGCGCTGCGTCTCCTCGGAATACGACAAGTATGACGCATACAGCGGTCGCGTTCCGCCGATCTCCTCGTGCAACAGCGCAACGCGAGCGGCCTCGTCAAGCGCGAGGTAGTCGTCACACACGCCCGCCACGGACAACAGCTCCGCGACCACGCGTTCGTGCACGTCGGCGTTTTGTCGGAGATCCACCGGCGCGAGGTGAAACCCGAACACATCCACCGCCCGTCCCAACCGGCGCAGACGCCCAGTCGCGAGTAGCGCCACGTCGTGTGTCACCAGCGACGCCCGCACCACCTCGAGATCGCGCGCGAATTCTTCCGCCGACGCGTACGGCGTCCGCACGCCCACGGCCGCGCGCACCGGACGCGCGTGATCAAGCGATTCGGTCGTGGCGGCAAGGCGCGCGTAGATGCCGATCAGGGCGCGGCGATAGGGTTCGTCGAGTCGCTGTAGCGATGTGTCTGGCGACGCGTCGGACAGCGCCTGCAGCTCCGGGCTCACCTCAAGCAGGAGCTGCGAGAGCGGCAGGTCCTCGCCCAGCGCGTGCACCTCATCAAGATAGAACGCCAGCGCCGCGGCTGACTGCAGTCGCACGGTTTCCCGCAGCGTGTCCGCCGAAACGAACGGGTTGCCATCACGATCGCCGCCAATCCAGCTCCCGACACGAAAAAAACTCGGCAGTGACCACTCGCGATCAGGGAACCGTGCGCGCAGCTCGTCTTCCGTCTGTCCGTACAATGACGGCAATTCGGTGAGAAACGTGCTCGCAAAGTAGTGCACGCCGTTCTTCACCTCGTCGATCACGTGCAGGCGCGTGGGGCGCACCATGCGGGTGTGCCACATGGTGAGCACGTGCTGCGCGAGTGCGGTGTCACTCTGTCGTGCTTCGTCCGGCGTGAGCGCCACGCGATCGCGCCGTTCGAGCAGTTCGGCAATGGCGCGCAGGTCGCGCTGCGTGCTCTGCCGACGCACCTCCGTGGGATGCGCCGTGAGCACCGGCGAGATCATCGCGTTCGCAAAAAACTGTGCAATGCGATCGCCAACCGCAGCCGATGCGTCGCCCGACGCCGTCGCATGCGCCGCTGCCACCACGGCGAGTGCGTGCGCAAGCGTTCCGACCGGCGGTGGCGCGTCGCTGCGATCTTCCGCGCGCCGTTCGCGCAACAGGTGCGCGTCTTCCGCGACATTCGCGAGCTGCAGAAAATACGCGAAGGCGCGCACCACGGATATCATGCGCTCCTGCGGCAGGTCGGCGAGCAGACTGCCGAGCGCGTCGCGATCTTCCTGACGACCCTCCCGGGCAAAGCGCACGGCCGTCTGCCGCACGGTTTCCACGAGCTCGAACGTCTCCACGCCCGCTTGGTCGCGCACGGTATCGCCGAGCACGCGGCCGAGCAGGCGGATGTCATCGCGCAACGAGCGCTCGGGCTCCGGCGTGGAAGAGACAGGTGTGGGCATGGCGACGCGTGGGGGCAGAGGGACGCGGGAGGGGAACTGCCTGAAGGTATCGGTGGTGCCCGCGCGGGCGCAGGTTATACTCGAAAGGGCGCCGCGTGTTGTCGCCGCGCCGCGTCTCCACATCGCGTTTCCACATCGCGTCTCAGCATCGCGTCGGGCAACCCGTCCGCAGCCTCCGCTGCGCCACCCGCCATCACCGTGAGTGCGCCCGATGGCGCGAGGGCCCGCTATGTCCCGATCTCGATCGTTGCCTGCGCACACGCGGGTACACCCCCCGTTCATTCGCATGGGTATGCTGTGCGGCGCCGCGTTGGTATTGCACGCGTGTACACGCGCTGATCAGTCTGCGGGATCGGGCGAGCCGCTGGCGGGCGAGCCGCTGGCGGCCTCAGCCGTGGCCGCCGTTCCGCTCGACGTGGCCTCGCTGCCGCAGTTCGACCGCACGCTGCTGCTCGAGACCACGTCGGAGACGTCGGCCAACGTGAGTTTTGGCGACGTGAACGGCGACGGGCTGCTCGATATCGTGCTGGCCAAGGGTCGGCACTGGCCGCTCGTGGACCGGGTGCTCCTCACCGACGGCCGCGGGAACATCACGCGACAGTACGATCTGGGTATTGCATCTGATCGCTCCTACGCCGGCCTGCTCGCCGACCTCGACGGAGACGGGGATCTGGACGTGGTGATCAGCAACGACAATCCCGACCCCAAGCTCGTGTACCTGAACGACGGCACGGGCACCTTTCGCGTGGGGTCGCAGTACGGCAAGGCCGAGTGGCAGACCCGCAACGCGAGTGTCGCAGACCTGAACAATGACGGCCTGCTCGACATCGTGGTGGCCAACCGCACGAACAGCGGCGCGAACTTCTTCTGCCTGAACCGTGGGGCCGGACAGTTCGACGATGAGTGCACGGCCTTCGCGACCGAACCAACCACCACCGTTACGCCGGCCGACTTCAATGGAGATCACCTCATGGACCTAGCCGTTCCGCACCGCAACGGCGGGCAGAGCTTCGTGTACCTGGCCCAGCCGGCGGCCACGTATTCCACCGCGCGACGCATTCCGTTCGGGCCGGCCGACGCGGCCATTCGCATGACGGCCGCTCTCGACCTGGATGCTGACGGCGTGCTCGACCTCGTCGCAATTCATGCAGAAGAGGGCGTGCAGCTCTACTTTGGGCGCGTCGATGGGACATTTGCGGACGGCGTTCCGATCGCCGGCGCAGACGACACGCCGTATGCGCTGCTGGTGCGTGACCTCAATGGCGACGGCCGGCCCGACATCATCGTGGGCAACGTCGAACAAGCGTCCCGGGTCTACTTCAACTCCGGTGACGGGCGCGTCTATCATGCCGTGTCGTTCGGTGACGGCGCCGGCTCGGTGTACGGGCTCGATGTCGCCGATCTCGACGGCGACGGACAGCTCGACATCGCGGCCGCGCGCTCCGATGCCCCCAACATCGTATTCTTCGGCCGGCGGCCATGAGCGGCGAACCGCGAGACATCACGGACGAGCCCGAAGGCAATCCGGCTGACGAAGGCGAGGCCACCAAACCCGCCGAGACCATTCTCCGGCAGGAAATCCAGATCGGCGAGGAACAGCTCGAACGGAACACCTCGGGACTGTTCCTGTCCGCCGTGAGCGCGGGTCTCGATATCGGGTTCGGTCCGCTACTGGTGCTGAGCGTGCTGGCCATGAGCCCAACCGAGACACTCGGCTCGCACCTCATCGCCGCCGTGATGTATGCCATCGGGTTCGTGATCGTGATCATCGGTAAATCCGAGCTGTTTACCGAACACACCACGCTGGCCATTTTGCCGCTGCTCTCCGAGCGTACGGTGATCAAGCGCGTCATCCGCCTCTGGGGGCTCGTGTACAGCGGCAATATCGTGGGCGCGATTGGATTTGCGGCGCTGGCGGCACCGCTCGGCCTCGGCCTGGGGCTCTTTGAGCGCGCGGACGTCGCGCGCCTGAGTCACCACCTCACCGACTACGGGCCGTGGGTGATCTTCGGCAGCGCCGTGACCGCCGGCTGGATGATGGGACTCGTGTCCTGGCTGGTGACCGCGTCCCGCGATACCGTGGGTCAGGTGCTGATCATCCTGCTGGTCGCAGGCGCCATCTATTTTCTCGGTCTCCACCACTCCATCGCCGGCAGCGTGGAGGTGCTCATGGCCGTCTTTGTCGCGGACGTGCCGGTCAGCGCGTTCCTGCGATTCCTCGCGCTCGCGACCATGGGCAATGCGGTGGGAGGCATCGTGTTCGTCGCTGGGCTCAAATTCGGGCACATTTCCCGCTAGGAATCGGGGCGTTACACTTCACTACAGCCGATTCCCCTCCTTGGCCCTGGAGCCTCCATGTCCGCCGACCGCCGTCAGTTCCTCACGCGCCTCACCGCCAGCGGTCTCGCGCTGAGCACCCTCCCCGGGTCGATGCACGCCATGTCCGCGGCGCCGGCGCCGCCGGGTGCCGCAACGGGCGACACCGACTGGCGCGAGCACGCGCGAGCCAGTGCCGCCGGCGAGGCGGGAGAGCAGCCGCCGTTCGACGTCAGCTGGGCACAGCGCGTCACCGGCAAACACAAGGCGGTCTTCGACGTGCCGGAAATCAATGGCGGCAGTGGTGTGTGGCGCGCGGGCATGTGGCGCGACCACAACCGGGACCTCATGCAGGCGCAGCCGAGTGACCTGAGCCCCGTGATCGTGATCCGGCATGCGGCCATTCCGCTGGTCATGAACCACGAGTTCTGGGACCGGTACGACATCGCGAAGTCGCGCAAGGTCATGCACCCCATGACCGACAAGAAGACGCGACGCAATCCCGTGCTCATGACGGCGGAAGACGACGAGCTCCCGCCGAGCTTCGCCGTCTACGCGCTCGACAAGCAGATGGCCAACGGGACCATCGTCGTGGGCTGCAACATGGCCTTCGGGCAGATGGTCTCCATCGTGCGGCGGCAGGACAAGCTCGACGGGGCGGCCGCGCGGACGCGGGCGCTGGCGATGATGGTGCCCGGCGTCATCCTGCAGCCCAACGGCATCTTTGGGGTGACGCTCGCGCAGGAAGTGGGCTGCGCCTTCGTGGCCGCGTCCTAAGCTCGCCTGCGCGTGCACATGTCCAAGCCTGTGCCCACCCGTGGCTCCGCGTTTGGCCGCGCTGTCAAGTGCTCGCTCCTGCTGCTCGCGCTCGTGGCGTGCTCCGCGCCGCCCGCAGCCGACGCAGCGAACTCGGCCGATGCTGGCACCAGCGCGGCGCCAGTCACGGAGGAGGGCATGCTTGATGTGCCCGGCGGCCGCGTCTGGTACCGCCGGATCGGCGCAGCGACGGGTGTGCCGCTGCTGGCCCTGCACGGCGGCCCGGGCGGCACCAGCTGTCGGTTCGAAGTGCTCGCGCCGCTCGCCAACGAGCGCCCGCTCATCTACTACGACCAGCTCGGCTCCGGGCGTTCGGATCATCCGTCCGACACCACGCTGTGGAACGTCGCCCGCTTCGTGCAGGAAGTCGACGCGGTACGACGTGGACTTGGTCTCGACACCGTACACCTGCTCGGCCACTCCTGGGGCGGGGCGCTCGCCGCCGAATACATGTTGGCGGCCCGTCCCACCGGCGTGCGCTCGGTGGTGCTGAGCAGCCCGCTGCTGTCCACGCCCCGGTGGATCGACGACGCCAATCAGCTGCGCGCCGAGCTGCCGGCCGAGCTTCGCGCCACGCTCGATCGGCACGAGACCGACGGCACCACGGACGCACAGGAGTACGCTGCCGCGACGGACTCGTTCTACGCGCGACACGTGCGACGCCTGCCCGTGAGTCCGGAGCCCATGTGCGATGGCGTGAGCGGCAACGACGCGATCTACCGCCAGATGTGGGGCCCCACGGAGTTCCGGTCAACGGGCTCGCTGCGCACATGGGATCGCAGCGGTGATCTCGACGAGCTCACGCTGCCCGTGTTGTTCATCGCCGGCGAGTTCGATGAGGCTCGGCCAGCCACGCTGGAGTCGTTTCGCGCCACAATGCCTGACGCGCGGCTCGAAGTGATTCCCGGTTCGTCCCATTCCACCTATCGTGAGCAGCCAGCGCGGTATATCGAGATCGTGCGGGCGTTCCTGCGCGCGGTGGACTCAGCACCATTTCCAGTTGCGCCCATTCGTTCGCCATGAGTCCAGCCCGCAAGTCTTCAGGGAAGTCTGTCACGGCCCGCGCCGCGAAGGCGGCCAAGCGACCGGCCAAAAAGTCGTCCAACAAATCGGTCAAGAAGCCGCCGCAGTCCATGCCGTACGATCAAGGCAAATGGGCGCGCGTGTACACGCGTGCAGCAGGCGAACGCCGGTACTGGCTCGTCAAGTCGGAGCCGGACGTGTTTTCCTTTGATGACCTGCTGGCTGCCCCCAAGCGCACCACCAGCTGGGACAGCGTGCGCAATACCGGCGCGCGCAACTTTCTGCGCGATGGCATGCACGTGGGCGACGGTGTGTTGTACTACCACTCGAACGCCACACCGTCGGCAGTGGTGGGCCTGTGCACCGTCGTGCGCGCCGGCTATCCAGACCACACCGCGTTCGACCCGTCCCACGGGTACTATGACCCGGCGTCTGATCCGGACACGCCTACGTGGTTCATGGTGGACGTGCAGGCCGACCGTGCGCTCACACGGCCCGTATCACTCGCGGAGATCAAGGACGAACCGTCGCTGCAGGAAATGGCGCTGGTGCGCGTGAGTCGTCTCTCCGTCGTGCCGGTGAGCGCTGCGGAGTGGAACACGGTGATCGCCATGAGCACGCGACCCGCGCCGTGATCGCGGTCGCCCGCGCACACCCTGACGCACGAGCGGTGAGGAGCGCGCCGTGACCGACGCCTCGGCGCCGGAACGCCATCTCGAGCTGCCGCCGCTGCCGGAGGCCCTCA
>JBBSPE010000088.1:0-18435 GCA_038259155.1 Gemmatimonadales bacterium
CGTCCGTCCCCGCGGACCACGTGCGTGTCGGCCGCCTCCACCGCGCCCGCACTCACGGGCGGAAGCTCGGCGAACCCGAGCTCGTCCACCGACTGGCCAATCAGGGTCTCCACGGGCTTGCCGAACAGTCGCGCCGCCGAGGCGTTCGCCGCCTGCACCCGTCGCTCACGCACCACCATTTTCGCATCGAATGCACTTTCGAAGAGCGCCCGGAACTGGCGTTCGCTGGCCTTTGTGCGCTGCTCACTCTCCTGCAGCGCCGTTGCCCGGTCGTGCAGCAGCCGCAGCCGCCAGCGATACAGAAACGCCAGCGCACCCGCGAACAACGCCGCGTAGACCAGCTGCCACACCGGTGAGCGGAGCGGCGGATGCGCCACCGTGAAGCGCTGGGTGACGGGCCCGTACTCGCGTCCCGCGTGATCGCGCGCCCAGGCCTGTACCGCATACGCACCGGGTTGCAGCGCCGGGTACGTCACCTCACTGTTGCTGTTCCACACATCGGTCGCTGGCGTGGACCGTCCGCCCATCTCGATGCGGTAGCGCAGATCCTCCTCCCGATGAAACGTGGGCAGCGCCAGCCGAACCTGAATCCGGTTGTCCACGGCCGCCACCACACCGCCGTCGTCCACGGCGTCGCCGTTCGCCCCGCTCGTGATCGCCATCGTGAACAGGCGCTTGTCCGGCGGTGGCAGCGCCCGGGCATCAACCCGCCCCACGCCGTGCGCCGTCCCGATCCACCGCGTACCCGGCGCCCCACCCTCCCCAATCGCATACATGACCGGGCTCGGCAGGCCATCCGTGGGGCCGAGCATCGTGAGCATGCGCCAGGACGCCGAGTCCGGCGACGCGAGATCAAGTACCGCTACACCGTCGGACGTCGCCACCATCACGCGCGCGGCGTCGTCGCAGCGCAGATCATAGACGTGCTCGGAGCGAAAGAAACTGCGCATGCGCAACGGCAGGGGATGCCACGTCGAATCGATCGCGCGCCGCACGTAGACACCGAACGCACTCGCGCCGAGCAGCGTCGCGGCCGGGCCCGCGCGCAGCCGGCACAGCCGACGAAAGACGAGCGGTTGCTCCTCCACGACCGGCACGCGATCCGCCTGCCAGCGCTCACCGACCCTCCGACGCACACCGAACCCCCCGCTCACCCACACGGTGGAGTCATCGCCCTGCGCGCCGAGCACATCGTACGCCACGCTCGCCGGCGTGCCCGCCAGACGTTCCCAGACGCGACCATCCCAGCGCATCGCGCCGGAGTCCGTGGCCGCGAGCAGCGCCGAGGTGGTGTCACGTTCGTCTTCCAGCGCAAACCGCGACACGGTGGTCTCACCGAGGCCCGCGTCGCGCCGCAACCAACGCTCGTTCACCCGCTGAAACGCGCCGAGCGCCGCACCAACCCACACGTCGGACTGCGGCGCACGCGGCGGGCGCACAAAGAGCGCCGAGGCGCGACCATCACCGAGATCCTCGACGTCGGCCACGGTGCGGGCGGTGTTGCCGGCAATCTCGATTACTCCGACGTCACTCGTGGCTACCCAAGTGAGGTTGGGGACACCAAACGGCTGCTCCAGCACGGCGCGGATGCTGCGCCGCAACCCCGCCTGCTCTGACACCAGTGTGGCCGCCCGACCGACACTCAGGCGCACCACGCCATCGCCAAAGGTGCCCACGTAGACGGCAAAACCACCGGCATGTCCACGCACACCCGTGAGCGCGTGCACCGGCGTCCGCGGTTCGGTGGAACGCAAGTTGACCGTGTCCCAGTCGGCACCGCGTTGCCGCATCAGCAGGCCGTCCAGCGTGCCCACCCACAACTCCGGATTCCCCTGCGCATCAGGTATCGACGCCAGCCGATAGGCGAGACGCGGAGCGCCCACGACCTCGACCCAGCGACCGCCAGCGGTATCCGGCACCAGTCGCGCGACACCGCGATCTGTCCCGGCGAACAGCGTGTGACTGCTGTCGGGGCTCACCATCAACTGCTCCACCGAGCGCGCGCGAAGCCCCTGCGCCGCTCCGTACGTCTGCCGCCAGGCACCATCGCGCCAGACCGCGATGCGGCCGCCGGCGGTGGCCAACCAGAGCTCATCGGGCGCCCCATCACGGGGACGTGCGCGCAGCACCGGACCGTTCACCGCCAGCCCCGCGGGGAACGGTAGCATGTCCCAGGTGCGGCCATTGAACTGTGCCAGCCCCGATGCGGCGGCGGCCGTGAGACGCCGCGTTCCACCAACGGCGTTCGTCATGAGCAATGAGTAGACGGTGCCCGAGGGCAGCCCATCGGCCGCATCATACAGTCTCGTCGCGCCATCGGAAGTGCGACTGACCGCGCCCGTGCGCGTACCAAACCACACCGTCCCATCATCCGACATGGTGATCGTGCGTACGTGGCGTGGTCCAATCGGAAGCGGCACACGTTCGAATCGACCGGACACAAAGCGATGCGCGCCCGCGTCCGTCCCGACCCATAACGATTCGTCGGGCAGCACTTCCACGGCGAACACGGCCAGCGAGCGCAGGCCGTCGGTGGACGCGAAGCGCCGCTCGGAATAGTCGCGCAGCGATACCGGAACCGCCGCCTGCGACCACAGGGCGCAGGGGGCGAACACGGCAAGCCCGCCAACACAGGCAATCAGAAAGCCGGAGCCGGACAATCCTAAACGAGAACGCATTGTGTGTCAGTATCGACGCCACACGTGCGCAAGCGTAGCGCGCTCAGGCAAATCCCTTTGCCGCCTCCGCCACTGCGGGGTCCATCGCCGGATAGCGCGAGTCGAGCGACTCCAGCGTCTCCACCAGCAACCGCGCCACGAGGAAATTCCGCACCCGCTTCTCGTCGGCCGGCACGACGTACCAGGGCGCGACCGGCGTGCTCGTCTTCGCCATCGCGTCCTGATACGCTTCCGTATAGTCGTCCCAGCGGGCGCGATCCTCGAGGTCGCCCAGACGGAACTTCCAGTTCTTGCGCGGATCGTCGAGGCGCTCCTGCAGCCGCTGGCGCTGCTCCTCGCGGCTCACGTGCAGACAGCACTTCACGATCACGGTGCCGCTTTCCGCGAGCGTGCGTTCGAACTCGGCAATCTGCCGATAGCGTGGCTTCCACACGGACTTGGGGGCAAGACCGCGCACCCGCACCACCAGCACGTCTTCATAGTGGGAGCGATTGAAGACACCGATCACGCCCTTCGGCGGCACCACCTGATGCACCCGCCACAGGAAATCGTGCGAGAGCTCGCGCTCGGTTGGCGGGCCAAACGCCGCCACCCGCACACCCATGGGGCTGCACGCGCCAACCACGCTCCGAATGGTGCCGTCCTTGCCCGCCGCGTCGCGCCCCTGCAGCACAAGCAGAAGCGCGCGGCGACCGTCTGCGTGAAAGGCGGCCTGCAGCTCCTCGAGTCGCCTGAGCAGCGCCTTGGTGTGCGTGCCGAGCGTCTTGTTGTCAGGGGTGCCTTTGGGTGGGGCGGCGCTGCGAGCGTCGAGCGTGGCCTTGTCGCCCGGCTTTACCGGCGACAGGCGCGGCAGCGCGTCGAGCTCTGCACTCACGCTGACACCGATCCAGCCGGTTCGGCGCGTCGCCCCTCGGCTTCGTCCACGAAGAGGCCACACAACACCCGGCGCGCAGGCGTGGGGTCGTTTTCCGTGAGCGTCTCGGGCACCAAGGTGCGGAGGGCCGCGAGCCCCTCTTGGTAGCGTAACTGCGCCGACGCGTGCTGGTCGTCGCGCAGCACCTCCAGCCGGCCGCGCACCACGGCACTCTCCCAGTCAAAGAGGCCCCGCACCTCGTCCACCTCGAGCGCCACCCACGGGTTGTGCGACACCGTGGCGAGCTTCGTGCCGGGTTCTGTACGCACGTAGATCCACCCTCCGGCGAAGACATAGTGAATGGGCTCGATATCCACGCGATCGCGATACGTAAACGCCAGGCGACCGACGTGCTGACGCGCGAGCAGGGCGTCGATCTGCGCTCGCGAGCGGACGGAGAACTGCGGTCGGGATGTCATGTTGGCGCGGTCTCGTACGGTTCCATATGGATGAGCACCCCTTCGGCGGCGGGAACGGCCGTCCGGATCGCAGTCTTCACGCAACCGCTGACAATGTGCGCATCATGCAGTGAGAGCGTCGGATCCGCCTGCACATGCAGGTCAACGTACAGCGCGGTCCCGACGCGACGAACCTTCAGCTTTTCAAGATACCGGACGTCCGGCACAGTGCGAGCCGCGGCCAGAATGCGCTCGCGCAGACCGGCTTCCGGCGCGCGGTCCATGAGGTCGTGAAGGGCCGGCCGGAGCAGCGCGGCGCCATTCACCAGAATCACGAGCGCCGCCACCAGCGCGGCCCAATCGTCCGCCGCCTCCCACCCCGGACCGGCCAGCACGGCAACCGCGATGCCCACAAACGCGGCCCCCGACGTGATCGCATCGCTGAGGTGGTGCCACGCGTCCGCCTGCACCGCCGGCGAGCCGCTGGCCCGGCCGGCCGCGTGCTGGCGCCGGAACAACCACTGTTTGACGGCCAGCACGAGGGCGAGCACGATCAAGGTCCAGGGGGCGGGCGCGGCGCCGGGCGCCCGAATCTCCGCCACCGCCTGCCACGCGATCCCCACGGCGGCGGCCAGAAGCATGAGCGACACCGTGGCCGCCGCCAGCGGTTCGGCCCGACCGTAGCCAAACGGATAATCGTCGTCGGCGTCACGCGCGGCCAGGCGCAGCCCGCCCAGCACCACCAAGGAGGCCAGCACATCGGCAGCGCTCTCGACGGCGTCCGCGACCAGCGCGTACGAGTTGCCCGCCAGCCCCGCGACCAGCTTGACCACGGCGAGGGCGGCATTGCTGAGCAGGCCCACCTGGGCGCCGCGGAAGCCAGCCAGGCGCAGCTCCGGGTGACTGCCGGTGCTTATACGGTTCATGGGGATGTTTCAAGATAGGTCGGCGGATCGTCATCGTGTCGGTCAGCCTGACAGCCTCAATGACACCGAAACGACCCCGCCACGGGTTCGCCGCGACGGGAAACTTCGGACCATTTGTCCAACTTCCACTCAATTAACGGTTGCCCTCTGGGAATTGATGCGTAAGTTGATGCGTGGCAACCGTGCGGGCGTTATGCACCGGGATCCATTCGGGGTCTTGGTCCTATCTGGTCAGCGGATGCCTACAGGTCGGGTCTTTTCATAGAACCTGATCGTTTGGTCATCCGGCAGGCTTTCGGCGGTTCAGTCCGTCTCAATTGTCACATTTGTCACATTCACGGGAGAAATATGCGTACTCTTGCCTCGTTCGCGCTGGGCACTGTGCTTGCCCTCGGCCTGCCCGCTTCGCTTCTGGCGCAGCGACAGGGCGCGGTGGAAATCGGCGGCTTCGGCCGGTTCACCACCTTTGGTGAATCGCAGAAGCTCGATCCGGCATTTGGTGGCGGTGGGCGCGCTGGCGTCTACATCCTGCGCAACCTCATGCTCGAAATGGATCTGTCCTACGCCGACGCGGACGTCGATCGTCCGGCCACCGGGATTGCGATCATCGACTCGCTCAACCGCGTGTCGCACACGCAGTGGAGCTATCGCCTGCTCTACAACCAGCCGCTCAACAGCAAGCTCAAGCTGTTGCTCGGCGCCGGCTACGCGTATGACGCGTACGGCCGTCAGCGTCAGGTGGCACCGCGTGGCGGTGGCCCCGAGGGTCTCGTGGGTCTGCGCTTCGCCATCAACGACATGTGGTCGCTCCGTCTCGAAGGCACCGGTCACTTTGTCGGTGAGGATGCCGACACCAAGCCGGAGCCGCGCGAGAGCCACGCCGTGCTCGGCGCGCAGGCTGGCATCAGCATCGCGCTGTTCACCAGCGCGCGTCAGCCCATGATGGTGTATGACACGGTCCGCGTCCTCACGCGTGACACGGTCATCACCACCCGCATCGACACCGTCCGCGTGAACGTGCCGGGCAAGGCCATCGTCATCGGCGCCGTCCAGTTCGCGTTCAACCAGGACGCCATCACCCCGGAAGCCGCCTCGGTGCTCGATCAGATCGCCGCGTCGCTGCTCGAGTCGGTGAACACGTCCCGCACCATTGACGTCACGGGTAACACCGACGCCATTGGCGGTGAGACGTACAACATGAACCTCGGCCAGCAGCGCGCCGACCAGGTGCGTGACTATCTCGTGTCCAAGGGTGTTGCCGGTTCGCGCATCACCACCAAGACGGCCGGCGAGGGCTCGCCGCTCGCTCCGAACAACACGGACAACGGTCGCGCCACCAACCGTCGCGTGCTGATCATGCTCAACAACTGATTCGTCCGGCGCGTGTTCGCACGCGCCGAACCGATCGGATCTGCGGCGCCGTTCCTTCGGGAACGGCGCCGTTATGTTTTTGCAACCGGGACCAGCAATGCGCGGCGACCAGCAATGCGCGGCGCCGTTCCTTCGAACCGCCGGCATGACCACCGCTTCTCCCACTGAGCCCCAGGGCTTCGAGCCCGCGACAGCCGCCACCCTTAGAGACCGCGCACAGTACGCCGCCGTACGCGTACTCGTCGCATGCCTCCGACTGCTCGGCTGGCGCACGGCGAGCGCGTTTGGGGCACTGCTGGGGCGGCTCGCCTACAATCCACTCGGAATACGCAGAACCGTTGTGCACGAGCACCTCCGCCTCGCTTTCCCCGAGTGGTCCGAGGCGCAGGTCACCCGCACCGCGATCGAGGCCTACGAGAGTTTTGGGCGCACGTCGATTGAGACCGCTGTGCTCGCCGGCACACCGCCGGAACGCGTGCGCGAGCTCGTGCCCGAGGCCGAAGGTTGGGATGTGCTCCACGAAGCCTGGTCGCTCGGCAAGGGCGTAATCCTCGTGTCCGGGCACATTGGCAGCTGGGAGCTCGGTGGCGCGTGCATCTCCGCGCGTGGCATTCCCACCGCCGCAATCACGCGGCGCATGGCCAATCCGCTGTTCGACCGCTACTTGCGGGACACGCGCAAGACCATGGACGTCGAGGTCATCCACGACGCCGTCGCCATCCGACGCGTGCCGCGCGCGCTGGCGGAGGGCAAGTGCATTGCCTTCCTGTGCGACCAGGATGCGCTGGGCCTCGCGTCCACCTTCGTCCCGTTCTTCGGCCGGCCGGCGCGTACGCCAAGAGGGCCTGGCGTGTTCGCCTTCCGCCTTGGCGCGCCCATCATCTTTGCCGCGTGTCTCCGACGTCCGGACGGACGCTATCGCATGGTGTTCGACCGCGTGCCCGTGGAGGACACCGGCAATCGGCACGAGGATGTGGACCGCATTGTCGCGACATTCACGCGACGCCTCGAAGAAGAAGTACGCCGGACACCCGGCCAGTATTTCTGGCAGCATCGACGCTGGAAGCGCCAACCGCCAGCAAACGGGTGACCGGCACTCGCGCGCGCGGGCAGCACCCGTTCAATTGAATGATGCATCTTCTGGCAAAGCACATCGGGCAGGTGGTGGTGAGGGTTGTGGTGAAGGTCGTGGGTTCATGTGCGCTGCCGTGCGTGATGATCGCCTCCGTGATCGGCTGTGACTCCGATCCGCGGGCCGTGGCGCCGCCAGCGGAGGCCGCGTCAGCAGATACCGTGCTCCCGCCATTCAAGGAGATCACGGCAGGCCGCCAGTTCACCTGTGCGCTCGATGAGGACGGCACCGCCTGGTGCTGGGGCGCGAACACCCGCGGCCAACTCGGTCTGGGCGACACGCTCGATCGCTTCGTGCCCACGCGACTGCAACAGTCCGTGCCGTTTGTTGGACTCGTCGCGGGCGAGAGCCACGTGTGTGCCACCGATGCCACGGGTGCCCTGCACTGCTGGGGTGACAACGCGAACTTCGCGCTTGGCGACACGCTGGTGCGCATTCAGGCGCGGCCGCGCACGGCAGCCGTCAGCGGCACACGCGTGGTGGCCGCCGGCCGGAACGTCACCTGTGTCATCGACCGCACACGCCGCACGTCCTGCTGGGGCAGTGATCAGCACGGCGAGCGCGGCGATGGCGCAGACTCGCTTGGCGCGACCGCGACACCGCAGACCGTGAGCACCAGCGTCGCGTTCGACTCCGTGGTGATCGGACGCATGCACGCCTGCGCGCTGGACGGCAGCGGCGCCGCTTGGTGCTGGGGTGATGGCGGCGCGCTGGGCGACGGCGCGGTGCAGGACCGGGATGCCCCGGTGCCGGTGCTCGGCGATCGCAAGTATACCCTGCTCGCGGCAGGCGAGAGCGTGTCCTGTGGGCTGGCGCAGGACAGTCTCGCGTTTTGCTGGGGCATCGCGTTCGACGGGCAGCTCGGCGCAGGCGATCCAGCCCGCCCCAACGGGTTCGCACCGGTCGCGGTGGCGGGCGCGCAGCGCTTCACCGCCATCACCGCCGGCCGCCACCGGGTGTGCGCGCTCGACGCCGCGGGCGCGGCCTGGTGCTGGGGCTCCAACTACAACGGGGGCCTGGGCAACAACAGCGGGGTGTCGTCCGCCGCGCCGGTACGGGTGCAAGGCACACGATCGTACACCGCAATCGCCGCCGGCGATTTTCACACGTGTGCGCTCGATCGCCAAGGTGAAGCGTGGTGCTGGGGGCAGAATGCCGACGCGCGCTCGGGTGGCGCGTTGGGCGACGGAACGGTGCGGAGCCGCTCGGTTCCCACGCGCGTTTCCTCCCTGCCCTCGCTGCCCTGAGACAATCGCAGCACGCACGCCCGTGCGCTATGCATCACCTGGCGACGCGCGCCACGGGCAGCCAAACGGCGTTCAGGTCCCGATCACAAGCCCCCCATCAACAGGCAACACCGCCCCGTTGATGTAGCGTGCGGCGTCGGACACGAGAAAACAGTACGCTGCGGCCACATCATCCGGCGTTCCCAAACGGCCCGCCGGTGTATGTGCCGCCATCTGGGCAAGCACTTCCGGTGGAATGGACGCGGTCATGTCCGTCGCAATGAAGCCCGGTGCCACGGCGTTCACGCGGATGTTGCGTTTGCCAAGTTCGCGCGCCCACACCTGCGTCATGCCCACCACGCCGGCCTTGGCCGCCACGTAGTTCGTCTGGCCAAAGTTGCCCGTGCGCGCCACCACCGAGGTGGCATTCACGATGGCACCACCGCCACGTGCGAGCAGGTGCGGCACCACCACCTGCGTGCACGTGTAGACGCCTTTGAGGTTCACGGCAATCACCGCGTCAAAATCCGCCTCGGACATCCCGCCCACGACCTCACCGTCCTTCACGCGCACCAACTGCGCGTCGCGAATGATGCCCGCGTTGTTGATGAGGATGTCAATGCCGCCGAACCGCGCCACGGTCGCAGCGGCCGCCGCCTCTACGTCGGTCCGGCTGCTCACATCCGTCGTCTGGACGAGCACCTCGTGTCCTTCGGACTGCAGCGTGTCCACTAGCGCCACTGCTGCCTCCGGCTGCCGATCCCAGATGGCCACCTGTGCACCACTCCGCGCCAGTCGCGCGACGGTCGCCAGCCCAATTCCGTTGGCGCCGCCAGTCACCACGGCGACACGTCCTGCGAGGTCGATGTGCATGCCCAGAAGCTATGCTAAGGCCGCGCTTGGCACCACGACCGCTGCCCGCCAATGGGCCCGCGCCGCTTACTTGCGCTGTATCTCGGTCGGTATTTTTCATCCCATGGCGATCTCCCGCGCGAACTCTCCGTGTCAGCCGGTGCCCACAAGCGCGCGTGGCGTGGCGCGCGGCCCGCTCTTGGTGCTGGGTCTCGCGTGCGCTGCGGCATCGCTCGCCGCGTGCGCCGAGCCGGTGACCATTGATGCCGCAGTGCCCACGTCCAGTGCAACCTTCGTCGCACCTGACATCCCGGACCTGGCGTCGTCCGTGGTGGATGCGCCAATCAGCATCGAATTGGGATCCACGCTGGAGCTGCTCGAGAGCGCTGTGCCCCGGACCTTCGGCGACATCGAACACCGCATCACCAACCCGAAAAATCGTCGGCAGGAGTTCGCGTTCGAGGCCACGCGCTCACCCTTCACGGTCTCGCTGGACGACGGACTGCTGACGCTCGGTACGGTCGTGAGCTATCAGGGACGCGGCTGGTACAATGCCTCGCTGCTGCCCGACGTCCGCGCGTCCTGTGGAACCGACGGGGCGCAGCCACGACTGCGCGCGCGACTGCAGACGCCGGTGGATATTTCTTCGGACTGGACGCTGCGCACGAAGGCACAACTCACTGGGCTTGCACCGTATTCGGACACGGAACGGGACGCCTGTCGTGTCACCATTCTCGACATTGATGTCACGGAGCGCGTGGCGGATGCCGTGCGCGGCGTGATGCGCCGAGAGTTGCCCAAAGTGGACAGGAAGCTCGCCGGCTGGGACCTGCGGGATCGCGTGGACGGCTGGTACAACCAGATGAACCGACCCATTCGCGTGGCCGACAGTTTGTGGTTGTTGTTGCGCCCCGGTGCGGTCCGCCTGGGCAGCGTGAACACCACCGACTCCGCGCTTGTGATCGATGTGCGTCTCTTTGCAAACCCCGTGATCGTATCCGGTTCCGAGCCGGCGCGTACGGAGACTCCGCTGCCTCAACTGCAGCCCTCACAAGGCGACGTTGGCGACAGCGCACGCGTGCTGCTCGAGGCCAGCATTGGGTACACCGTGGCCACCGACCTGCTGAGTGACCGGCTGATCGGGCGCAAGTTCTCGCGACTCGGGCGCCGAGTGACGGTGACGGGCGTGCGACTCGTGCCGGTGGGCGATGGCCGCATCGCGCTTGGGCTTCGCTTCATCGGCGCGCTGCAGGGTGAGGGGTGGCTGGTGGGCACGCCCAAGCTCGATGTGGCGAACGAAAGGCTCACGGTCCCCGACCTCGACTTCGACGTGGCCACCGGGGACGTGCTTGTGCAGGGCCTGGCGTTCCTTCGCACACCCGCCGTGCTCGCACAGCTGCGCGACGCCGCCGTGCTGCCGCTCCGCGATCCGCTGGAGGCATTGCGCGAGAAGGTGGAAGGGGCGATCAATCGGGAACTCACAGACGGCGTGAAGCTTTCGGCTACCCTTATGCGTGGCCGCTTGGTCGATGTGGTCGCCATGCCGTACGCGCTGATTGTTCGCGCGGAAGCGGTGGGCACTCTCGGCCTCGACATTGACCGCGAACTGTCGGTCAAGAAGCCGCTCTGACTCTCTCGCATTCCCATGTCTGTCGCTTCACTTCGTGCCCAGTGGTTCTCCAACGTTCGCAACGACATTCTCGCCGGGCTCGTGGTTGCCCTGGCGTTGATTCCTGAAGCCATCGCGTTCTCCATCATCGCGGGCGTGGACCCACGCGTGGGGCTGTACGCCTCGTTCGCCATTGCCGTGGTCATCGCGTTTGTTGGCGGTCGCCCCGGCATGATCTCCGCCGCCACCGGTGCGATGGCGCTGGTGATGGTGTTGCTCGTGCGCGACCACGGTCTGCCGTATCTGCTCGCCGCAACGCTGCTCACGGGCGTCCTGCAGATCCTTGCCGGTTGGGCGCGCCTGGGTTCGCTCATGCGGTTCGTGTCGCGTTCCGTGATCACCGGTTTCGTGAACGCGCTCGCGATCCTGATCTTTCTGGCGCAGGTGCCGGAGATGGCCATGGCGTCCACCGTGGGCCTCGCCATGATCGCCGGCGGACTCGGCATCATCTATCTGTTTCCGTACATCACGCGCAGTGTGCCGTCCCCGCTCGTGTGCATTCTGGTGCTCACCGCAATTTCCATTGGGCTCGGGCTTGATGTGCGCACCGTTGGTGACATGGGCGCGCTGCCCGACAGCCTCCCGCTGCTCGCGTGGCCGCAGGTGCCGCTCACGCTCGAGACGCTCGGCATCATTGGGCCCGTCGCACTCACGCTCACCGCGGTGGGTCTGCTCGAATCCATGATGACCGCCACCATCGTGGACGATCTCACCGACACTTCCAGCAACAAGAATCGCGAGTGCGTTGGCCAGGGTCTCGCCAACATTGCGTCCGGCCTCGTGGGCGGCATGGCGGGCTGTGCGATGATTGGTCAGTCGGTGATCAACGTGAAATCCGGCGGACGCGGACGCCTGTCCACACTGGCGGCGGGCGTGCTGTTGCTCAGCATGATCCTCCTGCTCGGCGACTGGGTGGCGCGCATCCCCATGTCGGCGCTCGTGGCCGTGATGGTGATGGTGTCCATTGGCACGTTCAACTGGGCGTCGGTGATGGGCCTGCGCACACTGCCTCCCAGTTCGAGCGTCGTGATGCTTGCCACGGTGGCAGTGGTGGTGGTCACGCACGATCTCGCGAAGGGCGTGCTCGTGGGCGTGCTGCTCAGCGGCTTCTTCTTTGCCAGCAAGGTGGCGCGCCTGCTCATTGTGCGCACCGCCACGACAGACGACGGGCGAGCGCGCGAGTACACGGTCATGGGCCAGGTGTTCTTCGCGTCCGCCGATCGTTTCATCGCGTCGTTTGACTACAAGGAAGTCATCGAGCGCGTGCTCATTGACGTGACGCGCGCGCACTTCTGGGACATCACCGCCGTGAGTGCGCTCGACAAGGTTGTGATCAAGTTCCGACGCGAGGGCACCCTGGTGGAGGTGGTGGGCCTGAACGAGGCCAGCGCCACGCTCGTGGAGCGCTTTGCGGTGCACGACAAGGACGACAGCGTCGAGTTGGCGGGGGCGCACTGACATGACCGTGCCCATGCCGCACAATCGTCGCGTGCTCGCCTGCGTGGACCAGTCCCACTTTGCGGAGTACGTGGCCGACTATGCCGCGTGGTGCGCGACGGCCGTGCACCTGCCACTCGAGTTCCTGCACATCCTCGATCGCCATCCGGAGCGCGGCAGCGGTGAGGACCACAGCGGTGCGATTGGCGTGGGCGCCAACGATGCCCTGCTCACCACGCTCGTGGAGCAGGAAGCCGCGCGGAACGTGGCCGCGCGCGAAGCGGGGCGGCAGTTTCTCGCCGGCCTGAGTGCGCGCGCGGCCGCTTGCGGCGTGGAGAATCCCAGCATGCGGCAGCGCTACGGCGAGCTCGAAGAGACGCTCGTGGAGCAGGAGCCCGACGTGGAGCTCTTTGTGCTCGGCCGGCGCGGCGAGTCGGCCGAGGTTACGGGCCGCGACCTGGGGCGCAACCTGGAGCGCGTGGTGCGGGCCCTGCACCGCCCCATCTTGGCGGTCTCAGAGCCGTTTACGCAGCCGCACCGCGTCATGATCGCCTTTGACGGCGGCGCCGTCACGCGTCGCGGCGTCGAGTTTGTGGCCGAGAGTCCGCTGTTTGCCGGATTGTCGGTGGACGTCGTGATGGCTGGTGAGCTCGGCCGCCGCGGCCACGTGCATCTGGCGTGGGCGCAGCGCTCGCTCGACGCGGCTTCTCGCACCGCCGAGTGCCTCGTGCTGCCGGGCGATCCGGAACACGAGATCGCGCGTGCCATCGTCGATCGTGGCGTGGACCTGCTCGTGATGGGTGCCTACAGCCATTCCGTGGTGCGTCGGCTGTTCATGGGCAGTCGGACGTCGGATCTGCTGCGGGCGGCGACAGTGCCCACGTTGCTTGTGCGGTAGCTGGGTTGCCCTGCGCTGTGCGGGATGTGTTCAGTCGCGAGGCGTCGCGGCGATGAAATCAACGACGATGCGCGCGAACTCCGCACCCTTCTGTTCCTGTAAAAAATGTCCGGCGCCTTTGATGGTCGTGTGCGGCTGGCCTTTCGTGCCCGGCACGCGCTTCAGAAACGTTTTGTCACCGCCTTTTGTGATCGGATCACCATCGCTGAAGGCGGTGAGGAACGGCTTCTCCCATTGTTCGTATACCGCCCAGGCGCGCTTGTTGGGGCCGGACGCTGGATCTTTCTCGGAAATTGGCACAAGCAGCGGCAGAATGAGCGGGCCGGCCTTGTAGGACGAGTCGGGGAAGGGCGCATCGTAGGCGGCGGCCAGAATACCCTCGCCCTGTGATGCCAGCATAGCCCCGATCGGCATGTCACCAACCGCGTTCATTCGTTCGACAGCCGCGCGCCATGCCATGAAGGCGGGGCCGAGCGGCGTTTCGGGCCCGCCGGTGGGCAGGCCGCCATTGGCCAGTACGATACGGGCGAAGCGATCCGGGTTCTCCGCCGCCACGCGCAGCCCGATGAGACTCCCCCAATCCTGGACGACGAGCGTGATGTTCCGCAGGTCGAGGTCCTCGATCAACTCGGTGATCGCGGCGACCTGAAAGGCATAGGTGTGCGTTTCTTTCAGTTTCGGCTTGTCAGACTTGCCAAAGCCGATCAGGTCCGGAGCGATCACACGATGGCCGGCATCCGCCACGATCGGGATCATTTTTCGATAGAGATAGCTCCAGCTCGGCTCACCGTGCAACATCAGCACGGGGGCCGCCTCGGGATTGCCCTCATCGACATAGTGAACGCGATAGCCATCAACGTCGGCGTAGTGCGCGCGGAAGGAGTAGCCGGGCAGGTTTGCGAACCGTGCGTCCGGCGTGCGCAACGCATCCGTGCGAAGCGGAATGGTTTGCACGTCAGCGCCCGAGGACGCGGACGTCATCGGATCCACAGAATTGCTGGCGTTCGGGCGCGGGCTCCGCGCAGCGCATGCCGTCAAAAGCAGCGCCGCGGCGAGCGCACACCCGGGGCCAATTCGGGCTGGGGTCATTTTCCAGTGCCATTCACGGTGTACAGGAAGCTTGTGAACTGCATTTCCTCCCACGTCTGCTCGCCCCACTTCACGTCGACCGACGCGTCGGGGTTGTGCACGTTGGCGCTGGAGTTGTCATACCACGCGGTGGACTTGAGCTTCGCACCCGCTGGAACGACCAGCGGCGTCGCAAAGACATACGTGGTCTGCCAGTTGAAATCGTAGCGCGGCACGTCGAGCACCACTTCGGAACTTCCGTCCGGCATCTCGAGCTCGTACTTCCAGCCGGTTCCCCGCAAATGCGTGTGCGGCAGCAGGCTGTAGATCGTCACCGCTTCCGTGGGCTCCAGCTCCGACCGCACCGCCACGTCGCGCTCGCCGGCCGGCAGCGTGAAGGTGCCGTTGATGAAGGCGCCGATGCGCATTTCCTTGGCGGGAGCCGACTCCGCAAACTTGAAGCCGACACGGGTCCGGTCATGCATCTCGTGCCCGCTGGCGGTGTAGTGCATCTGCACCGTGAGGATGGTACCGGCCCGGACGCGAAGCGCAGTCCCCTCAGGCAGGGCAATCACATTGCCGCCCGGAACCGTTCCGCCAATTGACGGTCCCAGTCTGCGCGGTGGCGGAAATCTCGTGTCCGCACGAGGTGTTTCCGGAGGCGTTTCGTACTCGGGTTTGTCGAGAAACAGCGGAAGGCGCGCTGGGGTGGCAGGGGGTGCCGGCGTGGCGGCCGCAGCCGGCGCTGCGGTGACCGCCGATCGATTCGGCGCGGGCGCCCTGGCATACACGATCACATGGTGCACCACCTCACGCGCTCCCGGCATGATCTCGATGGCGTTTACCCAGTGGTCCTCAGTGAAGTTGGTGGGCACCTCGAAATACTGGTATTCCACCGTGCCCTTGGCCGGGATCGTGAACTCCGTGGCCATCTCCACCACGGCGTCCGGCGTCCCGATGGTCCATTCCGAGGCATACACCGGACGAGCAGGCAGGTCGGCGTCATCACCCTTCTGCGCACCGGCGTCAATCCATCGCAGTATGGTCTGCTTGTCGGCTTCGCTGAGCCGTCGATCATTCAGGAAACGGTCGTGCGGTCCCTCCGCATGCCACGGAGGCATGTAGCCCGTTTCCACCGCGTGGCGAATCTCCGCTGCGTTCTCCTTGGCGCTGTCGTATTCCACCAGCGAGAACGGGCCCAGCCCGCCGCTGCGGTGACACGTGGTACAGCTGGCATCGAAGATGGGCGCCACGTCCTTGGTGAACACAGGCGCCGCGCCCTGTGCAACCAGCGGCGCGCGGTGCCGCATCATGGCGATACCGAAGAGTATCACGGCGCTCAGCGCTGCCAGCTGTGACAGGCGCATGCGTCGAGAAGGGCCGGAACGATTCAACACCTTGGGAATCATGTTCGCTGTTCTCCCGCTGGGGATAGGCCACGTCGTCGTCCACGCATGCTCGCCTCACCTGGGAGCGCACGCAATACGACATTGCGCGTATGGACGTCTCGCACGTCGTGCGGTGCTGGTGCTCCTCCCACTCAGCCGGGCGAAGGTAGCCCAGCGGCTTCATCAGGCGCTGCGCCCGGAACCAAGCCACCCGCACGAGGGTCGCGTACTCCACGTCCGCACGTCGTTTTTACGCCATAGCGGGTGGTGTGAAAGAGGTTTGCTGCGCACAGGCGTCAACGGTCGAGCACCTCGCGCACCTTGCGCCCAAGCGTCCGTGGGGTGAATGGCTTCTGCAGAAAGAAGACGTCCTCGCGCAGGATGCCATGCCGGATCACCGCGTCGTCGGTATAGCCACTCAGGAAGAGCACTTTGAGCTGCGGATATCGGGTCGCGACTTCTTCCGCGAGCGCCCGTCCGCTCATCCCCGGCATGACGACATCGGTCACCAGCAAGTCCACCTGCCCCGTCTCCGCCGCCCGCATCTCGAGCGCGCGCGCACCGCTGGCGGCGGGCCACACGGTGTACCCCTGCGCGGTGAGTGCCCGCAGCGCGACCTCCCGCACGGCCTCATCGTCTTCCACGAGCAGAATGATTTCATGCCCCCGTAGGTCGGCCGACTCATCACGCTGGAGCGGGTGCGCCGGCTCCGCGGCGTCAACCGTCGGGAGGTAGATGGAGAACGACGTCCCGATGCCCACCTCGGAGTACACGTTCACACTGCCGCCACTCTGCTTCACGATGCCATGCACGGTCGCGAGGCCGAGCCCCGTGCCCTTCCCCACGTCCTTGGTGGTAAAAAACGGCTCAAAGACTTTTGCGCGCACGCTCGGCGACATGCCACACCCGTTGTCGCTCACGTCGAGCCTGACCTGCAGCCCCGGCTGAACGTCGGCGTGCTGCGCGGCGTACGCGTCGTCCAAGCAGACCATGGAGGTTTGGATCGTCAGCTTCCCCCCTTGCGGCATGGCGTCCCGCGCATTGACGGCCAGATTGATCAGCACCTGACCGAACTGGCCGGGATCGATGTGGACGCGGCGCAGGTCCTCCCCGAGCAGTGTCTTGAGCTCGATATCTTCGCCCAGCATGCGGGCGAGCAGCGTTTCGGCGTCCTGGACCACCTCATTGAGGTCGACGATGCGGGTCTCCAGCACCGCTTGGCGACTGAATGCCAAGAGTTGGCGGGTCAGCCCGGCCGCACGGTCGCCCGCCTCACTGATCGCTTGGACGGCCGCTGTGGTGGGGTCCTTCGGGGGCAGCATCATCAACAGCATTTCGCTGTAGCCGGCGATCACGGTCAGCAGATTGTTGAAGTCGTGCGCGACGCCCCCGGCCAGTTGGCCCACCGCCTCCATCTTCTGCGACTGCCGATACTGCTGCTCCAGGAGCTTGAACGACGACACATCCGTCTGGACGGCCACGAAGTGCGTCACGTGATTGCCGCCATTGCGAATCGGCGAGATGGTCATCGCGTTCCAGAAATGCGTGCCGTCTTTCCGGTAGCTCACCAGCTCCACGGTCGCGGACTGCTCGGCGGTGACCGCCGCCCGGAGCTTGTCGAGGGCGGAAGCGGACGTTTCCGCGCCCCGCAGAAAACTCCACGGGCGCCCGAGGCACTCCTCGCGCGTGTAGCCGCTCATGGTGAGGAACGCGTCATTGGCGTAGCTGATCGGCGCGTCCGCGAGCGAACAATCGATAATGAACACGCCTTGCGTGAGTGACGCGAGCGCGCGGTCACGCAGATGGAGGGCCTGACCGAACGCGCGCTGCGCCGTGAGATCGCGGGTGACATTCGCGAAGCCGAGGTGCGTACCGTGCTCGTCCCGGATGCTCGTAATCACCACCGAGGCCACATACGGCACATTGCCTTTGCGGAGTCGCACACCTTCTTCCTCGAATCGCCCGGTGCGCAACGCTTCCCGCAGGCCATGCGCCGGCCGACCGGCGGCCACATCGTCCGGGGTGTACAGCAGGGCAATGTGCTGGCCGAGCATCTCGGCCGTGGTATACCCGTTCGCCTTCTCTGCGCCCGGATTCCAGCTAAACACCAGCCCATCCGGGTCGATCATGA
Organism: Gemmatimonadales bacterium; assembly: GCA_038259155.1. Classification (GTDB taxonomy): domain Bacteria; phylum Gemmatimonadota; class Gemmatimonadetes; order Gemmatimonadales; family Gemmatimonadaceae; genus JAABRT01. The sequence goes on from JBBSPE010000088.1 coordinate 18,088, forward strand.
AGATCCCGTAGTCATGCACCGCTTCGACCAACAGCCGGAAGCGATCATCAGACGCCTCGCGCAGCGTCGCGGGCACCTCGGCGATTGGGGGACCGTCCAGCAGCGGGGCGATCATCGGACGCTCCGCGCGGCGGCACAGCCCCCAACGCGGCGAACAACGGCGTGGTTCAGCATCGCGGCAGCGCTCCTGACGGGGAAAGACGACATGGCGGCATGATTTCGCTGCGCGGCGCACCCTCGCGGATCACGCCACATGATAAGGGGTCCCGACCGCCCGGGACTATTGGCCCTACGTACCATCCCGCCCCTCTGCGACGCCGACTGCGATGACGAGGCCGCGCCAGCATC
>JBBSPE010000089.1:0-18397 GCA_038259155.1 Gemmatimonadales bacterium
CCCGCGCGCGCCACGCTACAGCCCGACCGGTCGCGCGCCCCGCGAAGGGCGCCACCCGCCGGCGCGCCGGCCGGTGCGGTACCTGCCATCCCCATCACACGCGGCATGCTCGACACGCCCGCGATGCTCGGCGTGGTGGGCAATGAATCGTTGGCACGGCACGGTCTCGGACTGGCCTTTCGGCAGCGGGGGTACTTTGATGAGGCCCGGCGGGAGTTCGAGCGCGCGGCTGCGCTGGGTGAGGATGCGCTGCTGGTGCAGCACGCGCTCGCTGAGCTCGATCTGGTGCAGGGGCGTCCGGTGGACGCGCGGTCCCGCTACGAAGCGCTGCTCGCCGAGCGCGGCGACGACGCGCGACTGTGGAATGAACACGGTGTCGCGCTGCATCAGGCCGGCGATGTCGAGGCCGCCGCCGAGAGCTATCGGCGGGCACTCCGCGCCGACCCGCGTCATGCGCTCGCCTACAACAATCTGGGCGTTGCCCTCGATGACCTCGGGGACGGCGTGCCGGCGCGTGAGGCGCTCCAGCGCGCCACCCAGCTCGAACCGACGCTCGTCCGCGCGCGCCTCAACCTCGCGCGATGGAGCCTGCGACACCGCGACCCGCTCACCGCGCTCACCGTGCTGCGCGAGCTCGTGGCCTTTCATCGCACGCTGGCGGATGCGTGGCACGAAATGGGCCTCGCGTTGCTGGCGCTGCACCGAACCGACGAAGCGCGCGCCGCCGTTGTGTCGGCGATCGAGCATCGTCCGGACCACGCCGAGGCGCGCTATACCCTCGCGCAGGTCCTCGGATCGCTCGGCGATCATGACGGAGCGCTGCGCGAAACGCAGCTCGCGCTGGGGCTCGCGCCCGTGCGCGTGCAACCCCGGCTCACCGTCGGTATCGCCCTGCATGCGGAGTGTCTGGAGTCTGTAGGTCGCATCGACTTGTTGTCGTTGGCGGCCGTGGAGCCGCTGCGCGGCGAGGACGTGAGCGAGGCGCAGGTGGCGGCGCTGCTGCCGGAGCACCGGCCGAACGCGCCAGCCGCTGTCGATAGTGCGGCGCGGCCGTTGGCGGAACTCCTGCTCGAGCAGCTGGACGCCTCGCAGCGTGCGCTCGACGGCGCCGACCCGCGGCATGCACTGCACACGGCGCAGGACGTGCTCATGCAGTGCACCCCCGAACTTCGCGCCGCCACTCCGATCGTGGAGGCGCGCGCGCTGCGGGTCTCCGGCGACGCGTTCGCCATGCAGGGTGTGCACGGAGAGGCGCACGAACGCTATCAGCAGGCGAGGTCCGTCGGCGGAACATCCGCGCCATGGCTTCAGACGGGCGAAGGTGCGGCGCTCCGGCGCTCCGCCCTGCTTGGCGAGATTCGCTCAGCGTGCCTGCTGGGGCGTGGCGCCGATGCCATCGCGCTCGTGGAGCGGTTCGGCGGACACGACAGCCACGACGAGGACGTGCTCGCCCTGCTCGCCGCGACGCATGCCGCGCTCGGGGACGCATACGGTGAGCGCGTCGCGCGACGGGCCATCGAGCGCCTGCTGCAGCTTGACCCGCAGAGCCCCGCGCTTTTGCACTTCGTCGGTGATGCCGCGTCCAGGCTGGGCGACCCGTCGCTCGCCATCACGCTCTATCGCCGATCGCTGGCGCTCGACCCCTCGCGCCCGTCGCCGCGCGTGGCGATTGCGCAGCTCCTGCGCACGTCCGGAGACTACCTGGCGGCACGCTTGGAACTCGTCGCCGCCCTCGCGGTGGCCCCGCAGTTCCGCGAAGCGCGACTCGCGCTCGCGACGACGCACTGCGAATCGCAACGCCCGGTAGACGCGATTCGCGTGCTCGCCGAGCACCTTGCCCGCGACGGGTCCGATGTGGACGCGCTGGTGCTGCTGGGTGACGCGCTGCGCCAGGCCGGTCGCGTGGAGGACGCTCGGCACGCCGTGCAGCGCGCGCGTCGGTTCGCACCGGATCATCCGATGGCGCTCTGGTTGGACGGGCGCCTGCTTGCGGATCAGGACCGTGTGCGGGATGCACGCTCGCGATGGGGGCGGCTCATTGCCACCGCACCGGGCAGCCGCGCGGCCACGCTCGCCCGCGAGGCGCTCGCGGCGGAGTCACAGGTACTCTCCTCGGCGTCGATCTCGGGTGAGCGGTTCCTGCACCGGACGACGGCATGAGCCTCGAAGGAACCATCCGCGACCTCGGGCTGCAGGAAGTCGGCCAGTTGCTGTCGCTCAGTCGGAAGAGTGGCACCCTTGCCGTGTCCTCACTCGTGCGCGGCGTGCGCGCCTGGATTCGCTTTGCCGATGGTGCCATGGTGGATGCCGGCGACGGCGAACCCCTTGCGCCGGGCGAGGCGACGTCCGCGGCCAGCGCGGGCACGCGGTCCGATGTTGAGGAGGTCATCCTCGACGTGCTGGCTTGGCGTGAGGGCCACTTTGCGTTTGTCCCCGAGTCGCGGAATGCGGCGGCGGCGAGTCAGGTGCGCATTCCGGCGGACGCCATGCTGGTCGAGTCGGTACGGCGAGAAGACGCGTGGAGCGGCCTGCGCGATCGGGTGCCGTCGGCGGACGTGGTGCCGTCCTTCGTGGACCTCGAGCCCCAGGCGTTGCCGTTGCTCCGGCTCGTGCCGCAGGAGTGGGAAGTGCTCACGCGTGTGGATGGGCAGCGCAATCTGCGCACGTTGGCCCAGCTGCTGCAGCGCGACCTGCTGGAGGTGGCGGCGATCGTGCATGGGTTGGTGGGGACGGGACTGCTCGTGGTGCGGGAGGGCGGGATCGTGCGCCGGCCCACCGCGACCGGCTCGATGGACCTGGTTGCGGTCGAGCTGCCGCCCGCGCGCGTCGCCGGCCGCTCACCCGACTCGGCGGCGTGGGACGAGCCGGGCGTGACGCAGGACGCGCCGACCGAGCTCGATATTGCTGAGCAGGCCCTGCCTGAGAGTGCCGACTCGGACGAGCTCTGGATTCCGGCCACGTCCGAACTGGCGATGTTCGCGGTGGACGGTGACGTGGACGATCTGGTCTTCGACCCGCAGCCGGCCATCACCGCCACCGTCACGCCCCCGGCATCCGACCGCGTTGCGTCTGGGCACCCCGGGCCGTCCTCGAAGGAGAACGACGGCTCCCAGCCGTTCCTGCACGCCGTCGCGGCGCTCGCCCTGCGCGACGCGGGTGACGAGGCGGCGCGCCGGGGCGACTTTGAGTCGGCGCTTTCGTGTTGGAGCCGTGCGTTATGTGCTCCCGTACCGCCAGAGGTCGCCGACCGGATTCGGGAGGCGATCGGACTCGCGGCTAGGTTGCAGGCACTGCTCCGTCCGACCGTGCAGCACTGACGCACCCGCTCCCGAGCGGGATGGCGAGGACCTGTCCGGCGTGCGTCGCGCACGTCAACGAGGAGCGGGCTCATGCCCATCGTGGATCACGCAACCCGACTCATCACCTGCAAGCTCGTGTTCTACGGGCCGGGCCGGTCGGGCAAGACGACCAATCTGTCCTACCTGCACACGGCCCTGCCGGGCGAACAGGTGGGCAACCTGACGTCGCTGGCCACGCGTCGCGATCGGACGCTCTTCTTTGACTACATGCCGGTGGACCTGGGATCCGTTGGCGCGTACAAGGTTCGCTTTCAGTTGTACACGGTCCCGGGCCAGCCGTACTACAAGGCGATTCGTCAGCTCGTGCTGCAGGGCGCGGACGGCGTGGCGTTTGTGGCCGACAGCCAGCGTCACCGGTGGGATGACAACATCGAGAGCCTTCAGGATCTGCACGCCAATTTGGCCGAGCACGGGGTCGATGCGCGCAGCCTGCCGCTGGTGATGCAGTACAACAAGCAGGACCTGCCGGAGTCGCTCGTCGCCTCGGTCGCCGAGCTTTCGAGCACACTCAATTTCCGAAATGCGTCGGAGTTTGCGGCCGACGCGCTGCGCGGGCAGGGGGTGTTCGACACCCTGCGGTCGCTTGGCGTCCAGGTCTTGCGCCGGCTTGGCGCCGAGGCCGGCACGACCGCCGGCGCGCGTGCGCGTGCGGCGCTCCGCACGCCAGCGGTACCCATCGCGGCACACGCCCAGTCCGAGGTGTTGGCAGGCGAAATCGAGACACCGCCCCCGCCAGCGCGCGCACTGCCTGAGCCGGAGGGTCTTCGCGAGCGGGTACTGGCGTTTGCCGGAGGCGTCGGCGTGTGAGCGGTCGCAGCGTAGATGGTGGGTATCGGTTTGAAAATTTCGTTGTGGGATCGTCCAACCGACTCGCACACTCGGCCGCGCAGCGCGTCGCCGATGCGCCGGGCGCGGCGTACAATCCCCTGTTCATCTACGGGGAATCCGGGCTCGGCAAGACGCATCTCGCCGCAGCGATCGCCTATCACGCGCGTCAGGCCCACCCGGCGCTGCGCGTGGAACTGGCGAGTGCCGAGGAGATCGTCGAGCGATTGCACCGCGCCGTGGCCTCGGGTCAGCGCGACCAGTACACCGCGCACTTCCAGCAGGTGGACCTGCTGCTGCTCGACGATGTGCAGTTCCTCACCGGCCAGCGCGAAACGCAGACGGAACTGCTGCGCCTGTTCAATCTCATGCAGGGGGGCGGGCGACAGCTCGTCATGACGAGCGACCGTCCGCCGTCGGACATTCCCGATGTGGATCAGCGGCTGGTGTCCCGGCTGTCCGGCGGCTTGGTGGTGGACGTGGGCGCGCCTGACTTCGAGATGCGTCTCGCGATTTTGCGCAACAGCGCCACCGAACGGACGCTCCAGTTCAGCGAGGGTGTCCTCGATGAGGTGGCACGACTGGGGCTGGGCAATGTGCGTGAGCTGAAGGGGGCGCTCAACCGACTGGCAGCCTACCAGCAACTCGAAGGCAGTCCCATCACGCCGGGCGATGTGCGGGCCGTGCTTGGCGAGCGTCGCGTGAGCGGTTCGGTGCCCGTGACGGCCGTTCTCGCGAGCGACGGCAGTCTCGGTGCCCCGCCAGAGTACGCTGGCTTTCTGGCCGACGTCACCGAGGAACTCGAGACCCGCGTGGAGCGGTGGCGTGTCTCGATTGGTGAAGCGGCCGCGTACTGGCGCGCCGAGGGATTCGTGACACACGTGCTGCAGCGCGCCATGGAGCTCACGCAGGCGCCGGATGTGCCGGGCCTGCTGTCCACGTTCTCCTCGGCAGTGGAGCACCTGCGTGCGATCGAGATGCAGGCGGTGACGCTCGACCCGGGATTGCGCGGCAATCCTGCCTTCCGGAATCCGCAGTTGATGGACGAGGCGCAGCTGCTGCTCGATCGCGCGCTCGCGTCGGCCATGCCGCTGCCCGAGCCCAGTCCACAACTCACGCGCAGCGGGCTCGAATCCGGGCTGTCCAATCAGCTCGCGCTCAAGGCCGCGGATGCCGTGATCGAGCACCCGGGGCAGCGCTACAATCCGCTGTTCATTCACGGCCCGAGTGGCACCGGCAAAACGCACGTGGCGCATGCGATCGCCACGGCGCTCAAGACGCTGCGGCCGCGCACCGCGGTGGCGTGCGTGTCGGCCGCCGCATTCGTGCAGGAACTCATTGCCGCCATGCAGGAGGGCGGCGTGGAGCGCTGGCGCGCGCGCTATCGTGCGGCCGAGGTGCTGGTTCTTGATGATGTGCAGCATCTGGCCGACAAGGAGCGCACGCAGGAAGAGCTGTTCCATCTCTTCAACGCGCTGCACGATCGTGGCGCGCAGATCGTGATCACAAGCGACAGTGCGCCGCGCGAGTTGCGTGGACTCGCTGACCGGCTGCGTTCGCGCTTTGAAGGGGGACTCGTCGTGTCGCTGCAGGCGCCGGATCGTTCGCTGCGTGAACGTCTGATACGTCGTTGGCTGCTCGAGGCTGGCCACGGCGACGAGGCGGGGCTCGTGTCGTACCTGGCCGATCGTGAAGTCGGGAGCGCGCGCGAACTTGTGGGCGTGATCAAACGGCTGGCTGCCGCCGCCGACCTGCTTGCCGTGCCGCTCGACCTGCTCCTCGCACGTCGCACTCTCGACGGCGCGGCGCACGTGTCCGCGGTCACGCCGCGTGCCGGCGTGCCGCTTGATGACGGCGCACAGGACGCGTTTTTTCTCGACACCGAAAAGCTGTTGCTTGACTGGCCCGACATGAGCGATCGCCTGCTCGAGGAGCTGCGCTGATGGCCATTCGTGGCAGTCTCAGCGAGGCCAGTCTGGCCGATGTGTTGCAGCTGCTGGCGCTCGGCCAGAAGACCGGCGTGCTCAGTCTCGCGCGCGAAGGCAGCTTCGGCAGTGTGCACTTCGATCGCGGTGCCATCTGGCACGCGGCGCTGGTGAATCGGCGCGATCGGCTGGGTGATCGTCTCGTGCGCGCGGGTGCGCTCGAGGCCGATGCGCTGGCACGCATTCAGGCCTCCCTCCCTGAAGACGATGACCGGCATCTCGCCGATGCGCTGGTGACCCAGTCGCTGGTGGACGCCGACGTGCTGGCCCAGGAGTATCGCGTGCTGGTGGAGGAGGTGGTGTGCCAACTGTTCACGTGGAGCACCGGTACCTTCGCGTTTGAACCGCTCGCAGCACCCGTCGTCTCCTCAATTGTGGCGCTGCCGGCAGACTCGCTGCTCATGGAAGCCGCGCGACGCGTGGACGAGTGGACACAGATCGAAAAGAAGATCCCCTCGCTCGATCTGCTCTTCGAGCTGGACGTCGGCCGATTGAATCAGAGTGGCGTCACCTTGAAGGGCGCGCAGTCGAGCGTGGCAGCCTGGCTCGACGGTACGCACGACGTGGCCACGATCGTGGAACGGTCGGGTCTGGGGGAGTTCGCCGTGGGCAAGGCGGTGTACGGTTTGGTGACGGCCGGCTTTGCGCAGCGTGTGGGGCGCAGCTCTGCACGTCTGCAGCCGGCGCCGGAGAGTCGTGTGGCCGAGCATCGGAATCTTGGTGTCGCGTTCTATCGCACCGGCATGTACGACGAAGCCCTGCGCGAGTTCCGCCGCGTGCTCGAGTTGCGCAGCGACGATGTCGGGGCGCGGTTCCACCTCGGCCTCGTGCACTTGCGGCGTCACGCGTGGCGTGAGGCCGTGGAGGTGCTCAAACGCGCGGCGGCGCAACCGGAGGCAATGCCCGCCGTGCAGCACGCACTCGCGTATGCGTACGAGCGCGCTGGACACTTGGAGGCTGCGGAAACGGCGCTGGCTGCGGCGGCGCGGGCTGGCGCGGCAGATGATCCACGCGTCGTGCTCTCGCAGGGCGTGATCGCCATGCGTCTGGGTGACCTGCCGCGCGCGGACGAACGGTTCGGGACGGCGCGAACGCTCTGGGCCGGACGGCAGCCGGCGGCGGTCTGGTTTCACTACGCGGGTGTCACGGCGGCGCTGCGCGGGGAGGCGGAACGCGCCGTGGCGCTGCTCGAAGAGGGCATCGCCCTCAACCCGCACGCCACCGTGCTGTACAACGATCTGGCCGTGGTGCAGGAACGACGGGGAGCGCACGAGGCGGCCGCGCGCACGCTCGAGCACGCACTGCTCGAGGAGAGTGGCCTGCCGCAGCTGCACAAAAATCTGGGCGACTACTATTATCGGGCGCAGCGCTACGACGAGGCCTTCGAGTCCTATGAACGGGTGGTGCGCCTCGCGCCCGAACATGGTGCCGACGTCTGGCTCAAGCTGGGCAATATCTACTATCGGCGCGGGGATCAGGACACCGGACGCGCCGCGTGGGAGCGGGCGTTGGCCATCGACCCCGACAACGTGATCGTGCGCGGGAATCTCGGCGCCGCGCGTGCGAGCGTGCCGGACGTGATCGCGAACGAGGCGTCGGTCACCGACGTACTCGGCGACGCCACCACCAGCACGCCCCCGAGCACGCGCGTGAGCACGCCCGCGAGCACGCGCGTGACGGCACGCGTATCCGCTCCGGCCTCGGCATGACCGCCACGGTCGCCGCCAGCGAACCACACCTCACGGACGTCGCATTCGCCGCACTGCTGGCGAAGATCACCGGCGAACGGGGCGTGCCGTGCGCGGGCTACAAGCCGTCCTGCCTCCGCCGCCGAGTGCAAGTGCGCTTGCGCGCCACCGGCACTCCGTCATTCGCGCAGTACGCCGCGCTGCTCGACCAGACGCCCGGCGAATGGGCACGTTTGCTGGACGCGTTGACGGTGAACGTCACCGGGTTTTTTCGCGATCCGGAAGTCTTCGTGCGCCTGCGCGAGTCCGTGATCGCCACGCTGCCCCGCAACGCCTCGGGCATTGTGACCAGTTGGAGCGCCGGCTGCTCAACCGGCGAGGAGGCGTGGACGCTCGCCATGCTGCTGGCGAACGCACACGGTGTGGACGCTACGCGTGTCTTGGCGACCGACGTGGACGCCGCCTGCCTCGCGCGCGCCGAGGCCGCCTCGTACGACCGCGCCGCCGTGGACCACGTCCCGCACGAGCTGCGTCATCGCTGGTGGGTCGGGACCGACCCCGTCTGCGTATCGGATCCACTGCGCGAACGCGTCACGTTTGCGCGCCGTGACCTGCTCACGCAATCGCCGCCCGCGACATCGCTGGCGTTGATCACCTGTCGCAACGTGATCATCTATTTCGCGCGTGACGCGCAGCAGGACCTGCTCTCGCAGTTCGCCGAGGCGCTTGCGATCGGCGGGGTGCTCGTGCTGGGCAAGGTGGAGTCGCTTTCCGGGCCAGCGGCGTCCCGATTCCGGGCGATCGACGCCCGCGAGCGCATCTACCGTCGGGTCGCATGACCGAGATCAAGGTGTCGATCGCCGACTTCGCGGTCGCGCGCGGGGCGACGCGTCTGGTCACCGTGGGGCTGGGCTCGTGCGTGGCCATTGCGCTGTACGCCCGTGGTTCCGGTGCCGGCGGTCTGGCGCACATCATGCTACCTCACGCGGCGCTCTCCAGGGACGCCACGAGCCCGGGCAAGTTCGCCTCTACGGCCGTGCCGCACATGCTGGCGCAGCTGCGAACGTTGGGCGTCACCGAGGGCATCGAGGCCCGCTTGGTGGGCGGTGCATCCATGTTCGAGCAACTGTTGCCGGCCGGCGCGGTGCCCCTGGGCGCCCGCAACGTCGCGGCGGCGCGGGCCGCGTGCGCCGACGCGGGCATTCCCGTGGTGGGCGAGGACACCGGCGGCGGTCATGGGCGAAACGTGTTCTTTGACGTGGACAACGGAAGGGTGCTGGTTCGTTCCGTCTCGCAGGGTCATGTCGAGCTCTGAGCGGCTGGCCGGTCCCGTGGCGAACGCCCTGCGGAACGATACGCGGACAGCGCGTCGCCGCGTGCTCGTCGTGGACGACAGCGCCTTCATGCGTCGCGTGGTCCGGGACCTGATCACGGCGTCGGGCGAGTTCGACGTGGTGGGCGTCGCGCGTGACGGACATGACGCCATCCGTCAGGTCCACGCGCTCGAGCCGGATATCGTGACGCTCGACATCGACATGCCCGGGCTCGACGGCCTGGACGTGCTCGGCTACATCATGAGCGAGATGCCGCGGCCCGTGGTGATGCTCAGTGCGGGCGGTGAGGACGGTGGCGCGCACGCCACGCTGCGTGCTCTCGAACTCGGCGCGGTGGACTTTGTGCGCAAACCGTCCGGTCCGATCAGCCTGGACGTGGCTCTGGTGGCCGATCGTCTGCTCGACGCACTGCGCGCGGCCTCGGCCATGCAGGTGTCGCGCGTTCGTGTGCTTGCGCGCCCTGTTCGCGTGGGCACGACCGAGACGCGCGCGGCGCACGGTGCGGCGCACGGTGCGGCGCGTGCCGCCGTGGTGATCGCCAGTTCCACCGGTGGGCCCGCCGCGCTCACGCAGGTGTTGCCGCATCTCGCGGCGCCGCTTGGCGCGGCGGTGCTGGTGGTGCAGCACATGCCGCGGGGATTCACGGCCAGCCTCGCGCAGCGCCTGCACGGTCTGAGTGCGCTGGCCGTGTGCGAGGCGCGGGACGGTGATCTGGTGCGCCCCGACACGGTGTACATTGCGCCCGGAGGGCTGCACATGCGAGTGCTCGGCACCGTGGACGGACCGCGGTTGGTGCTGTACGACGGTCCCACCGTGTGGGGCGTACGACCGGCGGCTGACCCGCTGTTCGCGTCCGCGGCCGACGTCTTTGGCGATCAACTGGTCGGGGTGGTGCTCACCGGGATGGGACGAGACGGGGCCGAGGGGTTGCGAGTGGTGCGTGCGGCCGGAGGACGCGCAGTGGTGCAGGATCCAAGTGAAGCGGTTATTCCCGGCATGCCCAATGCTGCGCTGCGCCATGCAGGTGCCGACGCGGTGCGCCCGCTGGCGCAAATGGCTGGTGCCATTCATCAGGAAGTGGCGACTCTGGGCAGGCAGTCGCCGCCATCAGCCGCCTGACCAACACGCCCATGCTCACACGTTCTCTCGCCACGCCGACACCGGCCGCCGTCGATCGCGCGACGCTCGTACTCTTCAGTGTCGGCGGCGCGATTTTTGGCGCGCCGGTAGAGAGCGTGGAGCGCGTGCTGCGCGGCGAGCCTGCGCCGCCCGCTGCCGGCGCACCGGACTGGGTGCGGGGCAGCGTCGCACATGCCGGACGGTGCGTCCCCTGGTTTGATGTCCAACCGCGCCTGCACGTGCCACCGGTCGAGACGGTGCAGCGTCATGCAGCCAGCCGCCTGCTGGTGCTCGCGCGCGGGTCCATCTGGTGCGCGGTGACCGTGGACGAGGTGCAGGAAGTCCTGACGGTGGATGCCACGCTCATCCGCGCCGTCACACCGGCGTTGCGCGATGCATCGCCGGTCCTCGGCGAGCTGCTCCGGAACGGGATGACCGTCCGCGTGCTCGATGCCGCCAGGCTGCTGTCGCCCGACGAATGGCGGGCGCTCCAGGCCTGCCAGTCCGGGGCACAACCGGTTCGCACCGCGGACGCCGCCTGATGGCCAGCGAGTATTCGCCCTCGGCCGACCTGCCGGACCTGCCGGACCTGGCCGCGCTGGCGGCGCGCGAGCGCTTGCTCCACGCACGGCTCACCGAGATCTCGGATCCTCAAGAGCGCCTCGTGCTCAAGGACGAGATCATCGCCCTCTTTCGCGCGGTCGAGAGTGCGGAGGAACGCGCGCGCGAACTCAAGGGGCGCGTCAAGCGACTGGCGGATCATTGGAAACAGCGCGATACGCGCGGTGTCGGCACGCCGTCGCACGGCGCCCGCTCCGCCCACGTCGACCATCTCGGCGCGTCCACCTCTCTGGAAAAGGGCTGGTCTCGGCTCGCGTTGGGCGACGCGGCGGGAGCGGAGGTGGCGCTCCGGCGCGCGCTGGAGCTCGCACCGGCCAGCGGCGAGGCCGAGGCGATGCTGGGGTGGGCGCAGATGGCTCAGGAAAAGTTCGATGTCGCGCTGCTCACCTTTCACAGTGTGCTGCTTCGCGAGCCGCAAAACGCCCTCGCGCGAGCGAACGTGGGCTATGTCTGCCTGCGCAAGCAGATCTATGGGGAAGCGATCGAGCACCTGTCCCGCGCCATTCGACTCGACAACGACCCCAAGGCGACGCTCTACGCGCACCTCTACCTTGGTCAGGTGTACTTCGATCGCGAGATGTACAACGACGCGTTGCTGTTCTTTCGGAAGGCGATCGCGCTCGGCCCGAACCTGCTGCAGGCGTACTATGATCTGGGCCGGGCCCTGTGGTATGCCGGTGATCCGGGGGCAGCGCGCGAGACGTGGCGCGATGGTGCGGCCGCGAACAAGTTCAATCCATGGGGAAAGCGGTGCGCGGAGCAGTTGGTGGCATCGGAAGGTGGCGCAGCGCCGCCACGTACGCTTTAGTCGGGCTGCTGGCGGCGGCTGGGTTGGTGGTGACCCTCCCAGGTCTTGCCGCCGCCCAGCGAGACGTCATGCGCACGTCGCCGCTCTCGGCGGACGCCGATACGCATCCTCCTGACGGCGCCATTCGCCTCGCGGGAGGGCGCTTCACCGTGATCGCCTTCCCGGCGGATGCGAAACTCGCCGAGAGCGTGCTGCTCGCGGCGCAAGCCACCGATTCGTTTCCTGGCCTGCGGCGGCCGGTCGCCCCCGTGCTCATCGCGGTTGCGCCGGATGCCGAGCGTTTTCGTGCTTGGGTGGGTCCGTCAGCGCCAGACTGGGGCGCGGCGGTGGCCTTCCCGTCCCTTCAGCGAATCGTGATGCAGGGCGCGCGCGCCGGTTCGGATGCGGGTGATCCGCGGGTGACGCTCCGTCACGAGCTGGCGCATCTGGCGTTGCAGGAGCATATGGGAGATCTCCCGCCGCGCTGGTTCGATGAGGGGTATGCGAGCGTGGCGGCGGGGGAGTGGGGGCGCGAGGAGGCGCTGGCCACCAGTGTTGGTCTGGCGGTGCACGGGGTGCCCAGTCTCGAAGAGCTCGAGCTGCTGTTTTATCGTGGCGCAGCGGACGCGGAACTCGCCTACGCGCTGGCGCACCGGGCGGTGGCGGACCTGATGGCGCTGGACGCGCAGCGCGGCTTGGCCCTGTTTTTCACCGATTGGAAAGCCTCCGGCTCGTTCGAGCAGGGAGTGCGGGGCGCCTTTGGCCTGACCGCGTCCGGCTTCGAGCGTCAGTGGCAGCAACGCACCAAGCGGCGGTATGGCGCGCTGGCGCTGCTGGCCAATCTGTCGGTGGTATTCGTGGTGTTCAGCGTGGTCCTCGGGCCGTTTCTGTGGCAGCGTCGGCGTCGTGACCGGGACCGACTGGCGGCGCTGCGCGCGGCGGAGGCCGCGCAGGAGGAGGCGCAACGGCGGAGCGTGCTGGCGGCGATGCTGGCGGTCGAGGCCGCCACGATCGATGGCGTCCGTTGACAGCGTCTCGCGGCGGGTCTAGGGTTCCGAGATGACCAACACGTCGACATCCACCGTGCCGCGCCGTCCGCTCCTGTGGTGGGGCGCGGCGCTCGTGGTGCTGGCGGTGGGGTACGGGGATTTGTGGCGAGGCGGGATCACGGTGGGCCCCGCGATGTTGGTGCTTGGTTACTGTGTGCTGGTTCCGATGGCGATTGTTCGCGGCTAGGCGGGAACCAGCGATCCCTTTCAACGGTATTGCTAGGAAGACCGTTGGCATGGGGGTTCTGCGGGCGAATAGCTCAGTTGGTTAGAGCGCCTGCCTTACACGCAGGATGTCGGGGGTTCGAGTCCCTCTTCGCCCACTCATTGTGAGGAGACGGCTGCCGTTGGCACCGATCCGTGCGATGGACCGCACAACCGGGAACTTTCGTCGCGACTTGCGACAATGCCCACTGTGCATGCAACTTCCACAGCTATTCCAGAACGACCGGCGTCCTGTCGGTCGGCATCCCGATTTCAATGCTTGTCGTGCGGCGCGACATGGCGTGCGGAGTCGGGAATCACGGTGCGGAGGAGACGACTTTGATCGCTCGGTCTTTCAACTCGCTGCTCGTCGGTGCTGGTGCGCTGGCGCTCATTGGTGCGTCATCGGTGCTCTCGGCGCAGCCGCAGCGCAGGCCGCCTGATCCGAACGCCAAGTTCATGCTCGTGGAGGTGTTCCGCGCGAACGGCCTTCCGGACAAGGATCTTGGGGAAAAGGCGTCTGACGAAATGCGCAAGCGTATTGGCCGGGAGATTTCCTCCAAGGATGTCTATCTCGTCCCCAAGGAGGAGATGATTGGTATCCTTGAGGCGTCCGGTTTCCCGTCGGATGTTCCGCTTGAGCCGCACGATGCGCGTGCGCTTGCCGCGCAGCTCCGGGCGGATGAATACATCACAGGCACGGCCACGAAGATTGACACGGGCTACACCGTGTCCGCGAGTCTCGTGCTCACGCGCGACAACTCACTTGTTCAGCCGCTCGGCACCGCGTCGGCCAAAAAGCTTGGTGACGCCATCGAGTTGCTCGGTAAGGAGCTCGCGGTCGCGCGGGCGCAGCTTGCGCACGAGCAGCGGTGCGTGAACTTCGCGCGTGAGAACAAGTTCGCCGAGGCCGCCACCGCGGCACGAGAAGGCATTGCCGCCTACGACAAGGCCGTGCTGGCCCGCGTGTGCCTGGCGAACGTGATGGTTGCGCAGGACGCGAACAACGAGGAGTTGCTCAAGCTCAGCCGCGAGATCGTTGACCTGAGCCCGCGCAGCCGTCCGGGGCTGGCCATCAAGGCGCAGGCGTTCCGTGGTTTGGATATGCAGGACTCAGCCATCACGACGCTCACCACGATGCTCGCCACCAATCCCGGCGATGCACGGCTGCAGAAAGATGTGATCGACGCCATCACGGCCTTCGGCAATCCGCGCATTGCGCGTCCGATTGTAGAAGAAGCGGTGGCCATGAACCCGGGCGATGCCGAGTTGCTGCGCCTGCGCTGGCTGATTCTGCTGGCGGTGAGCGACTTCAAGGAAGCGTTCGACGCGGGTGATGACCTCGTGCGTCTCGACACGGCGTTCGCCGATACCACGTTTTTCCTCAAGACGGCGGCCGCTTATTCAGCCGACAGTCAGCCGCAGAAGGCCGCCGAGCTGGCCGCCCGTGGCGTCGCCAAGTTCCCGGATCACCCGGGCCTCAATCGTGATCTCGTGGTGAACCTGCGCGCAACCGGGCAAAACCAGCAGGCCCTTGAGGTCTTGCAGCGTGCCACGTCGTCCGGCGTTGAAGTGGAGCAGGCGACCCTTCTCCGATTGCTGCTCACCCGTGACGTAGGCGGTGATGACGCGGCGGTTCCGCTCATTCGACAGATGGCGGCTTCGGGCGACTCATCGGGCGGACCGATCATGCTGTCCATTGCCAACGCGCTTTTCCAGAAGGCGTCCGCAAGCAAGTTGCCAGCCGACTTTGGTACGGCGATCACCGCCGCCGCGTACGCAGACTCGATCACCAGCGGCGAACAGCGTGCCCAGGCCAAGTTCATTTATGGCGCGGCGAATCTGTACGGTGCCCAGTACCAGATCCAGGAAGCTGCCGCGGCGCGTGATTGCGAAACGGTCAAGAAGAACAAGGAAATGCTGCTGGAGGCGCAGATCAACCTCCCGGCCGGTGGCGCTTTTGCACCGCAGCAGGTTCCACAGCTCATGGCAGCGGTCATGCAGGTCGACGCGTACGCCGACCAGGTCATCCCGGTCATCTGTAAATAGCCACGCCTTCACTCGCTGGTTTTGCGGGCCCGCCGTCGCTTTCGACGGCGGGCCCGTACATCTTTCAGACATGTTGATTGGCACCGATTACACGGCAGCATCCCGTCTCACCACCCTTCGGCCCGTCGCGCCGTGAGCCCGCTGCGTCCTCCCTCGGCGGACCGACCGGGTGTCTACCACGTACCGGTGCTCCTGGAGCCCGTACTGGTCCTGCTTGGCAACGCACAAACGGTTCTTGACTGCACGCTCGGCGGCGGTGGCCACTCGGCGGCGCTGGTGGAGCAGGGCGTGCGTGTCACCGGTATTGACCGCGACCCCCGCGCCATCGTGGCCGCGCGTTCGCGGCTGGGGGACGCCGAGCGCGACGGCCGCTTCCGCGCCCTGCTCGGCAACTATGCCGATCTGGAGACCGCCGGCCTGGCGGCGGCTGAGAAGTTCGACGGCATCCTGCTCGATCTCGGTGTGTCATCACACCAGTTCGATGATGTCGGCCGCGGCTTCACCTTCCGCGAAGGCGCGCCGCTCGACATGCGCATGGGCAACGATGCCGCGGTGGATGCCGCGGAGCTACTCAACACCATCGACGAAGTCGATCTCTCGGCGCTGCTCCGGAACTTCGCCGACGAACCGCGCGCGGCGCGGCTCGCTCGGGAAATCGTGCGACGACGCGACACGCGCGCCTTTGCCACCGCGGACGATCTGGTGGACGCCATTCGCGCCGTGCTCGGCCCGCGCAGCGGCGCACCGGATTTTGCGCGCATCTTTCAGGCGGTGCGTATTGCCGTCAACAATGAACTCGCCGGCCTGGAGGCCGCGTTGCCCCTGCTGCGCGATCGCCTGCGACCAGATGGGGTGCTCGCGGTCATCAGCTATCACTCCGGCGAGGATCGCATCGTGAAGCACGCGTTTCGTGCCTGGAGCACCGCATGCACGTGCCCACCCCGGCAGCCCATCTGCAACTGCGGGGGCGAGGCAAGCGGGGAGACGCTCACGCGGCGAGCGATCGTGGCCGACGACGCGGAGATCACGTCCAATGCCCGCGCACGCAGCGCCAAGTTGCGGGGCTGGCGGCACGCACCGTGATGGTCACGCGTCGGGGTGCGACGTCGGCGTGGCGAGGGCGCACGCTCGTGGCGGGTGTATTGCTGGCGTTCATCGCGACGGCCGGAATCGTGATCTGGCGGCGCTCGCTCGGCTATGCCGAGGTGCAGCGGATCGGGGCGCTCGACCTCGAACGTCGCGATCTCGAAGCGCTCCGCGCATCGCTCGAGCGCGACCTGCGAGTTGCCACGAGCAGTGCGCGCATCGTGCCCGCCGCCGAGCGACGGCTCGGTTTGCGTCGTGCCACCGATTCACAACTCGTCACGCTTTCCCGAGGCGCCGGCATTGAGCCGGTGATGGACTCGCTGTGATCCGATCTGAGTTCCATGACGTACCGCTGCTCGGGCGGCACGCCATGTTGACCGTGACGACGCGTTCATGAACGACCGACATTCTGGCAACGCGCAACCATCGAGCGCCGGAACCACGCCGAGCGCCGAGGCTGTCCGTCCGTCACGCGTGCGGAGCGCGCTGCTGCACCTGACGCTCGTGGCCTTCGCGATCGCGCTGCTCGTGCGGGCCGGACAGGTGCAGATCGTGCAAGGTGCGTCGTGGGCAGCGCGCGCTGACGGTCAGCACATGCGCGTCGATTCCATTGCCGCCCCGCGTGGCGCCATCACTGACGCGCGCGGTGTGCCGCTCATGGTGAGTCGCGAGCAGGTGCAGCTCGTCATCTCCCCCAATCAGGTTGCGCAACTGAAGGGGCGTCAGCACGATCGCGATTCGCTCGCGAAGGGCCTTGCGAGGTTGGGCGTGTCGCGCGCGGTCATTCGCAAGGCGGTGGACAGCACGCGAAAATATGTCTTGGTACCGGGCCTCTTCCTGCGCAGCGAAGCGGCGCCACTCCTGCGCATCTCGGGCGTGTCCTCGCTGTGGACCATGGAACGTCTGCCGTCGGGCACCGAAGGACTCAACCGGCTCGTCGGGTCGGTGAACCGAGAAGGCGTCGCGCAGGGTGGACTCGAACTCGCCCTCGACTCGGTGCTGGCGGGTACCGCCGGTGCGCGACGTACGGTGCGGGACCGACGCGGTCGCAGCTGGGATTCGCCCGTCGGGTCCACGCAGCAGGCGCGCGCGGGTGATACCGTGCGACTCACCATCAATCTGCAGCTGCAGGAAATCATTGAGCGCGAGCTGCTTGCTGCCGTGGCACGTACCGGCGCCAGCGGCGGCGACATCGTGGTGCTCGATCCGGACGACGGCGCCATTCTGGCGATGGCCGGTGCGCGAGACGGGCGTATCGCCCAGTCGGTCACGCCACTCACGCAGCCCTACCAGCCCGGTTCAGTGCTCAAGCCGTTCTTTGTGGCGCGCCTGATGGACCAAGGCAAGGTGCATCCACAGGATCTCGTGAACACCGAGGGTGGTACATGGCAGCTCGGCTCGCGCCGCATTGATGACGAGCACAAGCAGGACTACATGTCGGTGTTCGATGTCGTGCGCTGGTCCAGCAACATTGGTACGGTCAAGTTGGTCACGGAATATCTCACGCCCGACGCCGAATACGAGCTGCTGCGCGACTACGGGTTTGGCACACCCACCGCGTTGCCGTATCCGTCGGAGTCCCGCGGCACGCTGCATGATCCGTCGCGTTGGACCGTGCCGTCGGCTGCCTCGCATGCAATCGGCTACGAACTCAGCGTGACACCGGTACAGCTCGCCGTCGCCTACGCGGCCATCGCCAATGGTGGCGAACTGCTGCAGCCCGCGCTCATTCGCGAGATTCGTGACACCGAAGGGCACGTGCTATTTGCCCACGAGCGTCGTGCGCTCCGACGCGTTGCGACCGAGGAGAGCATGCGGGAGGTTCGCGACATGCTCAAGGCGGTCGTGGACAGCGGGACGGGCAAGTCAGCGGGGCTGTCGGTGTTCGATGTGGGTGGCAAGAGCGGAACAGCACGGCGGAACCAGACAGATGGCTCGCGCGAATACGACGCCACGTTTGCCGGCATGTTTCCCATGGCCAACCCGCAGATGGTGGTGGTGGCGCGCCTGCTCGAACCGCAGTCGGAAATCTTTGGCGGCGTGGTGGCCGGTCCCATGGTGCGCGCCGTACTGAACGGTGCGCTGGCTGCGCGTGATGCGTCCCTTGATCGATCGGTGCTCGCCCGCGTGGCGCGCACGTTGCCGCCGGCGCCTTCGACCGAAGCGGCCGGTCGCGCAACCGTCACGTCGGAGGTTGACGAGAGTGACGTGATGGCGGCGCCGAGCGAAGTGGTCCCGGTCCCGGCGCGCGTGGTGGTGTCGCTGCCCTTGCCCACAGGTAGCGCGCCGGC
>JBBSPE010000090.1:0-18264 GCA_038259155.1 Gemmatimonadales bacterium
AGCAACGGCAGCGACTCACCAGTGTGGTACCGCGTGGTGGGCGTAGTTCCCGAGTTGCGTGCGGAGGCGCTGGACCAGCCGCCGAGCGAGGCAGTGTTCTACGCGGCAACGGGATTGCGCGAAAACGAGCGCAGTGGCGACCTGAACGACGTCACGTACTTCGTGCGGGCGACCACCACCGACCTGTACTCACTCGTGCCCGCCATTCGCGAGGCCGTGCGCGCGCTCGACGCGCAGGTGCCGTTGGTGAGTCCACGCAGCATGGAGCTCGTGGTGGCGCAGTCCATGGCGCGCACAAGTTTCCTGCTCACGTTGCTCGCCATCGCGGCGGGCAGCGCGTTGTTGCTGAGCGCAGTGGGCATATACGGTGTGATTTCCTATCTCGTGTCGCAGCGTCGCACGGAAATCGGGATCCGGCTCGCGCTGGGCGCCACATCGTCGCAGGTGGTGCGGCTGGTGGTGATGCAGTCGGCGCGCCTGGCGGTGGCGGGTGTTGCCATGGGATTGGTGGCGGCGCTGTTTGGCTCGCGTCTGCTCGTGGCGCTGCTGTATGGTGTGCAGGCAACGGATGTGGCGGTGCTTGCGGGCGGCACCGCGCTCTTGTTGCTCGTGGTGCTGGCCGCCAGTTGGGTGCCGGCTATGCGCGCGGCGCGTGTGGATCCTGGGGAGGCGATGCGGCAGACGTAGGCTGCGGTGGAGGTGTTCCGGCGAGGCGTTGAGCGAGGGCGTGGATCTGCCGCGAGCTGTAGTTTGAGGACATGACGCATCGGCCACGCAGTCCCGGACCACGCGCGCGCTGGTTCGCGATCATCGCCGCCGCGATCTGCCTGGCGCCGCCGCTCGCGGCCCAATCCGGATCCCGGCCAACGGAACGCTTCACGGACTGGACGCACCCCACCTTCCCGCGTGCCGAGTACATCGCACGCCACGCGGCGGCGGGGTCGGCCATGACGGCCTCGCAGGTACTCCTGGTTCCGAGCGTCGAGGGGACGAGCGCGGGTGAGACGTTCCGTCAGGATGCGGATTTCCTCTACTTCACCGGCCTCGAAGTCTCGAGGTCGGTGCTCGTGGTGGAAGGTGGCACGGGACATACCGTGCTCTTCCTGCCGGCCATGGATCACCGGTTCGAGAGCGCTGGCCGACCCAACGACTTTCCGGGGCGCGCGCTACTCGCTGATCCGGCCGTGCGTGCGCTCAGCGGCGTGGACTCCGTGCGGGCGATCGAGCGTCTGCCGGCGTACGTGGCCGAGCTCGCGCGGCGTGGCAGCGAGGTGCTGATCAACACCGGCGCGAGCATCAGCGCGATCACCACGCCTCCCGGCATGCAGGCCGCGTTTACCGCGCCCACACCCGGTGTCCTGCTCGCCCGCCACGTGAGGCAACTGCAACCCGGGTTGCGCTTTGGCACGGCGCTGCCGCTCATCGCAACACTCCGCATGGTGAAGTCGCCGCGGGAGATTACCATGCTGCGCGAAGCGGCGCGCATCACGCAGTGGGCTCTGGCGCTGGGTGTGACCCGCGTCGCACCGGGCGTCGACGAACGCACGCTCACCGGAGCATTCACCAGCGACTGCCAGGCACTCGGCGCACAGCGCGACGCGTTCACGCCCATCATCAAGTCGGGCGAGAACTCGCTCTGGCCCTGGCGGATTCTTGGCGCGCACTACGACCGGCGCAGTCGCCGCATGCGGCCGGGCGAAGTGGTGATCTTCGACGTGGGGTGCGAACACGATCACTACGTGAGTGATATGGGACGCACCCTGCCGGTGAGCGAGCAGTTCACGCCACGCCAGCGCCTGCTCGTGGACATGGTCGCGCGCGCGTCCGACGCCGTGATTGCCGCCGCGCGCCCGGGCGTTACGCTCGCCGACCTGCAGGCCGTCGCCTTGGCAGCGATTCCGGAGGACTCGCGTCCGTACATGCAGGCGTCGCTCTACTTTGGCCATCACCTCGGGCTCGAGACCGGTGATCCGTCGCTGTCAGACGCGGTGCTCGCGCCCGGGATGGTGTTCACCATCGAGCCGTGGTACTACAACCACGACGAGCAGGTGGCGGTGTTCATCGAAGACGAGATTCTCATCACCGACTCGGGCGCCGAGAATCTCACCCAGAGCCTGCCGCGAACGGCCATCCAGCTGGAACGGTGGCGAACCGCACGGACCGCGATGCTCACCGCCGCAGACGTGTTGGCTGACGATCGCACGCGAACCGTGACACGGGACGGTGTGCTTTCCTTCACGCTCGACACCGCAACGGCAACCGCTACGGTGTACGACCTGCTCAACGGGGAGCAGGTGGCACGCACACCCGTCTGTCCTCGTGTGCGTTTCGGCTATCTGTCAGGGGATGATGTGTCATTCGTCATGGGTTGCCCGGCGGACGGGGGCGCGCTCGGCGTCGCGCAGCACCTGAACACCGCCACGTTCGAGCTCGTCCCGGAACCGCAAGGCTGGCCGTTCGTGGTCACGCGCACGTCGCCCGCCCCTCCACAGGTCGTGTTCATCGGGGCCATTCATGGCGCGCACCGCACGAGCACGCGCTACGGAACGGATGTGCTGGAGCGGCTGCTTGAGGCCATCAAGCCCGACCTCGTGTTCACCGAGATGCCGCCCAATCGCTTTGAGCGGGCGCGTGACGAGTTCAGTGTCACCGACTCGATTGCCGAACCGCGCATCGCGCGCTTCCCCGAGTACGTGGACGTGCTGTTTCCGCTGTCACGGCGCATGCCCTTCACGATCGTGCCCACGGCCGCGTGGAGCACGGCGATGGACCGGTACCGCACCGCGGCGTTGCGTCGTATTTCCGCCGACCCGAGTCGGCAGGCCGAGTGGCGGGAGTATCAGCGCGCGCTGGCGCGGGCCGACAGTCTGGTGCAGCACGCCGGTGCCGACGACCCGTACTTCATCAACTCGCCGGCGTACGATGCCATTCAGACGGCGGCGCATGAGCCGTACAACCGTTTGTTCAACCACGAACTCGGGCCGGGTGGCTGGGACAACATCAACCGCGCGCACTTCGCGACTATCGAGCGCGTGCTCGACGATCCATTCGGCGCCCCGGACCGCATCGTGATCATTTACGGAGCGGGCCACAAGGAGTGGATGCTGCGCGAACTGCGCAAGCGCGATGACATCGAGCTGCTGGAGCTGGCGCCATTTCTGGAGCAGATCGGAGTGCCTCGGGGCACGCGCCAACCACGTCGCTGATTCGCTCGCGCTACGCCTTCGGGCTCGCCGGCCTTATCGCGACGAACAGCGTGGACGCGACTTCGTCGTCCTGGTCCGGTTTCACGACCATGGAGGAAAACCCGATCTGCTGCAGCGTGGTCAGCCAGTCGTGCGTGGAGAAGAGGCCTTCGATGTGCCGGTCGTGCAGCGTTCTAGGTTCGTCCGTGCCGTCGCGAATCAGGAACGCATAGTCCGCGATGTAGGTGCAGTCGGTGGGGTCGGGATCCCAGGTCCACTCCAGATAACGAATGCCGCGGTCGCCGTGGTCGTGTCCGCCGTGCTCCGTGCCGCTCTCGAATGTTTCGCGCACGAAGTCCGGCGCCAGTACGGCGACGCCGCCCGGCACCAGGTGCTCGTACACCGTGGAGAGCACGGCCGAGAGCTCGTCGAGCGACGTGGCGTAGCAGATGGCGTCGTGTACGAGGCAGCAGTCAAAGGTGCGCTCGAGTCGCACGGAGAACATGTCGCCGAGTTGGTGCTCGCACTCCGGATTGAGTACCCGACTCACCTCGAGCATACGCTCGGCCGCGTCCACCAACATCACCTCTTCGAACATGGACTTGAGGTGTGACGCGTTGTTGCCACCGCCGCTGCCGAGTTCGAGCAGTGAGCGCGGCGTGCGCGCGGAGTGCTGGCGGAACAGCGCCGCGAAATGCGCGGCTTCGTCCACGTAGTCCTCGGGCGCGGAGATGAGTGGCCACCAGGGGGCGAGCTGGTCGTAGAAGATGTGGGAGCGCTGCCGGTCAGTCTTGTCCATCAGGAGCCGACTATCCATTTCGGTGCTTGGGATCACGGCGAGTTCTCGGGCACTGCCGCGCGATGTCCGCCTCGCCACTTCGATTTTATACACACCCCGGGGGCTTGCGGCAAGCCCCCCGGCGTTCGGTATAGTCGCAGTCCTCAGTCGGAGTTCCTGACGGCGACCGCGCGCGATGACACCTCGCGCGCTGCGAGCAGCAGGAAGTCCCTCACGCCTGACCATCACCGTCCGAGGACAGGAAATGCCAGACGTCACAGTCAACCATACCGTGGTCCTTGCCGGCGGCGGACCAACCGGCCTCATGCTTGCCGGTGAACTCGCGCTCGCCGGCGTGGACGTCGCCATCGTGGAGCGGCGGCCCAGTCAGCAGCTGGATGGCTCGCGCGCCGGCGGATTGCACGCGCGCACCATCGAGGTGCTGGACCAGCGCGGTATCGCCGAGCGGTTTCTGGTGGAAGGGACCCGGCATCCCGCGTTGCACTACCACATGATCGCCCTCAACATGCAGGACATGCCCACGCGACATCCGTACGTGTTGGCGCTGTGGCAGAACCATATCGAGCGCCTTCTGGCGGATTGGGTTCAGGAACTCGGTGTACCGATCATGCGTGAACGCGAGGTGGCGGGATTCACGCAGGACGACGCGGGCGTTGATGTGTCGCTTGCGGATGGACGCTCGCTGCGCGCTGAGTATCTCGTGGGCTGCGACGGTGGGCGCAGTGTCGTCCGAAAGGCCGCCGGCATTGATTTCGCCGGCTGGGATGCAACCACGAGCTGGCTGATTGCGGAGGTCGCCGCGTCCGAGGAGCCGGCGTGGGGCTTTCGTCACGACGAGCGGGGCACACACGCGCTCGGCAAAATGGAAGACGAGGGACGCATGCGCGTGGTGCTCACCGAGCTGCACCCGCGACCCGATCCGGAACGCACGATGGACGATGTGCGCGAGGGTCTCAT
This sequence comes from Gemmatimonadales bacterium, assembly GCA_038259155.1. GTDB lineage: Bacteria > Gemmatimonadota > Gemmatimonadetes > Gemmatimonadales > Gemmatimonadaceae > JAABRT01. Next base: position 4,942 of record JBBSPE010000090.1, read on the forward strand.
CGCCGCGTACGGCACGGATTTTGGGGTGCACAGTCCCACCTGGATCTCGAGCTTCACCGACGCGACGCGCCAAGCGGCGGCATATCGAGCGGGCCGCGTCTTGCTGGCTGGTGACGCGGCACACGTGCATCCGCCGGTCGGTGGACTCGGTCTCAACCTCGGCGTACAGGACGCGGTGAATCTTGGCTGGAAGCTCGCGCGGGTGGTGCAGCAGAAGGCGCCGACGGATCTGCTCGATTCGTATCACGCCGAGCGTCATCCGGTGGGCGCGCGCGTGTTGCGGAACACCATGGCGCAGGTCGCGCTGCGCCGCCAAGACGACCACACCAAGGCCCTTGGCGAGACGCTCACCGAACTGCTCAGCATGGACGAGCCGCGACGGCACGTGATTGCCGACATGTCCGGCCTGGGCGTGCGCTACGATCTGGGCGAGGGACATCCGCTGCTCGGTCGTCGCATGCCGGATCTCGAGCTGCAGACGGCGGACGGCAACGTGCGTGTGTTCACGCTGCTGCATGGTGCGCAGGCGTTGCTGCTCGTGCTGGGCGCCGCCGAAGGGGGCGTTGATCGGGCAGTGATTCGTGCAACGGCGGCGGGAGTGCATGGAGTGCGGATGATTGCAGCGAGATACGATGGGGTGTGGGAGCTGCCGGGGGTGGGCGCGGTGGCGGCTGCGAGCGTGGTGCTGGTGCGACCGGATGGGTATGTGGCGTGGGTGCGGGAGGGGGCGGTGTGCTCGCTGGAGGAGGCGGTGGAGCGGTGCGGATGTTGAGTGGGTTTTGCGATCGGTGGCGGTGGGCGGTTGCGGACGGCGGCGTGAGCGGCGTTGGTGCGCGCCGGTTGACGGTGATCGGCCTCAGACACGGCGGCGGTCCGGCCCGACACACGCGGTGGTGCGGCGGGGCCGTTCGGAGGTCACCGCGTTCCCGGGCGCCCTCACACTGCTTTCGGTCGCGGTCAACGGCTGACGGTAAACGGTGGAACTGCACTCGCCTCTGCGGTCGAGCCACGAATCCGACGGCACCGCGGTAGCGGCGAGCGCAGCGTCGCCGTCCAGCCGAGCGCCGAGTCTCTTTTCCACGGTCAACCGTCAGCCGTCTACCCAAACCGAAAGCAGTGCCCGAACCCGACCCACTGCCGCGACCTCCGAGCGGCCCCGCCGCACCTGAGTCCGGGGCGCGGATCGACCGTCGCCGTGTCTGAGGCCGACAACCGAATACCGGGAACCCCCGTGACCGTCAACCGCCGTGGTCGGTGGCCAGTTGAGCAGCTCTCACGCCCGTCTGCACCCATAAATTCCCCACCACCGTGTCAGCAGCGTTCCCCTGTCCCCTGGTCCACCCCGCTGTCCCATGCTCAACTGGCTCACCACCCGTCGTCGCGCCGCGCTCCGCAACACCCCGCTCCCCGACCCGTGGCACGCGATCATCGCGCGAAACGTCTCCTACGTCTCGCGCCTGTCGCAGGCCGATCGCACCGAGCTCGCCGGTCACGTGCAGGTATTTCTGGCCGAGAAGCACTTCGAGGGCTGCGACGGTCTCGAGATCACTGACGAGATCCGCGTCACGATTGCCGCGCAGGCGTGCGTCCTGCTGCTGCATCGCGAGACGGACTACTTCTCCAAGCTCGTGTCGATTCTCGTGTACCCGTCTACGTACGTGGTGCCGGGCGGCCATCACGTAGGCGGCGGCATCATCAACGACGACGAGCAGACTCGCCTCGGCGAATCGTGGACGTCGGGCGTGGTGATTCTCGTGTGGGACAGCGTGTTGGCCGGTGCACGCGACATGCACGACGGGCAGAACGTTGTGCTGCACGAGTTTGCGCATCAGCTCGATCAGGAGGACGGCGCGGGCGACGGCGCGCCCATCCTGCCGCAGCGCTCACACTACGTGGCCTGGGCGCGCGTGCTGGGCCACGAGTTCGACGCGCTGGTGGCGTCCACCGAGCGGCATCGTGCCGTGATCGACCGCTACGGCGCCACCAACCCGGCGGAGTTCTTTGCGGTGGTGACGGAAACGTTCTTCGAGAAGCCGCGACAGTTGAAGGATCGGCATCCCGAGCTGTACGAGCAGCTGCAGCAGTTTTATCAGCAGGATCCGTTGGCGCTGGTGGAGGGCGCGGGGTAGTCGTTGGCGGGCGACTGCAGCAACACATCGTCCGCCATCACATACGCGAGGCACAGCCGGTGCGGCGCTTCGTCGTTCAGGCTGCCGTAACCACCAATTCAGTAGCGCTGCCCCGTCCGCTGACATTGCGAGCCGGTGCGAGCCGGTGCGAGCGCAAGGCTCGGGCTGCGCAGCCAGAGGGCGAGCGCGGCGGAGGCCAGGAGCGCCTCAATACCCATTGATTGCTTGGCGACCAACGAAAGTATATACTTCTATATATTTTTCTATAAAGAGCATACATGGCACTCAGCATCAAGGACCCAGAAACTGACCGACTGGCCCGTGAACTCGCCGCTGCGACCGGCGAGTCTCTCACCGATGCCATCCGCAACGCCCTGCGCGACCGTCTCGAACGCGAACAACACCGTGCCACGCCGAGTGTGGCCCCGCACGTACATCGCATTCAGGAGCGCATTGCGCGACTTCCAGTGCTCGACCCGCGCCCGGCCGATGCGATCATCGGCTACGGCGAAGATGGCGTGCCCACATGACCAACACGCCGTGCTTCTCGCTCGCCAACAGGTCGGTCAAGCCGCTGACCACGGACGTGACCCTTGGTAATTGACACCTCCGCCATGGTCGCCGTTCTGATGCAGGAGCCGGCGGCGGAGCGACTGATTCGGGCCATCGACAACAACCCGCGTCGTCTGATCTCGTCGGCCAGCCTCGTGGAGCTCTCCCTCGTGATGTTGGGACGCTTTGGCGAGGCCGGTGATGTGCAAGTGGACCGACTGCTCGCCGCCATTGACGCAACAGTCGCGCCCGTGACCGCAGCGCAAGCGAGTCTCGCGCGCGATGCAGCACTGCGCTTCGGACGAGGACGACACGCAGCGGCGCTCAACTTCGGGGACTGCTTCAGCTACGCCCTGTCCATCGAGAGCGGCGAGCCCCTGCTGTTTCTGGGCGACGACTTCTCGCAGACTGACGTGCAGATCTGTCACTGGTAGTGAACGACGACCGCATCAACGTCGATGGCCTCACCACAGCGGCAGATCACGACGCCTTCGCGTCAAGAATCAGATACGCCCGCTCCGTTTCCGGCAACGCCGCACGTGCCTTCCCACCCGCCAGCCACAGCGCACCGCCAACCAGCACCATCACCAGCACCACGAAGTGCTCGTGCGGCCACACGAGCGCCGCGGGGCTGCCGGGCACAAGCATGGCGGCCACCATCGCCAGTGATCCTCCGGCGGCGATGATCGGGAGCAGGCGTCCACCAGGCAGCCGAAACGGACGCGGCATGTCCGGATAGTCGCGGCGCAGGCGCAACAGCGAGAGCGACACGCCGAAGAACGCCAGCGCGATGCAGAACGACCCGGCGTCAACGAGCGCCACGAGGGCGTCGCGACCCATGAGCGTCGCGAGCAGCGTGAGCGCGCCCACGAGCAGGATTGCGCGATTGGGGGTGCCGTGCGTGGGGTGTGTGTCGCCGAAGCGCTCCGAGACGATGTGTCCGCGACCGAGTGCAAACACCACGCGCGAGCCGGCGAGGAAAAAGCCGTTCCAACTCGTGAACAGTCCGAGCAGTGCCGCCACGAGCACCAGATCGGGCAACCACGCCGACGTAAAGGCGAACTCAAAGGCGCGAGCGGCTGGCAGGTCGGCGTTGGCGAGTTGCGTCCACGGTCCCACCATGGACACGCTCAGGATCACCACCAGATAGAAGCACGTAGCGGCCAGGATGGAGCCGAGAATCATGAACGCCAGCGACCGCGGTGACACGGACCCCGACGCTTCTTCGGCGCCCTGCGGAATGGTGTCGAAGCCCACGAACCAGAATGGGATGGTGACGAGCACCGCGAGCAGTCCGCCAAGCCATCCACCATTCGCGTCGCGCACGAACAATGGCGCCATGTGCTCCGTGGTGCCGCGACTGATGCCCGCCACCACGAACGTGAGCGTCACCGCGATGAACACCACGGTGAGCCACACCTGCAGGCGCGCCGCCGAACTCGCGCCCACCCAGTTCACCCACGTGATGCCGGCCGTGCAGACGGCGCCGAGCAGCAGATGGCTGCCGTATACCGTGGCGCCCATGAACTCGTACAGCGGCCAGCGATCGATGGCCGGCAGCAGGTAGCTCACCACACGGCCAATGGAGATGGCCTCGAACGCCGAGATGCTGACGTAGCCGAACGCGAGCGTCCAGCCCACAATGAACGCCTTCGATGTACCAAACGCCTTGTACGCGTACGCCACTTCACCACCCGCCACGGGCAGCATGGGCGTGAGCTCGGCATAACACGCGCCAATGCACAACATGACCGTGCCACCAATCACGAAGGCAAGCATCGCGCCGCCAGGACCCGCCTGCGAGAGCCAGCTGCCGATGGACGTCACCCAACCGACGCCGATCATGGAGCCGAAGGCCAGCGCAAAGAAGCCGAAGCGGCGCAGCTCCTTTTTCAGGGCCGGGCGGACGGTGGTGGCGGACGTTGCAGCGTGTGATTGCGGGCGGTCACGTGGCACGGCACTTCCGGGTGCGGGGAGCGGTGCGACGACCGCCGAAGGCTACCTCCTGAGCTTAAGGCAGTGCACGGGCGCGCGGCGCGAGCGCCTGCGTCGCGATCTCCTAGCGGTAGAAGGCACGAGGCGCCGACACCGTCACGACTAGCGACCACGTCTCCCCGCCGCCACTCTACAACGTGTGCCGTTCGGCGCGCGTCGTCCGCGCGCCGATCATCCGCTTCCCACACCACGTCCCCATGCCATCGTCCGAGCCGCAGCCACCTCGCGTCGCCATCATTGGCGCCGGAATGACCGGCCTCATCACGGCGCGCACGCTCCGCGCGAATGGTGTGCCGTGCCAGGTGTTCGAGCGATCGCGCGCACCCGGCGGACGCGCGGCCACTCGGCGCACAGGTGAGCATCACTTCGACCACGGGGCGCAGTACTTCACCCAGCGCGACCTGCGCACGGCCGATCTGCTGGCCGAGTGGGTGAACGACGGGGTGGTGGAGCCATGGTCCGCGCGCATCGCGGCGCGCGAGCAGGGCGAGTGGCGCGATGTCTCCGAAGCAGTCACGCGCTGGGTCGGTGTACCGGACATGCGCGTGTTGGGCGAGCGCCTGGCCGCGCCCGAACGTGTGGCATTCGACACGCCGGTGTCCGCGATCGAACGTGAGGGGTCCACCTGGAACGTGCTCGCCGCCGACGGGTCATCACTCGGCACGTTCGACCAGGTACTCGCGTGCATCCCCGCAGCGCAGGCGCTCGCGCTGCTGGCCGATCACGCGCCATCCTTCACGCGCGAGCTCGCCGCCGTGCGTATGCTCCCGTGCATGGCCACGATGGTCACGCTCGCTCGGAACCCGCGCGTCGAATGGGATGCCGCCTTCGTGAACGACAGTCCCGTGCTCAGCTGGGTGGCCCACGAGGCCAGCAAGCCCGGACGTGCGCCGCAGCCCAACTGGGTGCTGCACGCCACAGCACCGTGGAGTGCGGAACGGTTGGATGCTGAGCCGGCGCTCGTGGCGCCGGAGATGCTCAACGCCTTCTGGGACCTGCTCGGCGAGACCGTGCCGGTGGTGCAGGCCGTTGCCCATCGCTGGCGCTATGCGATTCCCGCGCCGGAGCTACCCGGCGCGACCGCTGGTGCGCAGGCCCTGCACGACGAGGTGCTCGGGCTCGGGGCCGGCGGTGATTGGTGCGCGGGTGGTCGCGTGGAGGGCGCGCTGCTCAGCGGGCTGGCGCTGGCGCAGCGGTTGCTCTGATCGCGAACGCCTCCCAGGCTTCGAGCGGTCCAGCCGTCAGGCGCGTCGCGCCACTACGCGACCGTCAATAACGTCGATCGTCCGGTCGCATCGCGCCGCCATGAGCGGATTGTGGGTGACAAACAGTACCGTGGTCCCGTTGGCGACATTGACGTCCCGCAGCAGCGAGAAGACGGCGTCTGCACTCGTGGTGTCGAGGTTGCCGGTCGGCTCATCGGCGAGCAACAGCGCAGGCTTCAGGGCCAGGGCGCGCGCCACGGCCACGCGCTGTTCCTGACCCCCCGACAGTTGCCCCACCGGTTGGTCGCGCCATGGGGTGAGCCCAACGCTGTCAAGGAGCGCCGCTGCGCGCGCCGTCATGTCCGCGTTCGGAAACCCGGCGTCCCCCAGCATCGGCATCATGACGTTCTCCAGGGCCGTAAAGGCGGTCAGCAGGTGGTGGTACTGAAACACAAACCCGATGTTGTGGCCGCGCAGTCGCGTCAACGCACTGTCGCTGAGCCCGCCCGTCAGCACACCGCTGATCGCCACCGTGCCGGACGTGGGCCGGTCGAGCAAACCGATGATGTTGAGCAGCGTGCTCTTTCCCGAGCCTGAGGGCCCCATCACCGCACAAAAGTCGCCGCGCGCGAGATCAAGATCGATACCGTGCAGCACCTCCGTCTCGTTCGGCAATCCGACCGCATACGACTTGTGCACGTTGCGCAGCTGCACGACGGGAGGCGTCTGCACCGTTGGCGCTGACACCGTCTCGTCAGCCATGAATCGCAACCCCCGGATCCCGGCGCGCCGCACGTCGCGCCGGCGCGACCGCCGCCAGCAGGCCAGTGAGCGTGGCCAGCGTGAGGGTCCATCCGAACAGCGCGACGGAAAACACGAGTGCGAACATCGGCGTCCCGTCAGCGGAGAGCACGGTCTTTTGCCAGACCACGAGCGCAATCGTACCGATCACTGATCCGACCAGCGCACCCCCCAGGCCAAGCAGCCCGCCCTGCAGCAGGAACACGCGCATTACCTGACCGCGCGTGATGCCCATGGCGCGCAGGATACCGATCTCACGCGATTTCTGCACCACCGAAACGACCAGCACGCTGGCAATGCCGAATGCCACCGACAATGCCACGAAGAACCGGATCGAGGTGTTCGACATGCTCTGCGCGCTGATGGCGCTGAAGAACTGCGCGTTCGTGCTGATCCAGCTGTCCGCTTGCACACTCGACGCGGCGGCGATCGCGCGCGCCATTGTCTCGGCCGCATACACCTCCTGTACCGTGACATCGATGGTGGTCACGCCACCTGGCAGGTTCGCCAGCGCCTGCGCCGTCCGCAGCGCCAGAAAGGTGGTGCGCGCGTTCGCCCCCTTGTTGCCAAGATCAAAGATGCCGGCGATGGTGAGCAGCGTGTTCACGCCGCCTGTCCCGGTCACACGCAGCCGGTCACCAACGCCCACACCCAGGTCGGATGCGAGCTCGGTGCCAATCAGGATGTCCGTGCCCGTAACACGCGCAGAGCCACGCACGATCTTTTCCGGAAGCGGGACAATGCGATAGTGCAGGTCGGGCTCCATCCCGGTCAGCAGCACGACGCGTGTTGCGTCGCCACGGACGACCACGGCCGATCCGGTCACCGACGGCGAGACCGCGACCACCCCCGGCATGGCACGCACTGTTTCAACGATGCCCTGCCACTGGTCAATACCCTTGAGTCGCTGCAGCGGCGCCTGTACGATCGCGCCCTCACGGAGTCCGGGCACGCCCTCGCGGAGCAATCGCACCACTTCCTTGGGCTGCGAGAGCTGGATGTGCGCCTGCCCGGTGAGCGTCCGGGCGACCATGTTCGCCTGCACGCCCGACATCAACGCCGACATGAAGACGATCACCGCCACGCCCAGGGCGACACCGCCAATGATGAAGAGGGTCTGCACTCGGCCTTCACGCAGGAATCGGATGGCGACGATCCATTCGAACGGCAGCCAGTGCCTGAGCGGCTCGAGTGGCTGCGCTGGGGGTGTCCCCGACGTGACCGGCGAAGCGACCGGAACCGTGGCCGAGACAGGGTCCGGCTTCATGGCGGCAGCACCGGTCGCAGCTTTGCGCCATCGGTGATCGCCGCCGAATTAACCGGCACCACGCGATCGCCGGCGGTCAGGCCCGCCAGCACTTCACAGAATCCATCGGAGCGCAGGCCGAGGGTGACCGTCTGACGTCGCGCGCGATGTCCTTCCACCCGGAGTACCCAAGGTGACGCCGTCTCGAGGTCGTGCACGGCACTGCGGGGCAACAGCACCGCGTTGGCGCGTCGCGCAATCTGAATGTCCACCGAAACCGTCATGTCCTGCTTCAGGTAGGTGGGAGGCGCGGGCACGCGCAGCTTCACGGTGACGGTCCCACGTTGGGCATCGACTCCGGGGCTGATGTATATCACCTCGGCGGCGAACTGTTGCGTCGGGTACGCGTCCGCTGACACCTGGGCCGTGAGACCGAGGGCAAGCAATTGCAGATTCTTCTCGTCGATCGCCACGACCAGCTGCGTCTCGCCGCCGGGCGACAGTACCAGCAGCGGCCGCCCCGGCTGGACGACATCTCCCGGCTCAACGTCTCGAGCGATCACCGTGCCGGCGCTTGGTGCGGTCACAGTGGCGTAGGCGAGCCGAGCACGTGCCGCAGTCGCACCGGCCTGTGCCTGCTCCACGGCGGCCGCTGCGGCCGCCGCATCGCTGCCTGATGGCTGAGCACTGGCCGCCTGTTGCTGTGCGCCGCGCAGCTGTGCTGCCGCGACCTGCTCCGCGCGTTGCGTATCGTCGAGCGCCGTCTGGCTGATCGCGCCCACCGCGAACAGCGACTCACTGCGGCGCAAGGCATCTCGTGCCGCCTCGTAGGCAAGCTGTGCCTGTTGCTCGGCCTGCGCAGCCAGTGGCGCCTGCACCTCTCGCACCTGCCGAAGGCGCGCCGATGCCGCCTGAACCGCCCGCTGCGCCTGATCGAGTGTGGCGCGTATCTCGGAGGCTTCCAGCTCGACCAGCGTTGCTCCAGCCGCGACCATCTGGCCTTCCTTGACCGGAACACGCCGTACCACGCCGGTAATCTGGACGCCGATGTCCACGCGATGTGGCGTCTCGACACGGCCGCTCGCCACGACCGTCTGTACGAAGTCCTGCTGAATCACCGCCGCCACGTCCACCTGCGGCCCGAGCACCAGGCGTGGGCCAACGAGCGCACCGATCAGGAGCACCATCACCACCACGATGATCGCGGTCAGGTGACGACGGATCGCGTTCATGCCACGTCCTCCCACCCCGTGACTACCGGCAATTTGCGAACGCCGGCAGGTGCTTGGTCCGCGATGCACTGCGGTTGCTCGTGCACACGTTCTGCACGTCGGTGGGCAGTGCCAGCACCAGCAACTGGTCGTACAGCGCGATGTTCCAGACTTCCGCGTCCGCGGCGCCGGCGCAGGCCGATGCGCGCGTCGGGAAGCGGGGCACATTGTTGATGTTCCACTCGCTTTCCGGCACCGCAATGCCTCGGCGTTGGAGCAGCCCGGCGAGGGCGGCGGAATGCCGCTGCTCCGCGTACACCACGTTGTAGAACGGCAGGACATCACCAAGGTCCGCCAGCACCCGCAGATAGGTTTCCTCGGCGTGATACTCGTCCTGGAGGGCACTCAGGACCGCGGTCTGCACGGTGGGTGTCAGGGCGACGGTCGTGCTTGTCGGCCCCTCATCATCGGAACACGCGCTCAGCAGAGCGGCCCCCAGCAGGTACGTGGCCAGCAACCCTCCCATACGGCGTCCTGGCATATCGCGCCTCCCGTGCCAGCGGCGCGAGCCCTGCGAGCCCGCCGACACATTCAGGATATTCCCGTTTACTCCTCATCTGATGATGTACACACATGTCCAACGCCGGATGTCAGGGAATGACTGACTCCCTCATGGCATCTGGAGCGAGGCATCCGACGGCGGCAGCTCGAGTTCGCACCCTCGCGCATGCGTCCCTGCGGTTGGTTGCCTATAAACTTCCCTTCTCTTTTGGTTGTCATATCAGATGACTCACGATCACCCAACGCCCCTTCCGTTTGTGCAGCACACGCAGATCGTTGCGACCGCGGAAACGGTCGCCAAAGGCGTTTGTCCAGTCCGCGTCGTCCGCATGGTCAGCGACCGGCGGCGTCTCAGCTACACATGCGATCCGCAGCGACGTCCGTCAGCGCCGCGTCTCGGTCTCATCCAGCGAGCCCATCCTTCCGCTCGCCCCTCCGCTGGCTCCACGCCCTGCCATCCGGACGCCGCGGTGATCTCGATCGGCCACACATCGTCCCAGCACTGGAGATACGCCACGGGCGGTCTGTCGCGAAGCACGGCGTAGTCCATCGGATTCCAGCGTCCGCCGTAGAGCGCGGAGTAGGTGCCGGTCCTGGTCCACGTGCCCGCACGCAGCACGCCCTCGTGATATGGACCACGACCGAGCAGGTCCTCACGCACCGTGAGCGTGATGATCAGCGAGTCATCGGGCGCGGTGGCGTATCGGTGACTCGTCTCCAGGCCAAAATAGAATGCACCATCCGATCTGGCATCGCCGACCATCGTCCAGCCATCGCGCAGGATTCCATCACGGAACACGACCAGCGTGTCATCACGCTCCTCGTTGATGATGCGAAGCGTGAGCGCACCCGCGAGGAACGCGTCACGATCGTCGAACATCCAGTGAAAGCGCGCACCCGCGATGGGCAGCTTGAAATACACCGTGCGTTTGGCCGTGGGCCCGAGTACGACGGGCATCGGTGGATCAAACACAATCAGGCAGAACACGATGGCGCTGAACGCCACGGAAAGGCGACTGAGCATACGGACTGGCTTCCCCGTCGAAGTTTCATGCCGAGTGTGCGCAATGCCACGCACGCTGCTGCGCTCTGGCATTTCCGGTCACCCGTCGTCGCGGACCACCTCGTGCGCCCGCTCGAGCTCTACGTCGGGCACCAGCAGTTCAATGCCACCGGTCACGACGCCCTGATACGACTGACCGAAGATACCCGGATGGTCGCCCTTCACCAGCACCGGAATATCCTCGGCCTCGAGCGCGACGCGCACGATGTCGGCCTCGAGGCCGGTGTTGTAGGTGCCGAAGACCACCCACTTGGCGGTGTCACTCATGTCCGATCTCCTGCGGTGAAGGCCATGGCCGATGTGTGTTCCCAACCAGTGCAGCATAGCAGGACCGACGCCTATGACGAAGCGAATCTTCCAGTCTGCCAGTACCGTCCAACTTGACGTACTGCGCGCAACGCTGTGAGTTGCAGATGGGCATCGGACACGTCGCCCGGTGCAATCTCATCTCGCAGGAGCTGCACATGCTTGCACGTCTCGTTGTGCTATCGGCCACTCTATTTGTCTGCAGCTGCGGGGGAGGAGACGCTGAATCCTCGGGTTCCGGGGCCGACGCAGCAGCGAATGGTCAAACCGCGGCGAACGATGGGAGCGCTTCCGGCAGCAGCGTCTCCACCCCACTGCCCACCACACCCATCAGCGCCTCCGACGCCATGGGACGCACGCCACCGTCGGTCAAGGAAACCGACCCCTGCCCGTTTCTCTCCGACGAGACCGCGCGTGCTGCCGCCACGACGGAATACGTGCTCACGCGACGGCGCGTGTCAAACGCCGAGTGCGTGTGGAACTACAACATCGGCTTTCAGGTGAGCGCACGCGTGGAGCCCATCGCGAGCTCGCGTCCGTTCAGCGACCACGCGTACAACATGGACGTGCCGGCCGTGCTGCAGTCCATGTCGTCACCAGGACAAAACGCGGTCGTGCTCGCCGACACCGCGTTCAAGGGCGCACCTCGCCCCTACGCGTTTGGATTCGAGCAGCGTGATCAACGCATTGTCATTTATATCACCGGCATGCGCACCAGCGAGGCGCAGCTGCAGGCGGCTGCCGAGGAGATCGCAACTCGTCTCCCAAACGCGCCCACAATCGAGCCGCAGATCCGCGAAGAGACAGGCGCGTTCGATCCGTGTGCCACATGGACCGAGGCCAGCTTGCGCACGCTCTTCAATCAGCCCGACAGCGCGGTGGTGGGGTTGGCGCCATCACGCACGTCGTGCACCTACACCATCTACTTTCCGCGTCCGTCGCAAAACGTGGTGACGGTGGGCCTGTACATCGGCGAGGCGCAACCTGACATCATTGCCTCTCTCAAGGGTGAAGGGTGGAGCGAAGTCTCAGGCGCCACGGTTCCGACTGTCTCCCTCACGACCACCGACCAGTTCGGCATCAGTGTCCAGATGCGCGGGGTGATGCACGGCGCCGATGTTTTGGCAAGCGTGAGCGACAAGGACGGTGGCAAAGATGCGATGGTGGACGCGCTGTTCGCAAACCTCAAAGCGCGCGTCGTACCATGACGGCGTAGCGACGACATGTCCACGTCGCTGATCGCGGTGTTCCTCCGTGATGGACGGCCTGGGGCCGACGGGAGGATTCCGGCCTTTGGCGAACGCGGACTCCTCACGGCGTGGTACCACTCGCGCGGGTGTTAGCATTGGTGCACGCTGGTGTGGTGTTCCTACCATTCACCGTTGTTGAGAACCATGCCGCTCACGCTTGATGACATCCGCCGCCACGCGGTCTCGCGCAGCCTGTTCGTCGCCCCCACGTTGCGGAGGGCACTCGCGCGTTTCGGGTTTGTGCAGGCCGATCCGATCCGCGCACCGGCGCGGGCGCAGGACCTCACGCTGCGCCACCGGGTGCCGGGCTATCGCGCCGGTGACCTCGAGCGGCGCTATGCCAAGCTGCCCGTCGAGGAGGACGCCTTCATCAATTACGGCTTCCTGTCACGCGAGCTGGCGTCGCTGATGCATCCGCGCACGCCGCGCGTCGAGTGGCCGAAGGCGCGCTGGATACAGGCGCAAGCCGTACTGGCGTTCATCCGTGAGCGAGATGCGGTGCATCCGCGCGACGTGGACGAGGCGTTCGACCACGGGCGTACGAAGAACTGGTTTGGTGGAAACAGCCGAGCCAGCACGCAGCTGCTGGATGGCATGCACTACCGCGGGCTTGTCCGGATTGCCGCGCGCGAGGGCGGTATTCGCCTCTACGCGGTGCGAGACTTCGACGAGGCGCCGCAGCCGGCCGATGCCGCGCTCGATCGACTGGCCGACGTCGTGGTGAATCTCTACGCACCCCTCACGGCACGCGGCCTCTCCACGGTGTTGCGTCGACTTGGGTATGGCACACCGCAGTGGATCGGACAGCTCGGGGCGCTCGTCACGCGCACCAAGGCACGCCTGCCCAGTGCGCGTATTGACGGTGAGCAATGGTTCTGGCCCCACGGCGAAGCCCCCGGTCATCGTCGCCATGCCGCCGTGGACGAGGACATGAGGCTGTGGCTGCTCGCGCCCTTTGATCCGATCGTGTGGGATCGGGCGCGGTTCGAGCTGTTGTGGGGCTG
>JBBSPE010000091.1:0-18215 GCA_038259155.1 Gemmatimonadales bacterium
GACACCCCGACGCCGGACCCCCAAGACCGCACTACATGTGCAACACGCGACCAATCGCCGCCAACGCCGCTTCCTTGGTGGTTTCGGAGAGGGTGGGGTGCGAATGGATCGTGATCGCAATGTCCTCGGCCGAGCCACGGTATTCCATGGCCAGCACGACCTCGGACAGAAGGTCGCCCACGTTCGGCCCGATCATGTGGCAGCCCAGGATTTCGTCCGTCTCCGCATCCACCACAAACTTCACGAACCCCGACGTCTCGCCCATGGTGCGCGCGCGGCCGTTCGCGCTGAACGGGAACTTGCCCGTGCGGTAGGCACGACCGCTTGCCTTCACCTCGGCCTCCGTGTGGCCCACCGTGGCGATTTCCGGCCATGTGTACACCACGCCCGGCACGGTGTGCTGGTGCATGTGCACCGGCTTGCCGGCGATCACTTCCGCCGCCACCACGCCCTCTTCCTCGGCCTTGTGCGCGAGCAGCTTGCCGCCGGTGGCGTCGCCGATGGCGAAGACGTTGGGCAGGCTGGTGCGCTGCTGGTCGTTCACCTGAATTTCGCCGCGGGCGCCGAGCGTGAGACCGAGCGCGGCCGCGTCGATGCCGCGCAGCGCCGGCCTGCGTCCCACAGAGACGAGCACGTGGTCCGCGTCGAACGACACCGCTTCGCCGTTCTTCTCGCAGTGCAGCGTCACGCCGTCATCGCGCATGTCGGCGCCCACGACCTTGGTGCCCACGTGAATCTCGAGCCCCTGCTGGCGGAAAATCTTGTCCGCCTCGCGAATCACATCGTCATCGTTGCCCACGAGGATCGTGGGCGCAAACTCCACCACCGTGACCTTGGCGCCGAGCCGGCGCCACACCGAGCCGAGCTCGAGGCCGATGACACCGCCGCCGACCACGATCAGATGCTTGGGCACCTCGCTGATCGCGAGTGCTCCCACGTTGGAGTGCACCCGACGTTCGTCAAACGGGAGAAACGGCAGCTGGATGGGCACGGAGCCGGTGGCGAGGATCACGTGCGTGCCTTGCACCTGGCTCACGCTTCCGTCTTCGGCGCTGACCTCGATCACGTTGTTGGCCTGCAGCGTTCCGAACCCCTTGACCCAGGTGACCTTGTTCTTCCGGAACAGGAACTCCACGCCCTTGGTGTTCTGCGCGACGACGTCCACCTTGCGCGCCTGCATGGTGGCCAGATCGAGCCGCACGTTGTCCACGGCAATGCCGTGCTCGGCGGCATGCAGACGCAGCCATTCGAAGTGCTCGGACGAGCTGAGCAACGCCTTGGACGGGATGCACCCGACGTTCACGCAGGTGCCACCGAGCGTGCGGTCACCCTCCACGCAGGCAACGGAGAAGCCGAGCTGGGCTGCCCGGATACTGGCGACATAGCCGCCGGGACCGCCGCCGAGGACGACGACGTCGAAGGTCTGGGGAGTGATCATGCGCTGAAGATAACGCGGCGCGACGTCGGTCACGACGGTGTGACAGTCTTGAGCCTACTCCGTCCGGGCACTGGCGCGTGGCGTGACGATCATTACGTTCGAGCGTCAAGGAGACAGCGCGCAGCATTCGTGAGAACTGCTGCCCACCTGAGCCACCAAACGCGCAGCCCGTCCTCGAACGGTAACGTCAGTAGGTGGTCCTGACGTCCTGCACGGTTCGCCGTGCAGGACGTCGTTTTTGTACCCGGGTTTCGCGAGCTTCGGGGCGGCCGTCTCAGTACAGCAGCATCGAAGCGGGGTCTTCCATGAGCTCCTTCACGCGCACCAGGAAGAGCACGGCCTGCTGCCCATCGATGATGCGGTGGTCGTACGAAAGCGCGACGTACATCATGGGGCGAATCACCACCTGCCCGTTTTCGGCCACCGGGCGGTCCTGCATTTTGTGCAACCCGAGAATGCCGGCCTGCGGGTAGTTGATGATCGGCGTGGACACGAGCGAGCCGAAGACGCCGCCGTTCGTGATGGTGAAGGTGCCACCGGTGAGGTCGTCCATGCCGAGCTTGCCGTCCCGGGCCTTCTTGGCCACCGCACCGATATCGTGCCCGATCTCGATGAGCGAGCGGGCTTGCGCGTCCTTTACGTTCGGTACCACGAGGCCCGCGTCGCTGGCCACGGCGATGCCGAGGTTCACGTAGTGGTGGTACACGAAGTGATCGCCATCGATCTGCGCGTTCACGGCCGGATAGGCCTCGAGCGCCAAGCAGGCCGCCTTCGCGAAGAACGGCATGTACGAGAGACGCAGGCCGTGCTCCTTTTCCACCCGGTCGCGCATGCGGGCGCGGAGTGCCGACACCGCCGTCATGTCGATCTCATTGAACGTCGTGAGGTGCGCCGTGTTGTGTTGCGACTGCAGCAGGTTTTCGGCAATGCGCTTGCGCCGCGTGGACATCTTCTCGCGGGTCTCGCGGGCGCCCTCCCGGGCAGCGCTGCGCGCCATGGCGGGCGGCGCGGGTGCCTTGGGGGCAGCGGCCGGCGCGCTCGGTGCGGCCTTGCTGGCGGCTACGACGTCAGCCTTGGCAACGACGCCTCCGCGGCCGGTGCCGGCCACCTGCGAGAGGTCTGTACCCTGCTCGGCGGCCAGGCGTCGCGCGGCTGGCGAGGCTTTCGGATCGCTGTCGCTCTCGGCGACCTGCGGCGCGGCCGCTGCGGCGGCAGGCGCAGCGGCAGATGCAGCGGCCGGGGCTGGTGTGGCCGGCGTCGATGCAGCCGAAGCGGCACCAGCGCCGGCCGTGACCTCACCCAGTGCGTCGCCGACATTCACCACATCGCCCTCGCTCTTGAGCTGTTTACTGAGCGTGCCAGCTTCGAGCGCCGGTACCTCGACGGTGATCTTGTCGGTTTCGAGTTCGACGAGGGTGTCACCGGCGGCGACGGCGTCGCCTACCTGCTTGAGCCAGCGGGAGACGGTCGCCTCGACGATTGACTCGCCGAGCGGGGGAACTTGGAAGGACGCCATGGCAACGACGGGACGGTGAGGTTCAGCGGCGCACAGGCACGCCGCCGTGAGCAGCACAGGGAATGTGCGCGAAATATAGGGCGGGGACCGGGGGACACGCTGTGCGTCACCCCTGTAGTCTGCCGGTGCAACAGGCCACCTTGAACAGGTCTTCGGAACCCGACGCGTTCGCGACACGACACGCGTGCCGCGCCGCGTCGGTTCGCCACACCCCGCGGGAATGACGCCAGACACCATGCGCGCCCTCACCATCTCCGAGCACGGCGACTTGTCCCGTCTGGCGCTCCGTGACGTGCCCACGCCCGGCCTCTCGGGCCCGCACGACGTGCGGGTGCGGGTGCAGGCGGCGGCGCTGAACCGGCTCGATCTCTGGGTGCTGGCCGGCATTCCCGGCGTGCGCATCACGCCCGATTGGGTCGTGGGCTCGGACGGCGCAGGGGTGGTGGAGTTGGTGGGAGACGCCGTCACACGCGTCGCGGTCGGTGATCACGTGATCCTGAACCCGGGTGTGGTGGATCGCTCCTGCGACTGCGAGTACTGCCGGGCGGGCGACCAGCCGCTGTGCCTCACCTACGGCGTGCTTGGCGAACACCGACCCGGTACGCTGGCGGAATATGTTGTGGTGCCCGAGGCCAACCTCGAGGTCATTCCCGAGTCGGTGCCGTGGGACGTGGCCGCCGCCTTCCCGCTGGCGACGCTGACGGCGTGGCGCATGGTGGTCACCCGCGCGCAGGTGCAGGCTGGCGACGACGTGCTGATCTGGGGCATTGGCGGCGGTGTCGCGCTCGCCGCGCTGCAGATTTGCAAGCAGCTTGGTGCGCGGGTGTGGGTCACGTCCGGCAGTGATGACAAGCTGGACCGGGCCAAGGCGCTCGGGGCCGACCATGTGCTCAACCATCGGGCCGGCGATGCCGGCAAGCAGGCCCGGCTGGCCACGAACAAGCGCGGCATGGATGTCGTGATCGACAGTGTTGGTGCGGCCACGTGGACGCAGTCGCTGGTGGCACTGGGCAAGCGCGGCCGGTTGGTGACGTGTGGCGGTACGTCCGGCCCGATGGTGGAGACGGATGTGCGCCGGATGTTCTGGAATCAGTGGACGCTGATGGGTTCCACGATGGGCAGTGACGCCGAGTTCGCGGCGATTGCGTCGGAGTTGCGGGCCGGTCGGCTGCTGCCGCCGGTGGACTCGGTCTATCCGCTGGCGTCGGCGCAGGAGGCCTATGCGCGGCTCACGTCGGGTGAGCAGTTCGGCAAGGTCGTGGTGCGGATTCCATGAGCGAGTCCGCGACGTTCACGCCCGTCGAGGAGAAGGAACTCCGGGCGGCGCACGCGCGCGGCGAGACGCCGGTCTGTCCACGCTGCGCGGTGCCGTTCACGCACCGAGCCATTGGTGGCGGTTCGTTTGGTTTGGGGTATTCACGGCGGCGTGAATGGCTGCTGTGTCCGTCGTGTCGGCGCAGCGTGCTCTTCGACGCGCAGCGCGGCACGCGCACCTGAGCTGCGCACGCGAGCGCTGCGGGGAAATGCGAGCCCACTTCCTCCAGTCACTAGATTCTCCGACATGTCCCGACCGTCTCTGGGCGTGCTCGCCCTGCTGCAGACCGCTTCGCCGACTGACCGGCTGGCGGACAGCTTCTCCGGCCGCCTCGAACACAGCTTTACCCTGATCGCCGAGTTCGTGCCGGCGCTCTTTGGCGCGCTCGTGATCCTCTTTGCCGGCTACCTGCTGGCGAAGCTCATCGAGAAGGGTTCGCACCGGCTGCTGCGACGCATGCACTTCAACGAGGTGCTGGACCGTGGGGGCGTGCTGGAAGCGGTGGCCCGTTCCGGGACGCCCGTGAATCCCACCCGTGTCGTGGCCGCGTTCCTGTTCTGGGGCGTGATGTTTTCCGTGCTGTTGGTGGCGGCCAATGCGATCGGTCTGGAATCGCTGGCGGGCGTGTTCAGCGAACTGCTGTCGTACATCCCGGGCATCATCGCGGCGCTGGTCGTGGTGATTGTCGGGATTGTGCTGGGTGGTTTTGTGGAAGGCCTCCTGCGTGCGGCGGCGGGTGCGGTGCATGGCGCGGCGGCGCTGGCGCGCGTGGGCCGGTGGAGCGTGATCGTGCTGGCGGTGTTCATGGCCCTGCAGGAGATCGGGGTGGCCACGAACATCGTGACGATTGCCTTCGGCATCCTGTTCGGGGCGGTGGCGCTCGCGCTGGGACTGGCGTTTGGTCTGGGCAATCGGGAGCTGGCGGGGGAGGTGACCCGGGCGTGGTACGAGCGGTATCGGTCGGAGCGGGAGGCGGTGGAGCGGGAAGCGGCGATGGATGAGGCGCAGGATTTCCCCGAGACGACAGAGTTCGTCACGCCCGGATTGCCGCGAACAGACTGAAGCTCTTGTGCAGCAACGACTTGCGCGATTGTTGCCAAGTTGATTTGCCGCGTGCGCCCGACTAGATTTCACAGGTTGCCCTGACGCCCGCACGTTCGACGCCGCCCCTCGGGTGCGCGTTGCGTCTGTTGGGCCTGCGTCCCGTCCTTCTCACGTCCCTCCCATGACCGCTCCCAACGCTCGCGAGCGCATCCTGCCGCGGCTGATCCACGAGGAAATCAAGGACTCGTTCATCAACTACTCGATGAGCGTGATCGTGTCGCGTGCGCTGCCGGATGTGCGAGACGGCCTCAAGCCGGTGCACCGGCGCGTGCTGTACGCGATGAACGAGTTGGGGCTGGTGCCGGGCCGTCCGTTCAAGAAGTGCGCGACGGTGGTGGGCGACGTGCTGGGCAAATACCACCCGCACGGCGACAGCTCGGTGTACGACGCGCTCGTCCGCATGGCACAGGATTTTTCGCTGCGCTACATGCTGGTCGACCCGCAGGGCAACTTCGGTTCCATCGACGGCGACTCGGCTGCCGCCTATCGCTATACCGAGGCGCGACTCACGCGCCTGGCCGTGGAGATGCTCACCGACATCGACAAGAACACCGTCGATTTTGCGCCCAACTTCGATGATCGGCTCGAAGAACCACGGGTGCTTCCGGCTGGTGCGCCCAACCTGCTCATCAACGGCTCGTCGGGCATCGCGGTGGGCATGGCCACCAACATTCCGCCGCACAACATGCGCGAGGTGGTCGATGCGTGCGTGGCGCTCATTGACGATCCCGATCTCGACGCGGACGCCCTGCGCGCCATTGTGAAAGGCCCCGATTTTCCAACCGGCGGCTACATCTACGGCCGTGCGGGCATCGCCGACTATCAGACCACAGGCAAGGGGCGCATTGTCATGCGTGCGCGCGCGGTGATCGAGGAACGCGAGTCGTCGGGCAAGTCGCAGATTGTGATCACCGAAGTGCCGTTTCAGGTGAACAAGGCCAACCTCGTGAAGGCCATCGCCGAGCTCGTGCGCGACGGCAAACTCACCGGTATCTCGGCGCTGCGCGACGAGTCGGACCGCGATGGTATTCGCGTGGTGGTGGAGCTCAAGCGCGACGCCATTCCGCGCGTGGTGCTCAATCAGCTGTACAAGCACACCGCGATGCAGAGCACCTTCGGCGTGAACATGCTCGCCCTGGTGCCTGATGAAACGGGCCGTCTCATCCCGCGCGTGCTCACGCTCAAGCAGGTGCTGGTGCACTACCTCAAGCACCGGCACGAGGTCATCGTGCGGCGCACGCAGTTTGACCTGGACAAGGCCGTTGATCGCGAGCACATCCTCGAAGGGCTCAAGATCGCCGTCGACAACATCGACGAGGTCATCGCGCTCATTCGCGCCGCGGACGATACTCCGGCTGCGAGCGCCCAGCTGCAGACGCGCTTCGGGCTCAGCGAGCGGCAGGCTGAGGCCATTCTCAACATGCGCCTCGCCAAGCTCACCGGGCTGGAGCGCGACAAGCTGGAAGAGGAGCTCACGCAGGTGCGCGCGGAAATCGCGGAACTGCGGAGCATTCTCGAGTCGCGCGAGCGCCGCATGGAGATCATGAAGAGCGAACTGCTGCGTGTGCGCGAGAGCTACGGCGACGAGCGCCGCACCGAGGTCGTGAGCGACGACGGCGAGTTTTCGGTCGAAGATCTCATTGCCGACGAGGAGATGATGGTCACCATCTCCCGTCAGGGCTACATCAAGCGCACGGCGGTCTCGCTCTTCCACAAGCAGGGACGCGGCGGGCGCGGTCGCATCGGCGCCGATCTGAAGGACGGCGACTTCATGGAGCAGATGTACGTCACCTCCACGCACCACTACATCCTCATCTTCACCGATGACGGACGGTGCTTCTGGTTGCGCGTGCACCAGCTGCCGCAGGCGGGTCGGAATACCCGCGGCAAACCCGTGGTCAACCTCATCAACGTCACGCCCGACACACGCATTCGGGCCATCGTGCCGGTGCGGGAGTTCCGTGACGACGAGTACCTGCTGTTTGCCACGCGCAACGGCACCGTGAAGAAAACGGCACTGTCGCAGTACTCCAATGTGCGCGTGAACGGCATCAAGGCCATCAAGATCGACGACGCCGACCAGCTCATCGACGTGCAGGTCACGTCGGGCACGAGCGACATCGTGCTCGGTACGCGCATGGGCCAGTCCATCCGCTTCCACGAACAGGACGTGCGGGAAATGGGGCGTGACACCACGGGCGTACGCGGCATCTCGCTGTCCAAGGGTGATGCTGTGGTGGGCATGGTGGTGATCCGGCGCAACGAAGCCACGCTGCTGGTGGTCACGGAGCTCGGCTTGGGCAAGTGCACCTCGCTCGACGACTACCGCATCCAGAAGCGCGGCGGCAAGGGCATCATCACGCTCAAGCGCACGGAACGCACGGGACATGTGGTGGCCCTCATGGAAGTGTCCGCCGAGGAGGAGATCATGCTGATCACTCGCGGCGGGATCTCCATTCGTTCGTCCATGAAGGAAGTGCGCGTGATCGGCCGGAACGCACAGGGCGTGAAGTTTGTCTCGCTCGACAGCGGCGACATGGTGACCGCCGTGGCGCGCGTCGTGCCCGATGACGAGGACAAGGACGGCGACGACGGCGAGGGGGCGGACGGCACGGCGGATGGTCCTGACGCACCTGATGCGGGCGGCCCGCCCGAGGGAGAGCTCGAACTCGGACCTTCCTGAGCGCCTTTCGGTCGCCAGGTTTGACAGACCGTGACGGGCGTTCTCGGCAGTGCCGGGAGCGCCCGTTGTGCGTGAACGAGCCGCGCTGACATCACCACCCTGATGTTCGTGCGCCCTCCCCAACACACTTTGGCTAGCGACTTCGCATAATGTTGCCCTATGTTTCGCCTCCCCGGCATCGTGCCGCGGTTTGCGAAGTCCCCGTCTTCCGGTTGCCCGTGAAGTCTGTGCTTGAGAAGCCGTTCCGTTGCATCACCAGCCTGCGGCGCTTCCATCGGCGGCGCGCCTGATGGCCGCCATGGCGCGCGTCTTGGTGGCCGATGATGACCCAGCCGTCCTGGAATCGATCGGGTGGCTGCTCCGGGAGAACGGGTATGATGTGGCCCGCGCCGACGGTGGGCAGGCGTGTCTGGATCAAATGAAGGAGCGGACGCCCGATCTGCTCCTGCTCGACATTCTGCTCCCCGACGCCGAGGGCTACCAAATCCTGGAGCGCATCAAGGGCGAAGACCGGTGGCGTGACCTGCCGGTGCTCATGATGTCTTCGCTGCCGCCGGAAGAGGCCTCGGTGCGCTCGCTCGGGCTGGGCGCGGTTGATTTCATCCGAAAGCCCTATCGCCCCAAGGAGCTGCTGGCGCGCGTGCAGGCGCACCTGCGCCACGGTGCCATGTTTCGCGCCACGCGTGATGCACTGCAGCGCACGGAAGAGGCGCTGACGCGCGCCCAGGAAGATGCCGAGAGCCGGCGCAAGCTCGTGGACATCCTGCACGAGGTGACCGGCGATCTATCGGTCAGCGAACTGTACCAGTTGCTGGTGGGACGCGCGGCGCGCGCGCTTGGCGTGTCGCACTGTTCGGTCATTCTCGCCAAGTCCGGCACGCGCTCCGCCACGGTCGTGGCCGCGGTCGAGAATCCCAAGGTCACCAACCTTGAGATCTCGCTCGATCGGTACCCGGAGCTCGAAGCAGCGCTCGAGACCGGGCAGCCCGTACTCGTGGAGGACATCTCCACGCATCCGTTGTATGAGGGGGTGCGCGAGGTGTGGGGGCTCGAGGGGCTCGAGATCAACATCCGATCGGTGATCGCGCTGCCATTTACGGTAGATCGCGGGGCCTATGGTGTGTTTCTCGTGCGCCGCACGCGCGATCAGCAGCCGCTCGGCCCGGCCGACATGGAGTTTGCAGAGGCCGTGATCACGGCCGCCGTGGCGGTGATCCAGCGCGCGCGCATGGTGGAGCACACCATGGCGGACAATGCGCGCCTCGAACAGCTTGCCCAGACCGACCCGCTCACGCAGCTGTTGAACCGTCGCGCACTCACCGAGACGATCACCGCCGAGATGGAGCGGGCGCTGCGCTACGACTCGTCGCTCGCGCTGCTCATGATCGATCTGGATCACTTCAAACGCGTGAACGATACGCACGGGCATCTCATCGGCGATGATGTCCTTCGCGATGTCGCCGCCATCCTGCGGAACCTTGTGCGTGGGAATGATGTGGTCGCGCGCTACGGGGGTGAGGAGTTCCTGATCCTGCTTCCGGAGACCGACGATGCGGGGGCGGATACGTTTGCCGAGCGGGTGCGCGCGTCGGTGGCGGGCCATTCCTTCGCGACGCGTCCGCGTGAGGAAGGGCTGTCCATCACGGCGAGCATCGGGGTGGCCACATTCCCTGCTGCCCGCATCGAGACGGTGGAGGATCTGTTCGCGCGTGCGGATGCCGCGCTCTATCGAGCAAAAGCCGACGGTCGCGATCGCGTGCGTCGCTGAGCACGGTCGATCCCGGCCTGTGGTTAGCTTCAGGAGTTGATCCTCCCCGGTTTCATTCCCCCCCCTCCGGAGCGCCCGTATGCGAATGCTTGTTCTTGGCGCCGGCCTGCAAGGGTCGGCCTGCGCATTCGATCTCCTCAGAAATCCCGCCGTGGAACGCGTCGTGCTCGCGGATCTGCGCGTCGGGGATCTCCCGTCGTTCCTGCAGCCGCACGCCGGCCAGCGGTTGCACACTGCCGCACTCGACGTGCGCGATCACAATGCGGTGCGCGCGCTGATGCGTGACAGCACTGCCGTGATGAGCGCGATTCCCTACTATTTCAACTACCCGCTCGCGCAGCTGGCGGTGGAGTGCGGCGTGCACTTCACCGATCTCGGCGGCAATACCGAGATCGTGCTGCAGCAGAAGTCGCTCGAAGCGGATGCCGAGGCGAAGGGGGTGAGCGTGGTGCCCGATACCGGCCTCGCGCCCGGCATGGTGAACATTCTGGCACAGTACGGAATCAGCCAGCTCGACACGGTGCAGAGTGTGAAACTGTACGTGGGCGGACTGCCGCAGCATCCCGAGCCGCCGCTCAACTACCAGATCGTCTATTCGATCGAGGGGGTCGTGGACTACTACACGACCGAATCGTTGATCGTGCGCGACGGTCGGCGCACCACGCGCACGGCCCTGTCCGAGGTCGAGGAGGTGCGCTTTCCCGACCCACTCGGAACGCTCGAGGCGTTTCACACCGCGGGTGGGCTGTCCACCATGGCGTTCCGGTACGAGGGCGAGATCCCGAACATGGAGTACAAGACGCTGCGCTATCCGGGGCATGCCAGGATCATGGAGGCCATTCGCGACCTTGGACTGCTCTCGCTCGATCCCGTTGACGTGAAGGGTCAGTCCGTGGTGCCTCGCGACGTGTTCGTGAAAGTGGCCGGCGAGAAACTGCGCAAACCCGGGGCGAAGGACCTTGTGGCACTTCGCGTGGTGGTTGCGGGCACCCTGGCCGGAGCACCCGCCGAGCGCGCGTGGCAGATGGTGGCGCGATATGACGACGCCAATGGCCTCACGGCGATGATGCAGACGACCGGCTTTACGCTCTCCATCACTGGACAGCTGCAGGCAACCGGCGCGATCCGGCCCGGTGTGCACACCCCGGACGAATGTGTGCCCGCAGACGTCTATTTGAACATGCTTGCCGACCGCGGCATTGTGGTGGAAGCCATGCAGTAGCAGGGCGTGACAGCAGCAGCCGGTGCGCAGCGAGGCCCGAAAACAGCGCCCCGAACCAGCACGCTCAGGTCCGGAAGCCGCCCACCAGCGAGCGCAAACGCACGCTGGCCGTCTGGAGCATTTCCGCCGTGGCCGACACTTCTTCGGCCGAGGCGGACGTCTCTTCCGTGCTGGCCGCCACTTCCTGCGCGGCCGCCGCGTGTCCTTCGGACGTGTCGCGCGCGCTCGTGAGCGAGTGTTGCACCGCGCCAAGCGAATTCCGATTGGCCTGCACGGCGGAGACGACACGAGACGTGGAGGCCTCCACACGCGCGACCACGTGCTCGATGCGCGTGAGCGCGCCCGAGACGTCGGAGGCGAGCCCGCCCACGTCC
Organism: Gemmatimonadales bacterium; assembly: GCA_038259155.1. Classification (GTDB taxonomy): domain Bacteria; phylum Gemmatimonadota; class Gemmatimonadetes; order Gemmatimonadales; family Gemmatimonadaceae; genus JAABRT01. Next base: position 11,421 of record JBBSPE010000091.1, read on the forward strand.
CGCAACCGGGTTGCCCCCGCTTCCACCGCCTGCGAGGCGCTGGCCAGCTGCGCCCGAATGCGTTTCACGTTGCCGGTGACTTCGTGGGCGGCGCTTGCACTCTGCTCGGCCAGCGTGCGGACTTCCTGTGCCACCACGGAGAAACCGCGGCCCGCGCTGCCCGCGCGTGCGGCTTCGATGGCGGCGTTGAGCGCCAGCAGGTTGGTCTGCGTGGCGATCTCCGAGATCACGTTCACGAACTCGTCCACGAGGCCCGTGGCGTCGCGCAGCCCCGACATTTCGATCTGTGAGGTGAGCACCGTCTCTCGGGCGAGCGCCAGCACGTCCAGCGCCTTCTGCACCTGATCGCGCGTGGAGTTGGCGGTGGCACGAATGTCGTGTCCCGCCTCTCCGGTTTCCTCCACCGCCTCGCCGATGGCGGCCCCTTCCTCGGCCAGGCGATGCAGCGCCTCGCTGGCCACGTTGAGCGCGTCGAGCTGCACGCCGGCGCCGTGCGAGATGTCCATCACGGCCGACGTCACGTGCTGCGACGAGGCCGCGGCGGCGGACGCGGAGGCCGTGAGCTCACTGGCGGCCAGCGTGACCTGGTCGGCCTCGACCTGTACCTCGGCCAGAAGACTGCGCAGGCGTTCCCGCGCCTGTGTCATCGCGCCGAGGAGGTCCGCGTATTCCTCGGCGATGAACGCCGTGTCGAGCGGTGTGTCCGGGACGCGCAGGTCTCCGCCCCCAATGGCGGCCATCTGCAGGCGCAGCGCGGCCAGCGGTTCTGAGACCGCGCGTGCGGTGCTGATCCCAAAGAACGCGGCGACCGCGAAGGCAAGCATGATGACCACGCCGAGGGACATCTCGCTCTGACGCTGAGTGGTTTCGAGTGAGGAGATGGAGAGGCCTGTCCCCGACCGCACGGCTGTCCGGAGGTTGGAGAGTTCTTCTTCGATCTGTTCAATATCCGTGGCCGTCTCGTCCAGCAGCACGTCTGCCTCATTGGCGCGTCCGAGCACCTGCAGCGCGTGTGTCGAGGCGATCCGGACCTCCAGTTGCGCCTGCAACTGTGCCACTTTTTCCAGCACCAGCCGCTCCCGCAGGCCGAGCAGCGTGTCGGAGCTGGCCGCGCGCAGCACGCGATCAGCTTCGCTGGCCACGAGCCGGTAGCGTCGCGCGACTTCGGGCGTGCGCACCTGGAGGTACCGCAGGCCACCCACCACCTCGCGCAGGACGGCCGTCACCACCTGTTCGCCGAGTTCGGTCTTGTTGAAGAGCGTTTCGACGGTGGACACGGACTGTGCGTTGGTGCGCTGCAGGCCGAACCACCCCAGAACGCCCGCCAGGAGCAACAGGCCGATGGACGTGCCGAAGCCCACGCGCAGCCGCGCCTGGATCGTGCGCAACCGGAACTGCGCGAGTCGGGCCATCATGGGGAGCGCGGCGCAACGGTGGACACCACGACCGATCGCCCGATGACATCGTGTGTGGCGGAGTCGAAGGCGATGCGTCCACCCACGCCGGCGATGTCGAGGGTGGCGAGTGCTGCCCGGACGCCGGCCCGTGTACGCGGTTGCGCGCGTCGCACGGCGTGGCCGAGCGCCATGGCGGCGTCGTAGGAGAGCGCACCGAACATGTCCACCGGGGTTCCGTACCGCGCCTGCCACTCGGCGAGAAACTGTCGGGCTTCGGGGCTCGTCGCGCGCTCGGCGGAGAAGAACGAGACGTAGCGTGCGCCGGCAAACTCGGCGTTCTGGGCGATGGCCTCGGTGCCGTCACCGCCAATGAACTGGGAGCGCGCCCCTGCGGCGCGGAGGGCGCGCAGGAACTGGACTGCTTCGTCCGCGTCACCGGGAAACAGCACGACATCCGGCGCTTGGGCGGCGATATGGGCGGCGTAGAGCTCCCAGTCGGTCTCGCCGGCGAGATAGGGGTCGCGGACCACCAGCTCGCCGTCTCCGGCGCGCCATCGTTCGGCGAAGGCGGCGACCCAGTCGCGGCCGTAGGCGTCGTTCCGGTAGACGACAGCCGCCACGCGCAGGCCGAGGGAGTCCATGGCGAACCGGGCCACGTCCTGAGCGCCGGCCTGGTCGCTTGGCGCGACGCGAAAAAACCACTCACTCATGCCGGAGAGGGCCGGGCTCGAGGCGGTGGGCGAGACGGACGCCACGGCGTTTCGCCCGCCATCGTCAAGCGCTGCGTACACCGGGACGGCGAGCTGCGTCTGCCCGCTCTCCGGGTGCCCCACCACGGCGATCACCGACGGATCGGCGCGATGGGCGGCGGCGACGGTGACCGCGCTAGAGGCCGAATCGGCCGGGAGGGCGATGCGGAACTGGACGCCGGGTGTGCGATTGAGCTCCGCCACCGCGAGTTCGACTCCACGCACGACGTTCTCGTAGCCTGGCCGACCGGGGAGGGCGCCCACGCCGATCGCGACGTCGTCGCCGAAGGCGGGTGCGGTGTTGCAGGCGGTGAGGAGGCTCAGGAGCAGCACGATGGGCGTCACGACGTGGCAGGATGTCTGGCCGCAGCGCGGGGGCGCGCTCGTGACCGTCAGCCTGCGCCGTGCCGGGTGCGAATCGGGGGTGGCGTGCTGTCCGGTGATAAGCCAGTGCGACGATGGTGACGCGAGCATAGACGGGTCAGGGGCAGAGCGCTGCGGCGTGCGCGTGCAATTGGAACGAGCGGTCCGAATGGAGCGGTTGAGACAAAGAACGGAGACATCTCAGTGGTACGACGATTGTGTGTCCCCAAGGCAATCCGCGTGGCGTTTGCTTGCCTTGCGTCGAAACGACGGTTTAGCTTCGACGAGGTGTTCTGTCTCTCGCGTCACGATTGATCGTCGGGTTTGCCCGTGATCTCCCTTACTCTCGGAACTGGCATGGCTTGGTTGTTCCGTCGGCGTCGGTGGTTGTCCACCGCTTTGCTGCTTGCACTGGTTGCGTCCACCGCCGCGTGCAATACGACGTATCCCAATTCGACGTTCAACGAGACGTCGGATTTCAACACGGCGATCAAATCGCTGTGGGACATGCAGTTGCTGCTCGGCACGATTGTGTTCATCGGCGTGGAGGTGGCGCTGATCTATGTGATCGTGCGCTTCCGTCAGCGGCCCGATAGCCCGAATCCGAAGCCGGTGCACGGCAACACGATGCTTGAGATCCTGTGGACGGCGATTCCGGCCGTCATTTTGATCTTCATCGCCATTCCCACGGTGCGCACGATCTTCGCCACGCAGGCCAAAGCGGCGCCGGATGCGCTGCTGGTGGAAGTCGTGGGGCACCAGTGGTGGTGGGAGTTCCGCTACCCGGAGTACGGCATCACGACGGCCAACGAGCTGTATCTGCCGAAGGGGCGCACGGTGAACTTTGCGCTCACCACCATTGATGTGCTGCATTCGTTCTGGATTCCGCAGCTTGGTGGCAAGCGTGACCTGATCACAAACCGCACCAACTATCTGTGGTTCACGCCCAATCGTGATCTCGAGACGCTCGCGCTGAACGGGTTCTGCGCGGAGTACTGCGGCTCGTCGCACGCGAACATGAAGTTCAAGGTGTACGCGGTGGAGCCCGACCAGTTCGAGAGCTGGGCGCGTCATCAGGCGAGCCCGGCGGTGTTCCCGGTGCCCACGGCCACGCCGGCCGTTCCGTTGGTGCCGAGTGGCGCGGGTGTGGTGGCCATGCAGGATTCCGCCGCGCCGGCGGCGCCGAGCACGGGGTACTGGTTCCCGAGTGAGGAGCTGCCGGACTACGTGATTCCCACCACGCGATTGCCGGACACGCTGGCGTTCGACGATGCGATGTTGGCCGCGGGCGATGCGGAGCGCGGTCGCGAGCTGTATTCGCGCAGCAGTTGCATTGGCTGCCACGCGATCAAGGGCAATCCCATGTCGGCCAGCAACATCGGGCCCAATCTCACGCACGTGTCCACGCGCCACACGATTGCCTCCGGACTGTATCGGAACGACGCGAAGCACCTGGCGCTGTGGATCAAGAACGCGCCGCTCATGAAGCCGGGCAGCTTGATGCCGGCCATCGGCGTTGGCCAGTACAACACCGTGACGAAGTCGCCCATGTCTCCGCAGCTTGGTGGCCTCGCCGACCCGCAGATCGCCGACATTGTCGCGTATCTGCAGGCGCTCAAGTAACCTCTCGCAACCTCTGACTCCCTCGCGATGGCGACCATCGTAGCTGCCCCACCGTATACCCAGACGGCGACCGAATCCAGCAACACCGGATTGTGGAGCTGGCTGACCACCGTCGATCACAAGCGGATCGGCGTGTTGTACCTGTTCACGTCGCTCTTCTTTTTCGTGGTGGGCGGGCTCGAGGCCGCGCTGATCCGCGCGCAGCTGGCGCTGCCCAACGGCCAGGTGCTGTCGGCGGACATGTACAACCAGCTGTTCACGATGCACGGCACCACGATGGTGTTCCTCGCCATCATGCCGTTGTCGGCCGCGTTCTTCAACTTCCTGATCCCGCTGCAGATCGGTGCGCGGGACGTGGCATTTCCGCGGCTCAACGCGTTCAGCTACTGGGTGTATCTGCTGGGTGGCATCTTCATCACGGTGCCGATTTTCTTCTCGGTGGCTCCTGATGGTGGCTGGTTCGGGTACGCGCCGTTGAGCACCAAGCAGTTCTCACCCCAGATCAACATGGATTTCTGGGTGTTGGGCCTGCAGATCCTGGGCATCTCGTCACTGGCGGCCGCGTTCAACTTCATCACCACGATCATCAACATGCGGGCGCCGGGCATGCATCTCATGCGCATGCCGATCTTCACGTGGATGTCGTTCGTGGTGCAGTTTCTGGTGGCGCTGGCGTTCCCGGTCATCACGATCGCGCTGGTGTTCCTGCAGTTCGACCGGTTCTTCGGCACGAACTTCTACGCCATTGGCGCCGGTGCCGACCCGTTGTTGTGGCAGCACCTGTTCTGGGTGTTCGGCCATCCCGAGGTCTACATTCTCATTTTGCCCGCGTTCGGGCTGGTGTCGGAAGTCCTGCCCACGTTCTCCAAGAAGCCGCTGTTCGGCTATCCGGTGATGGTGTACTCGGGCATTCTGATCGGCTTCCTCGGTTTCGGCGTGTGGGCACATCACATGTTCTCGGTGGGCATGGGGCCCATCGCGGACGCCGTGTTCTCGCTCACCACGATGCTGATCGCGATTCCCACGGGCGTGAAGATCTTCAACTGGATGGCCACCATGTGGGACGGCCAGTTGCGCTTCACCGTGGCCATGAAGTTCGGCATTGCGCTGGTGGGCATGTTCACGATCGGCGGTATCTCCGGCGTGATGCACTCCTCGCCGCCCGCCGACCTGCAGCAGACGGACACCTACTTCATCGTGGCGCACTTTCACTACGTGCTCTTTGGTGGCTCGATGTTCGGCCTGTTCGCCGGCTTGTACTACTACTTCCCCAAGATTTCCGGCCGGTTCATGAGCGAGTCGCTCGGCAACTGGCACTTCTGGTTGTCGTTCATTGGCATGAACCTCACGTTCTTCCCGATGCACTTCAGCGGCCTGCTCGGCATGCCGCGTCGCACGTACCAGTACGACGCCGGTCAGGGCATCGAGCTGTTCAACATGCTCTCGTCCATTGGTACGCTGGTGCTCATGCTCGGTACGCTCTTCGGCCTGATCAACCTCATCAAGTCGTGGCGCTCGGGCGAGCGGGCGTCCAGCAACCCGTGGGGCGCGCCCACCATTGAGTGGGCCATTCCGTCGCCGCCGCCGGAGCACAACTTCGACGTGCTGCCCAACATCACGTCGCGGTACCCGTTGTGGGATCTCAAGGGCAGTGTGGTGACCAAGCCCACGACGCTGGCCGACGAGGCGGGGTTCGTGCAGAAGACGGCGAAGCAGCTGGGCATTCCCATGCCCAATCCGTCCATCCTGCCGCTGATCACGGCGGCGGGTGTGATCCTCATGTTCAGCGGCATGCTGTTCATGGACACGAATCATTTTCTGGCGATCGGCATCATGATCACGGGCGCCATCACCTGGATCGGCTGCCTCTACAACTGGCTGCTCACTCCGCTCGAGGACGCGCACTAGCATGACGGCGACCACTGTTCCGTCCGCAGACCACGCGGCCGAAGGGGGCCATGGCGGCCACTACACCACACTCGGTCTCGACAACCGGAAGGTTGCCATCTGGGCCTTCATCGGGTCCGAGTGCATGCTGTTCGCCTCGCTCATCTCCACGTATCTCATCTACAAGGGCCGGTCCATCAAGGGACCATTCCCGCACGAGCCGTGGACGGAGCCGGCCACGGGCAAGGTGTTTCCGGCCATTCTCGACATTCCGGTGACGTCGGCGTCCACCTTCGTGCTGCTGATGTCCTCGTTCGCCATGGTGCTCGCGCTGGCGGCGGTGCAGAACCGCAACGTGCCCAAGCACAGCCTCGGCGAGAAGATTCTGGGATCGAGCAAGCTGTGGCTCTGGGTGACCTGCCTCATGGGCGTCACGTTCCTGGGCTTTCAGGCATTCGAGTTCACCTCCTTCATCAATGAAGGGCTGAGCATTCGCACGAACCTGTTCGGTTCGAGCTTCTTCACGCTCACCGGATTTCACGGTGCGCACGTGGCCGTTGGTGTGTGCTGGCTGTTCTCACTGCTGGCCATCGATCACAAGCGCGGCCTCGGCCCCGCTGATGCCACCAACGTGGACATCGCGGCGTTGTACTGGCATTTCGTGGACGTGATCTGGATCGTGATCTTCACGCTCATCTACCTCATCAAGTAAGGGGCGCGCACGCCATGGAACATGCACACACCGCTCCGGCGCACGCCGCGACTGCGCACGCCGC
>JBBSPE010000092.1:0-18136 GCA_038259155.1 Gemmatimonadales bacterium
CCGGCTACGAGGGTTTCAGCACCGACCACCCGCTGCACGGCTGGACCGAGCCCATGGAGCGTGTGCTCGTGGAGGCGCAGCGCGTGGGGGGGCGGGTGGCAGCGCCGCGGCCGGGCGAGTGGGTGGAGCCGGCGCTGTGGTCTCCGCCGGAGCGGTGGTGGCCAACCGTGCCGTGGCAGTCGGTAGCGGAGGCACCGGCGTATTCGAGTGGTGTGGGCCATCTCATCACCGGGCTCCCGGCGTCGCCAACCGGACCAGCGCCCCAACGCTGATCTCCGCTGACCCGGGGCCTCGGACCTGATTCCTAGCGCTTTTTCTTGGCGGCCTTCGGTTTGGGCAGCGGGAGTTCACCCACGGTCAGGCGCGCGAGTGTGCTCAGCCACGGACGGTCCTCCAGCTGCCCCTCCACGAGAAAGCAGGGTTTGGCGCCAGGATACGGTAGCGCCTCTACCGGTTCGCCAATGAACGATCGGCCCGCGTTGGTGGGCTTCACGAGCAGCCGATTGTCGCACACCATCGCAAACATGCGTCCCTCGCTGTAGAGCCCGTACTCGCCGAACATGCGCTTGGCGGTGACACCGCAGGACGACTCGAACTGGTCGAGTACGTAGTCCACGAACTGCTGCTCTGATGCCATAGGGGCTCCGGCTGGATTAGTGTTGTTCACGCGCGTGAAAGAAGAAGCGCGGTCCCGGAATCCGGAACCGCGCTTCTCGCCAGCCAGAGCGGCCGTGTGGTTACCAGGGCCGAACCAGTCGCGGCGGTGTGCCCGAGGGCACGTCGTTTCGCTGCAGCCCGTCCGTTCCCGGTGCGCTGGTGGTCAGGCCCAAATGTCCTGCCGCCATGGAAGGCTCCGGTCTCGAGGCCGGCGCTTGACCCACTGAAGCGGTGTCCCGACGCGCAACCGGCTCCAGCTCGCGTGCTCGATTGATCCACTTGGACACGGTCTTGAGCGACGGAACAGCCCGCGTGAGCTTTTTCTCGTTGTTCACGCGATGCAACAGGTTCACGACATTTTCAGGATCGCGTGTACTGAGTTCGGTGACTGACTGCACGCCGCTGGACTCCAGCAGGTGGCCGAACTCCGAGCCGATGCCCGACACCCGCATGAGATCGCACTGGTGCCACCAGGTTTCCAGCTGCTTGGTGGAGAGTCCGGTGCGCGACGCCAGCTGTCTGCGGCCCTCGGCGGTTGCACAGCGTTCGAGCAGATCATCGGAGTTGTGCACGCCAACCACGCCCAGCCGCTCGGCGAACTGCGGGCCAATACCTTCGATTTCTTCAGTCTTGTAGGTCATAGAATCCTCCGGTGTGGGCACGCGTCGACGAGCAGACATTGTTCAGGTGACTGTACGGAGACGTGTGACCGTGAGGTTACGGGCGCGTGTCGCGCTGGCCGGCATGGCATACTGGCCAGTGGCAGCAATGCGCACAGCGCACGGGCCGGGACTTGCACTTCCGGCAAGAAAGACCGTCACCGCGCGATGCTATCACGCGAACACGCTCGGCACTGCGAGCGGACGGTCGGCACAAGTGTATGATGTAGTATAGTCAACCAATCGGCAGAATGCAACCCTAAACGATTGTCATTGCTGGGTTTACGAATGTGTCCTCCTCTAGCAATTGGGCAGCAGGGCGCCACCGGCAAATGCCGTCATCGCCCGCTCCGTCCATTGAAACGCCACAGCCTCGCCCACCGGCACATGTACCGTCCGCACCAGGCGCCGCAGCTCGGCATCCACAACCCGTCGGTCGGCCGACCGCAATGCATCCACGCAGCCGAACAGCACCACGCGTCGCGACTCACTGGCCTGCTCCGGGACATGGGCGGCGGACACCACCGCCTGTCCGCTCGTCCGAATCTCACAGGACGCCTGCGTCGCGCCGGCGGGCAGCAGCGCTCGTGCGGTCTCGAGAAACTGGTGCAGGATAGGCTGCAGGTCCTGCGGGACCGCGGAATCCAGAGCGGCATCGATCATGGCACGCCTCGCGTAAAAAGAAGCGGGGACGGTTCGGCAGCGAACTCGCCCCGTCGTCTCCCCTATCTTCCAACCCGCGAAGGCCCTCTGAGGTTCAGGCCAGCGAGCACCCACCAGCCAGTCCCGCGGTGCGACGCGCCGAGGAACGGGTCGGCAATCCGCAGGCGTTCCTTCCACGATGAGTGAAGCCGCGTCGCCCATGCCCTCACCACCTGCACGATCCACCACGCCGGCCATTCGCGTGCGTCGAAGCGTGCTCACGCTTCGCGCCGGCCCGGACGCGATGGCCCTCGTGCGCGAGCGCGGACTGCGGGCCGAAGACCTGGATGTCATTCCCGGCGCGTCCGGGGGCGCCAAGTGGCTCGCCATTGCTGGACTGGATCGCTACCTGTTTGGCGAGTTCCTCCAAGCACCACGCACGCGGCCGTTGCACCTGATCGGCTCGTCCATCGGCAGCTGGCGCATGGCCTGCCTCGCGCAGCGCGATCCCGTGGCGGCCCTCGCGCGCGGGCACCATGCCTACATCCACGACCAGCGGTACACACGGCGCCCGTCCGCCCGGGAAGTCACCGAGGTGCTCACACACGCGCTCGACCAACTGCTCGGCGCCACCGGCGTGGACGAGATTCTTTCGCACCCGACCTTTCGCGTGCACGTGATTACCGCGCTGGGTCGTGGCCTCGCAGCCAGTGAGCGTCGGCTGCTGGTGAGCGCGTCGATTGGCCTGGCGGCCACGGCCAACTCCGTCTCCCGACGCACACTCGGCCTCCAGTTTCGGCGCTGCATCTTTCATTCCGCCGGCGACGAGACGCCGTTTGCGCACCTGGGCGACCTGCCCACCACGCATGTCACGCTCACTCGTGACAACCTGCGCGCCGCGCTCATGGCTTCGGGGTCCATCCCGCTGCTGGTGAACGGCGTAAAGATTCCCGGCACGCCGCGGGGAGTGCACTGGGACGGCGGCGTGCTCGACTACCATCTGGACCTCGACTTCGGTCCGGGCGACGGACTGGTGCTCTATCCGCACTTCTACTCGAGCGTGACACCGGGCTGGTTCGACAAGGGGCTGCGCTGGCGACGGGCGAGCGGCGCCAACTTCCGCCGAGCACTGCTCATTGCGCCGCACGCCGAGTTCGTGGCCGCGCTGCCAGGCGGCAAGATCCCGGATCGTCGCGATTTCTACGCGTTTGATGACGCCGAGCGCGTGCGTCGATGGCAGGCCACATCGGACGCCAGCGAACAACTCGGCGACGCGCTGCGCGAGTTGGTGGCCACGGGCCGCGTGGCCGACGCGCTGGAGGCGTGGTGATGACGGACGCCGCGGTCGCAGGCGGCTTCGGACTCGCGGGCTGGGAGTCCGCGTTGCTTGCGGTCTGCTGCGCAGCGGGCCTCTTTGCCGTGCTGCTCGCCCATGAGCTCGGTCATTTGTTGGGCGGTCGATTGGTGGGCTTTCGCGCGTTCCTCCTGATCATCGGCCCGTTTCGAATGGAGCGGGGCGCGCTCGGTTGGGTGTGGCACCGCAATACCAGCCTGTCACTGGCGGGCGGTATGGCCGGTTCCGCGCCCGCCGATGCGGTCAACCTGCGCACCCGTAGTGGGGTGATGGTGGCCGGCGGTCCCGTCGCCAGTGTGATCCTGGGCGTGCTGGGGCTGCTTGGCTGGTGGTTCACCGACCCGAGCAACCTTGGCCCCAATACGCCGCTTGCGCGGGTGATCGCGTCGTTCGTGCTGCTCACCGTGGGTGGCACGTCACTCGGGATTGCGCTCGTCACGCTGGTGCCCGCGTGCACGTCAGGCTTCTACACCGACGGTGCTCGGCTGCTCATGCTGCTGCACGGGGGCCCGGTGGCGGAACGGGATGCCGCGATTCAGGCCGTGGTTGGTGCCAGTCTCGCCGGTGTGCGGCCACGTGACTGGTCGCCTGCCTTGCTCGAGCGTGCGCGATCGCTCGTGGACGGTTCAATGCAGGAGGTGGTGGCGTGGCAACTCACACAGACCCAGTGTGCCGATGTGGGAGCGACAGGCGAGGCGCTGGAGTGGCTGGAGCGGGTGCTGAGCGCGGTGGACCGACTGCCGCCCGTATTGCACACCGGTGTGCGGCTCGACGCGGCGCGACAGCTGGCCATGGCCGGTGAGGTTGAACGCGCGCGTGCACTGCTCATGCAGAGTCGAGGCGCGGCAATCGGTGGCCCGTACCTGCGTCCGCTGGCGGTGGCGGCACTGGCCGTCGCGGACGGCGCGCACGATCGCGCTGCGCTGGCGCTCGACGAGGCGCGTCCGCTGCTGGCCACTGCGCTTGATCGGGGCGGTGCCGCGTGGCTCATGGAGTGCGTGCGCGAGCTCGAGGCGGCGCGCACGACTCCATGACCAACGTGTGGTTCGTCTACGCCACGCGAATGAAGCGGAACCAGACGAAGAACAGGCTGAACGAGGTGAAGAAAATCAGTCCGACAATGCTGAGGGCACGCATGGCGCCACCGGGCTGCATTTCCTTGGGTGTATGGCTGGACGTGATGAGGCGGTAGTTCAGGTAGCCCGCGACCGGCGCCGACATGAACGCCATCGTGGTGACCAGATCAACCAGGCCGGTGAGCGACGACGCGAACTTTCCGATGAGCACCATCGCGGCGGCGCAGGTGAGCACGAGCCACACCACGTAGAGACGGTTCGTCTCACCGAGACTGGGTGCGATGATCTTCGTGCCCACCGCGAGCGCGCGCGGATAGCCATCGATCACGGTGAGTGTGGTGGAGAACATCGTGGCAAACGCCGCGATGCCGATCACCGGGCCCGCCCAGGTGCCCAGCACGGACTTGTACACGTCCACCAGCTGCGTGGCGAAGCCGCCACTCGAGTTCTGCAACTCCAGGCCGGAGCCGTGCATGACCATGGCGCCGAGTGCGACGAAGAAGATGGCCAGCACGATGGTGAGACCGTAGCCGAAATTGAAGTCGAACCGCGCTTCCTCCATCGTGGTTCGGCGCCCGGCGTCGCGATCGTTGGCCTGAATCCACAACGACTGGAACACCGAAATCTCGATAGGTGCCGGCATCCAGCCCATGAGCGCGATCAGGAACGGCAGCGCTGCGAAGTTCCAGGGCGACGGGCTCACGAAGTCGGGTGTGGCCACCGGTCCGTGAATCACGGATGCAACCACGGCGACAACGGTCGCGACGGCCAACACGGCCATGATGACTTTCATGGTGCCGTCGAGTGCCTTGTAGTGGCCCCCGATCAGGAGACCCGCGCACACCACCATCACCACCACGCTCCACATGATGGGTGGAATCACATTGCCGAAGAAATACTGCGCGAGGCCGGCGGTGACGAAGGTGACGCCGGCGATTGACCCCACCGCCGTGATCGCGGCCAGCAGCATGAACGCGTACAGGAAGCCCGATCCCATCAGGCGATACCCGTCGAGGAGGTTCTCGCCCGTGGCCACGGCGTATCGGTGCCCGTACTCGAAGAAGGGATACTTCAGCAGGTTCACCACCAGCACGACGACAATGAGCTGGAAGCCAAAGTCGGCACCGGCGCGGGTGGACTGCACGAGGTGCGACACGCCGATCGCAGCGCCGGCCATGAGCAGGCCGGGCCCGCACGCCTTGAGGAGCGAGATGAACGAAGTCTTCGGAGCCATGTAGGGAGTTGGCGGTGGGAACGGAAGGAAGGGGTCGAGCGGTCGCGGTGACGACCCACGCGATATCGCTGTCCGGCCGTCCTGTGTCAAACGCGGGGCGGGGGTCAATTGCTGCTTGCGGGCACTGGCAACGGCTCGCAGCTTCGATTTTCTGCTCCCGCCTCGCGCAATCGCCCCTGCCATCCGAGACGACCATGTCCCCACGCGTCCTGCTCTGCGCCGCGCTGCTGCTGCTCCTCGGCCCGGACGCTCGTGCTCAGGCCACCCGAGTGCGGCCGGCATCGCCGAACCCGGACGGGCTGCAGCGCACCGCCACACGCGACACCGCCGCGGTGGCACGGTTGATGGAGCGGATTCTCGCTCGCACCGTCTCCGCCACCGGGCCCGGCTGCGCCGCAGGTGTTTCGCTCGATGACCTGTTGGTGACCCGAAGCTCCGGCCAGGCGGACCTCGAGCGGAATGTGCCGTTCTCGCCGCTGTCCATCAGCGAGGCCGGCTCGGTCTCCAAGCAGTTCACGGCGGCGGCCGTGGTGCTGTTGTCGCTCGATGGCGCACTCGACCTCGATGCGGACGTGCGCCGCTGGCTGCCCGAGCTGCCGGTGTATCAGGCGCCCATCACCGTGCGTCACCTGCTCACACACACGAGCGGCCTGCGCGACTGGGGAGCGATCACCGGACTCGAGGGGTGGCCGCGTGGATCGCGGGCGCACACCAACGCGCACGTGCTGCAGGTGGCGTCGCGACAGCAGTCGCTCAACTACGTACCGGGACTCACGTACTCGTACACGAACACTGGCTACAATCTGCTCGCGATATTGGTGGAGCGCGTGAGCGGACAGACGCTGGCAGCGTTCACGCGGGAGCGGTTGTTCGTACCGCTCGGCATGACACTCACGTCGTGGCGCGACGACCATCGGCGCATCGTCCCCGGTCGCGCGCTCGCATACAGCGGCGGTACCACACCCGCGCTGGACATGCCGGACGAGAGCGCCGTCGGCAACGGCGGACTGCTCACGACGGCGGAGGATCTGCTGCGCTGGGCCCATGGCGTGAACACACAGACGCTGGGACGGCGCTTTGCGGAGGCGATGCCTCAGCGCATGGTGCTCACGGGCGGCGATACCATCGACTATGCGATGGGCGTGAATGTGCTCCGGCATCGGGGTACCACGGAGTACTCGCACAGCGGCAGCACCGGTGGCTACCGCGCACACTTGCTGCAGTTTCCCGAGGCGGATGTTGGTGTGGCGGTGCTATGCAATGGGGCGTCCCTCGGCGCCACGCAGGTGGCCGAGCTGCTGGCTGACAGCGTGGTGTCGCGGCGTGCGCGGCGCGTGCGTCGGGTGGACCCCACCGTGCGCCCCGTTGCGGCGGCACGCGCCGGACCGGCGGTCGCACGTGCATCGTATGCGCAACTTGTTGGTTGGTACGGCAGCACCGAGGTTGGCGGTGAGCCGCACGAGGTGCGGGTGGACGGTGATTCACTGGTGTTGCGGCAGGCGCCCACTTCAGGTGTGGTGATGGTGGCGGACAGCGGGAGCGTGTTTCGCGCGGCGGGCCTGCAACTGTGGTTCGAGCGGGCGGCGGATGGTCGTGCGGTGGCGTTGCATATCGCGCAGGATCGCGCGTGGGACGTGCGATTGCCGCGGCTGTCAGACTCTGGCCGCTGAGTCCACGCACGACAGGCGGCTGGACCGTAGGCGGCCATTGGCGTGGGGCCAGCGTCCGCGACACGGATTAGCTTCCGGCCATGCACGCCCCGGTACGAATTCTCGTGGTCGCCGCCACGGCTCGTGAATTGGCCGAGCCCGATGGCTGGGAAACGCTCGTGTGTGGCGTGGGACCGGTGGAGTCGGCTGCGGCTACCGCGGCTGCCATCGTGCGACGCCCGCCCGACCTGATCCTGCACGTGGGCATTGCCGGCGCGCGACGCTCGACGCGTTTGGTGCCGCCGCAGCTCGTGATCGGCGACCGTTCCTGCTACTGCGATCTGTTGGTGCCGGATCGGTTGGCGCCGCGCCTGCTCGCAACATCGGCGCCCCTTGTGGCGGCTGCGGTGCGTGCGTTGCCGGGGGCGGTGGTGTGCACCATCGGAACGAGCGCGCACGTGGGTGGGACGCAGCACGCGGCGCGTGCGGTCGCCGTTGGCGAGTCTTCCGTCGCCAAGGCCAGCGATGCGAACGTTGACACGGCCGTTGACACCGTGATTGACATTCCGGTGGAAGCCATGGAAGGGTTTGGTGTGTTGCGGGCCGCACAGCTCGCGGGTGTACCGGCCATTGAGGTGCGGGCGATTTCCAACGCCATTGAGGAACCCGATCGCGCACTGTGGCGCTTTGACGAGGCGTTCGACGCGATCACGGCGGCCACGCCGCGACTCATTGCCGAGTTGTACGCATGCCTACGCTGAGCTTCGGGTTTTCGCCCTGCCCGAATGATACGTTCGCGTTTCATGCGCTCGCGCACGGACTGATTGACGCGCCGTTTCGTGTGCAACCCGTGCTGCTGGACATCGAGGAGCTGAACCGACGTGCACGCGATGGCGCGCTCGAGCTCACCAAGCTCAGTGTGGGTGCGCTCGCCGGGGTGGGCGAGCGGTATCACGTGTTGCGCAGCGGTGCCGCGCTTGGCAACGGCGTGGGACCGCTGGTTGTGGCGCGGGAAGCCGGATCTCTCGAGCAGGTGGCACGTGGGCGGGTGGCGATTCCGGGCCGCGACACCACGGCGTATCGGCTGTTGCGACTCGCTGCGCCGGCGCTCGAGCAGGTGGTGGAAATGCGCTACGATCGGATTCTCGCCGCCGTCGAGCACGGTGAAGTGGACGCCGGCCTGATCATACACGAGTCGCGCTTCACGTACGGCGACCACGGACTGGTGCAGGTGGCCGACCTTGGTGCGTGGTGGGAGCGCACCACGAACCTGCCGGTGCCGCTCGCCACCATCTGCGCGCGCGCTGATCTCGACGCAACGCTGCGCGCCGATGTGGAGCGGGCGCTGCGCGCGTCGGTGCAATATGCGTTTGATCACCCGGAAGCCAGTCGCGACTACGTGCGCGCGCACTCGCAGGAAATGTCGGATGCCGTGTGCGATGCGCACATAGCGCTGTATGTGAACGCGCACAGTCTTGATGTGGGTGACGATGGACTGCGCGCGATTGCGCGGTTGGTGGCGAGCGGGGCGGTACAAGAATCCGGGCTCTGACAGCCGCGCGAACACGGGCCGTAGTGCTTTGTGCTCGCCGCTGGGTTGCGTGTCCTAGGCGCGCAACGGTTTGAGGGCGGCGGCCCACTTGTGCAGCTCGTCGAGCATGAGGGTGGCCGCTTTTTCCTGCGTCTCACCCGGATCGAACACGCCGGTCTCTTCGTTGAGCGACTTGGCGAAGAATGGCAGCGACACCGCCTGCGGCAACGGCATCACGCCCAGCGTGGTGATCACCTGTTTGGTCATCTGCACGCCGCGCGTGCCGGCCGAGACCCCGCCATAACTCGCGAAGCCGGCGGCCTTGTACTCCCACTCCTTGAGCAGAAACTGGAGCGCGTTGAGCAGCGAAGCCGGCGGACCGTAGTCGTACTCCGGCGTGACGAACACGTACGCGTCGGCGCGATCGACGATCGCTGCCCACCGGCGCGTGTGCTCGTGCTCGTACTGCTGGAGTCGCGGGTGCTTGGGCTCGTCAAAGAGCGGCAGGTTCACCTCGGCGAGGTCCACCAACTCCACCGTGAACTTGTCATGACGGCGGGCCTGCGCCTCCATCCAGGCGGCGATGGCCGGCCCCTTTCGACCGGGGCGGGTGCTGCACACGACAATCTGCAACGTCAGCATAATGATCTCAGAAGGAAGTGCCGAGCAGGGCAGCGTTGAGCACCATTCGATCGAGTGCGCGCCACCACCCGCGAAACATGGGATCGTTGGTGAACATGACCAGGTTGCCCTGCCCCACGCGCTCCTGCGCAATGAACGTGCTGCCCTTGAGCAGCCGCTCGCTGTTCTCGGGAAACGTGAAGCCACCGCGACGCAGCGTGCCCGTGGTTGGAAACACGGCCACGTTGCCACCGCGTGACGACAGCGTATAAAAGCTGCTGCCGCTCACCAACACCGGGAACCGCCGCGTCTCGAGACCGAGCGTGAGCCAGTGGCCCAGGTCGAACACCACGTCGAAATGACTGCCGGGCAAATCGGCAATGTCATCAGCACACGCGGAGGGACTTGCGACGGTGCGCACGCTATCGAGCGGTGCTTCGGCGGCGGGTCCCGCCTTCGCGTCCTTCTTGGCTTCGCACTCGATGCGGCGCACGGTGGTCATGCCCACGTCCTCGCGCGTGACCCACCCGGTCGCGCCGCCGAACGTGATGAGCGAGCCACCGCCCTCCACCCAGCGCTTGAGCGCCTCACCCTTGCCCAAGCGCCCCACGTTGCCACTCGGAATGATGATGACGTTGAAGGCCGAGAGGTCGCCGGAGAGCGCGTCGGCAGAGATGGGGGTGAACTTGATCCCGTAGCGCTGCTCCAGATTCCACCAGATGGCGCCGTAGCTGGTCTGCGAGATACCCGTCTCACCTACGAGCGCAATGCGCGGCGCTTCAAGATCGCGCACCACGCCAGAGCCGGTGCTGAACTGCGCCTGGTTGGGGAACGCCGTCGCGACGCCGTGCACTTCCACGCCCGACGCCTTGGCCAGCGCGTCAATCCGGGCGGTGAGCGTGGCGTCGTTGCGCGAGACGCGCGCCACCCATGTACCACGCGGCCAGTTCACGTCACCCGTCTGAATGGGCTCGCTCGCGATCGCAACGCGATACCCCTCCTGCAGCAGGTGCGCAGCCAGTTTGGGCGCGCCGTTCCGGTCGTTCTTCCACACATACGCCGACCGCGCATCACGTCCATCCACGATCCCGCCGGCAATCGGCACAGGCAGCATCTCACCGTTGAGCATCGTGCCGCCGGTGAGTGAGAGCAGTGTGGCGTCCACCGCGGGTGCGTCCTCCGTCCAGTACGCCTCCACGCCGTAGGAGACGGGCAGCGCCCACGCAGTGACGTCGTAGAACTCGTAGCCTTCGGCGTCACTGCCGGAGTTCAGCTTGTTGCGCTCGAAGCGATCTACCTGGGTCTTGGCAAACACCGGATCGAGTTCCGGATCCGCCTCAAGCACGGCTTTGGCCACCTTGCCCTGTGGCTGCGACATTTCCACGACGTAGCTGCCGGCCGGGAAGGTGCGTGTGACGGTGCCGTCCACTGCGTATCCATGGGCGCGCGCACTCGAGCTGCTGGCCGTGGTGCGCTTCACCTCCACACCGGCACGCAGCAGTGCGGCCGCCAACTCGGCGGCACGCGCGGGATCGTTGCCGGCCAGGAACACCACGCGTTGCATGCTTCCCGTGCGCCCGTCATCGATGGCCTTTTGCCGGAAGCCGGCGTAGTCACGCACCATTTCACGTGCACCGCGGGCCGTGGTTTCGAACGTGCTCACCGCTGCGGCGTAGTGCTTGGCGATGCCGTCGCGCAGCGAGAGCAGCGTGCCGTCGTCGCGTCGCTTGAGGAGCGCCGGACCGCCGTCCGTTTCGTACGTGGTGCCCATGGCGCCGTTCAGCGACGGCCACGAATCGTAGTAGCCCGGATAGTACAAGTCGAACTGATCGCGCACGAAGTAGAGCCAGCCGTTGCGGTCAAACGCCTCCGCATTGCCACGGCCAATGCGCTCGCTCCAGCTGAATGGCCAGCTCGAAATATTGGTGTTCACCGGACGTGCAGCAGGCGCCATGTAGAACGTGGACGTATAGCCGTGCAGATCGGCCGTGACCATGGGATGCCAGCGCAACATGCCGCCCACGATGGCCTGTACCTCACGCTGCGTCATGGCCATGAGGTCGCGGTTCATGTCGAAGCGATAATGATTGAATCGACCGGAGATCGCCCACGGTTGGCCGCGCTGCTGCTCGAGCGCCTGGCGTTCCGGACTGCCCACGGCAATGGAGTTGCTCCACACCGAGAAGCGCTCGTGACCGTCAGGATTGGAGCTCGGATTGATCACCACGATCGCGTCCTTGAGCAGCGCCATCGTGGCCGGATCCTCCGTGGCCGCGAAGTGATAGAGCAACTGCATGGACGCCTCAAAGCCTGGCACTTCGTCGCCGTGCACGGAGCCCGAGAACCACACCACCGCGGGCGTGCGCGCAATCACGGCGTCCAGATCCGCCTTTGACGCGCCGCGCGGATCGGCAATGCGGTCGAGGTCCGCCCGGATCTGGTCGAGCCGTGCGATATTCTCGGCCGACGACACGAGATAGATGCGCATGGTGCGACGTTCGTTCGACACGCCGATCTCCTCCACCCGCACACGGTCTTTCGCGGCGTCCGCAATCCCGAGCAGCACGCGCTCCTGCTGGCCGTACTGCGTGTGCCACGAGCCCACGTTGTAGCCGAGGATGCTCTCGGGGCGCGGAATGGCGGCGCGGTACGGCCCCTTGTCATAGAACGAGAAGTTGCGGTCGTCCCGAATGGAGTCGGTTGGGGTGCGCCCCTGCGCAACGCCGAGGGTGGGAACGGACAGCACGAGCAGGGCGGACAGGAGCAGGCGACGCATGTCGGTGTGGGCGCGGGAGAGGTGCGGCGACACGGATGAGGTCGGCCGCAGACTCGGACATCATGCCATGCGGACGCCCGTGCCGCTACCGTGAGGCTACTGGCGCGCTGCGGCGAGTGGTCGAACGGACGTGGCTGCGAGGTAGCCGGCCGTGCCGTCGTCCAGCTGTACGCGAAACCAGCGCGCCGTGGCCGCCATGATCGAGAGCTCTGTGGTGGCCGCCAAGTCGCGGATGGCGGAATCTGCGGCACTCGGGCCTTCGCGGAGTGCAAGACCGGAACCCGTGGCGACGCCGCGCTCACCCAGGCGCATGGTGTCGGCCCGTACCTCCGGGACCTCCACCGTGGTGCGCCGAACGTGCAGCAGTGGATCAACCGGCCCTTGCCCGCGGCGGTAGATGCCGAAATGCAGATGCGGCGCGGTGGTGCGCGCATTGCCCGTATTACCCACGAACCCCAGCGTGTCACCGCGCCGCACGACCTGTCCGGCCACGACGGCCTGCGAGTCGAGGTGCGCGTAGTACAAGGACTGTCCACGCGCCTGGTCCGACAGCCAGACCACGTTGCCGCCGAGATTGTTCGGTGAGATGCTGCGCACCACGCCGTCCGTGGCGGCCAACGCCGGTGTGCCGCGAGCGGCGAAGATGTCGATGCCGTGGTGCACGCGGCGTCCGCCTTCGCGATCGGCGCCGAAGTAGCTCTGGATGTTGCGGTTGCCGCTGTTCATGACCGGGAACGCGAGCACCGGTTCGGTCTGCAGCGTGAGTTCGAACCGCCCCGCGCGCAGGAGTTCCGGCTGCAGCCGTACAATGAAGTCCGCGTCGCGCCGTGCCTCGTAGGCGAGCCGAACGAGCGTGCCGGTACTGTCCACCTGCACGGTGGAGTCGGCGGTGGCGCGGTGCACGAAGGGGCGCGCGGAATCGGTGGTGATCTCGAACAGATCCAGGTAGACGCGCGCCGATGGCCCCTCGGTGCGCAGGATTGTCTGCAGCTCCTGCCCATCGCGCAGGCTGACCCGCCACGCCACGGCGCGCGCCTCGCTGCGCACATACACACCGAGTTCGCGCGTGGGCACGGGCGCGGCGAGCGGTGCCCGGAGCGCGCTGTCGCTGGCCGCCAGCCACTCGCGACCGAGGGCCGTGGAATCGAGGCCCGCGTCCATGAGCGCCTGCCCGTAGCGTTCGTGGGCGGTGGCCGGCGTCGGCCGGAATACGGCCAACGGATCGCCTGTGGTGCAGGCGGCGAGCAGGAACGACAACAGGACAAGCGGCAGGATCGGCGCAAGGCGCCGCGGCAGGCGCTGATGGCGGCGGGCGGCCAGGGCACGTTGCACGCCCAAAACCATGTTCAAGTTCATGTTCATGTTCATGTTCATGTTCAATAGTACGCCACCACGGCGCGCGGGTGCCGGAACGCCCGAACGGTGTCCTTGCGCGCAGCCTCGCCACGTGGGAAGCTCCGCGCATGCCCACGCCAACGCCGCTGCACACGCTCACGCAGGACGCCGTGGCGCCGTCGTGGTGGGAACGCCCGGATCCAGCTCTGGCGGCCGCCGGTATCGAGGGCGAGTTCGTGGTGGCCCGGGTGCGGGTGATCGTGATGGCGCTGCTGCTCATCGCGCCCACCTGGAACGTGCTGCATTTCCCCGGCCAACTCCTGCATGTGACCGGGTTCTCGGTGACGCTGGTGGCGGCGTTGACGTCCGTCTGGATCTGGTGGCGACTGCGCGACGGGCGCTGGCGACCGTGGGTGGGTTTTGCGTCCAGCGCGTTCGATGTGTCCATGGTGTCGCTCGCATTGGTGAGCTTCATGCTGGTCGCCTCACCACTCGCGGCGCTCAACTCCACGGTCACGTTCGAGATGTACTTCCTCGCGATTGTGGCCACGAGCCTCCGCTACGACGCGCGCATCTGCATCGCGATTGGCGGATTGACCCTGGCGGAGTTTGGCGGTCTCTGGCTGTATGCCTCCGCACGCCACAACCTGTACGACCCGGCCTACGCCACGCTCTCCGGCCCGTACACGCCAGTGGACCTCTCCACGCGACTGATTCTGCTGGCCGTGGCCACGCTGCTCGCGGTCACCATTGTGCGTCGCGCGCAGCGGCTGCTGTATCTCGCCGCGCGCGACCGCCTCACGGGCCTGTTCAATCGCGGGCACTTTGACCGGGCACTCGCCGCCGCCGCCAATCAGGCCCACCGCGACCACAAGCCGCTTGCGCTGGCCATTCTCGATATCGACCACTTCAAGGACATCAACGACCGGCATGGCCACGCGTGCGGGGACCTCGCGCTGCGCCAGTTGGCGGAGATGCTGCAGCGGGCGATGCGTCGCACCGACACGGTGGCGCGATATGGCGGCGAAGAGTTCGTGATCCTCATGCCCGGGACCTCGCGCGATCGCGCGCTGGCACGAGTGGAACTGCTGCGACGTGAGGTGTCGGAGACGCCGCTCGCGTTGCCGGATGGCACCGTGCTGCGCGTCAACTTCAGTGCCGGGGTCGCGGCATCGCCGGACGATGTGTCGGCCGACCAACCCGCCGCGCTGCTGCAGGCCGCCGACCTGCGCCTGCTGGCAGCCAAGCGCAACGGTCGCGCGCAGTGCGTTGGTGAAGACACGCGGGAGCCGACGGACGGCAGCGGGCAGACAACCGCCGCGCGGGTTCTCCAGCGAGAACGGTGATACGAGAGGCGCCGGTCGGAATCGAACCGACGAATGGAAGATTTGCAGTCTTCTGCCTTACCACTTGGCTACGGCGCCGTTATCCGTGCAAGATGACCGCGCCGGCGCCTTCGGGCAAGCGGGAGGTGCCTCAGTGGGCGCGCGCGAGGGGCAGGCGCCGGAGGCGGACGATCGTCACACCCAGCGCCGCCAGCGTCACGCCCACGGCCCACGCGAGCGACACTCCGCCTGGCGGTGCCGACGCGAACGTCTCGGCCCCCCGTTCCGCCTCGTGCACGAGCCCATGCGTGACGCCCAGCAGCACCTGGCGGGCGCTCAGATACCGAACCACGGGGAGAATGTTGCTGACCACACCCTCCCACAGCAGCACGTACAGCAGCCCCATCAGCAACGCACGCCGAAGCCACACCGCCATGGCCAGGAACAGCGCCGAATAGACTGACGCACCAACCATGCTCCCCACCACAAAGGCGAGCATCACCCCCGTGGGCTCGCGCCCGCCACCGGCGATGAGTCCCGTGCCCACCACTGAGACGGTCACCACGCACGACGTCACCACGGTCGCGAACACCCAGCGCACCACCGCCAGCAGGGTGCGCGACGTGGTGGTGGTGAGCAGGTAGAGCACCGTTCCATCCTCCCGCTCGGCGCTCACCGCGCCGGCCGCCGTGAGCAGCGCCGTCAACGGCAGCAGCAGCGTCACCACCAGCCCTTCGTAGCGCGCCAACAGGAACGACGCGAGCGCGCTCTCGTCCCCACCGGTGCTGCGGAACATGAGCGCGAACAACAACGGCAACGCCGCGAGCAGGGCAGCCAGCGCCAGCGGCACCGGTCGCAGGGTACGCGCGGCGGTGAGCTGCAACAGCGCCGCAATGCGCGCGGCCGTGCCACCTCCCACGTGCGCCGCCTGATCCGCACCGACCGGAACGCGCGGCGCACTCATCGTTGCACGAGGTAGGCGAACACGTGCTCCAGCGACTCGTCGGCCGGACGCACCTCATACAGCGAAATCCCGTGCGCCCGCGCCGCCACTGGCAGCACCCGCGCCAGGCCCGCGTGGTCCGTCACGCGGAGCGTCAGTCGAGCCTGCTCCAGCGACATCCCGATCACCGACGCACTCGGCAGGAGCGCAGCAGCGAGCACCCGGTCATCGCTCGAGCGCACGTGCACCGTGTGCGGGCGATCGGTCATGAGCCGACGCAGTTCGCGGTGATCTCCACTCGCGGCAAGGCGACCGGCAACCATCACGAGTACGCGTGACGCCACACCTTCGACCTCTTCGAGAATGTGTGAACTGAAGACCACTGCCGTGCCGGCCGCCGCTTCACTTTCCAGCAAGCGCATCATCTGTGCTCGCTGGCGCGGATCGAGGCCGTTGAACGGTTCGTCCAGCAGCACGAGTCGCGGATTGTGCACGAGTGCGGCCGCGAGCTTGGCACGCTGCTTCATGCCCTTGGAGAACCCGCCGAGTGCGCGGTCCTGCACCTCGTCGAGTTGCACCCGCGCCAGCGCGCGCTGCGCGGCCTCCTTGGGTTGGTGCATACCGAGCAACGCCGCGCGCGCCGACACGAACTGACGTGGCGTAAGGACGTCCGGCACGGCTTCCGCCTCCGGCACGAGCGCGACGTTGGTGTAGGTGCGCACGTCGCCAAAGGGATCGCGACCGAACACGCGCACCGAACCGCCGGACGTCGGCAGCAATCCGGCCGCCACCTGCAGCAGCGTGGTCTTGCCGGCACCGTTGGGACCGAGGAGCCCGGTGATGCCGGACGAAATCGTGGCGCTGATGTCGTTCACGGCCACGACGTCGCCGAACCAGCGCGAGACGTGATTGAGCGCGAGCGGCACGTCCGACGGCGACGCTGCATCAAGCGGCACCCGGCCAAGAGGCGCCAGACCAGACGTCTCCTCGTGCAGCGGCTGACTCACGTGTCCATCCGCTCGGCGCGCCACCAGACGCCGGCCGTGCACAGCCCGATGTACGCGGCGAGCGTGACCAGGTACACCGGCAGCGCCTGCAGGTTGGGTTGGGTGAACGCACGCGTAATCGCCCGCTCCGGCTCGTTGAACAACAAACGGTTGGCCAGTCCGAGTACACCGATCGGGTTGAGCAGCTCCACCACCTCGGCACTGACCGTGCCGCTTGCGCCGAGCGCGGCGGCGAGGGCGCCGAGTACGATGAACACCCCGACGCTGGCCGCCGTGGCCAGGTGTCGTCGCTTTGTGCAGATGGAAATCACGGAGGCGACGCTCCCGAGCAGCGCGCCGCCCAGCAGACACACCGCGAGCATGGGCCCGAGCACGGTCCAGCGGTCTGCAAGCTCGGTGCCGGCATCCTGCGCCGTCGCAATTCCACCAATCCACAGGATGCACTGCGGCACGAGCGCGAGCGCCGTCATGGCCGCGACCACGGACGCGAGACGTGCCGACGCGTATTCCCAGCGTGTGAGGTCACGCGAGAGCATGAGCGGCAGCACGCGATTGGCCTGATCACGACTGAACAGCTCGGGCGTCTGCGCGGCCACGAACAGAATGTAGAGCGTGGACACGCTCGCGAAGTACGCCGCATGCGGGGCCGGTTGGCCGGACTGCGACGCGATGAACACGGCGATCACTGACGGGACGCAGGACAACACGAGCACGAACACGGGCATGGCTTTGGCGCGCGCCGGCCGCCCCAACCCGAAGAGCGTGCGCACGCCCTGTCCGAACAGGGCGCGCCACGCAGCGTGGGTGGACAGGCGTTCGCCGTCGTAGCGCTGATAGCCGAGATCGTGGATGGTGCTGCGCGGACCCGTCATGTTGGCCCCGTCTCGTCCTGAAACAGCGCGTCCAGACGCGTGCGTCCCCGCTCCAGGCGCAGCAGGCCGGCGCCCAACGAGGCACACGCGTCGCGCACCGCATCGGCACCACGCCGCGCCGACTCGCGGTCGCCGTCGGGCAGGTGCAGCACGAAGCCCGTGGGGTCGGGCACGCAGCGCCACCCCTCACTCGCCAGCTGCGCCACCACCGCCGTCACATCACCATCGAGCTCAACGGCATACTGCGGGATCTCGCTGGTGAGCGCGTCCACGGCCACCTGCTGTCGCAACGTGCCGCGTTCAATGGCCACGATGTGCGAACAGGTGCGCTCGAGTTCGCCGAGTAAGTGCGATGACACGAGCACGCTCAGTCCAAACTCGCGGCCGGTTCGTCGCACGAGCGCCAGCATTTCCTCTCGGCCTGCCGGGTCCAGGCCGTTGGTGGGCTCGTCCAG
>JBBSPE010000093.1:0-17990 GCA_038259155.1 Gemmatimonadales bacterium
CAGCGTCGAGGTGCTCGACCTGCGCACACTGCTGCCGCTCGATGATGCAGCGATCATGGCCACGGTGCGTAAAACCAATCGACTGCTCATCGTGCACGAGGATACGCGCACGGGCGGCATCGCCGGCGAAATCACGGCGCGCGTGAGCGAAACGTGTTTCGAATGGCTTGATGCACCGATCCTTCGCGTGACGGCGGCTGACGTGCC
The DNA here is from genome assembly GCA_038259155.1 of Gemmatimonadales bacterium. Classification (GTDB taxonomy): domain Bacteria; phylum Gemmatimonadota; class Gemmatimonadetes; order Gemmatimonadales; family Gemmatimonadaceae; genus JAABRT01. Next base: position 208 of record JBBSPE010000093.1, read on the forward strand.
GTTGCCGTACTCGCCACCGCTCGAGGACTACGTCTTGCCGCAGACATCGGATATCGTTCGGGCTGTGCGGCGCCTCGCCGCGTACTGATTCCCGCTCGACCAATCCATGTCCGTGTCTGAACCATCACCCGATTCCACGCGCCCCAATACGCATCCTGCCGACCGCGGAGTGCGTGGAACGGCGGCACCACCGCTCAGCGACGACGATCGGCGGATGGCGAAGATCGGGGTGGGTTGTTTTACCACGTTTATCGGGCTGGTGAGCGGGTCGATGGTCGGCGTGCTCGTCGCGCTGGGCGTCACGTTTGGGACACGTTGCAAGCCGGTCGAGGGCCTGCCGGCCTGCAACTGGGAGTACTTTGCTCTGGGTGGTGCCATTTTCGGCGCCGTCACCCTTCCTGTTTTGGCACTCTCGCGGCTCCGCCGGCGTGAGAACGCCGGAAACTGACCGCTGTACGAGGAGAACTCCGTGGCACGTGTAGACGTCATCATGCCCCAGATGGGCGAATCGATCGCTGAAGGCACTGTGTCCCGCTGGCTCAAGCAGGTGGGGGACACGATCAAGCGCGACGAACCCATTTTCGAGATCTCCACGGACAAGGTGGACGCCGAGATTCCCTCTCCCTCCTCGGGCGTCCTGCTCGAAGTGATCGTCGGAGAGGGCCAGACGGTTGAGGTTGGCACCGTGGTTGCGCGTCTGGAGACGGACGCCGCCATCGCTGCGGCTGCTCCGGCGGCCGCGACCCCGGCGCCTGCTGCTGCGGCCCCCGCCGCTGCGGTCCCCGCCGCACCCGCCGCACAGCCGCCCGCGGCCCCCGTCGCGGCCTCTGCCCCCGCCGCGCCCGCCGCTCCCGCCGCTGGCAACGGCAGCTTCGAGGACCGCCTTCGCACCAAGAGCTCTCCGCTCGTCCGCAAAATGGCCGCGGAGCACGGCGTCGAACTGGCCGGCCTCTCAGGGTCCGGCGTCGCCGGTCGCGTCACGCGCCGCGACTTCGAAGCGCATCTGGCGGCGGGTCAGACAGCGCCATCTGCGCCTCGCCCCGCCGTGGCCGCCTCCATGCACGCGCCCGCCGGAGCCGGATTGCAGGCGCCCATGCCCAATGCCTGGCCCGGCGATCGCGTCGAGCCCATGTCCAAGATGCGGAAGGCCACCGCTGACCACATGGTGCTCGCGCGCCGAGAGGCCTCGCACGTCACCACGTTCTTCGAGGTCGATCTCACGCGCATCGCGCGAATCCGTGCGAAGGAGCGCGGCGCGTTCGAGAAGCAGACCGGCGAAAAGCTCACCTACCTGCCGTTCATCTGCCGCGCCGTGGTACAGCAGCTCAAGCGCCATCCCGTGCTCAACGCGGCGGTCGCCGGAACGGACGTCATCTATCGCCAGCAGTACAACCTCGGTATCGCCGTGGCCATTGAGCCGTCCGGGCTGCTGGTGCCGGTGGTGAAGCGCGCCGATGAGCTGTCGCTCACCGGGCTCACGCGTGCGGTCAATGACCTCGCGGGTCGCGCGCGCACCAAGAAGCTGCAGCCCATGGAAATGCAGGACGCGACCTTCACCATCACGAATCCCGGCGTCTTCGGCTCGCTCATGGGCACGCCCATCATCCCGCTCGGCAGCACCGCCATTCTGTGTCTCGGTGCCATCGAGAAGCGGCCCAAGGTGCGCACCGGCCCGGATGGTGAGGACATCATCGCCATTCGCACCTGCGCCTATTTCTCGCTGTCGTTCGATCACCGCGTGGTGGACGGCGCGGACGCCGACAAGTTCATGGCGGACCTCAAGGCCTCGCTCGAGTCGGTGGGCGAGTCGCTCGAATGAGCCGGTCGCGCACGCTGCTGGTGACGGAGCGCCGCATCACCGCGCTGGAACGTGCGGAGTACATGTCGGGCCTGGTGCGCAAGCGCGCGAAGTGCGCCCGGGCCGGTGTGCAGTTCTGGGTGTTCGAACATGATCAGGAGTCGCATCGGTTTCTCGAGTTCGTTGAAGCCAAGGACTCCTTGCTGCTCGACGCGCTCGAACTCGATGTACCGCCGGCAACACGCTGGCGCGCTGTGGAGTTGGCGTAGCATGCCGGGACGCATCATGCAGGCCGCTGGCCGCGCATGGCGGGTGATGCCGAGCGGATTTCTCACGCAGTCGGTTGGCGATGAGTTCTGCCTGTTGTTCGTGGCGGGTGAAGGCGCACGTCGTGAAGTTCGGCTCACGCGATTTGCCCCAACCGGCGCTCGCTCGCGCGAGCAGGCCCTTGCGGAAATGACGGACAGCGAGCTGCGACGGTTGTTCGCGATGTCGCAGTCCAGTGTCCGGTCGCCGGAAGCGGGGTATCGCGAGTGACCGCACCACAATCAGCCTCGGCCGCCGGCGCCAGCGTGGAGACACCGCGATACGTCGATCTGCAGGTGCACACGACCGCGTCAGACGGCGTGCTCGCGCCAACCGCCGTCGTGGAAGCGGCCGCGCGCGCGCAACTCTCGGCCATCGCCATCACCGATCACGATTCCATCAGCGGGCTGCCGGAAGCAGAAATTGCCGGTGCGCGGCTCGGCGTTCGCATCGTACCCGGGGTGGAACTCGCCGCGCATTTCGGAACCGACGAGTTGCACGTGCTCGGGTTGCATCTCTCGGACCGCGACGCCATCTCCGCCGACCTTTCGGCCTTTCGAGTGGAACGCGTGGAACGCGCGGAAGCGATGGTGCGCGTGCTGAATGAGCGCGGCGTGCCCGTCACCATGGACGCAGTGCTGGCCGAGGCGGACGTGGGCGCCGTGGGTCGGCCGCACCTCGCGCGGGCGATGGTGGCCGGTGGTTGGGTGCGCGACTTCCGCGAGGCGTTTGACAAGTGGTTGGGATGGGGCAAACCCGCGTACGTGGAAAAGGGACACCTCACGGCCGCCGACGCGTTCGCGCTCATTCACCGCGCCGGCGGACTCGCGGTGTGGGCACATCCCGGCGAAATGGCGACCGAGACCAAGCTCACGCAGTTGCGCGACATCGGCATGGACGCGGTGGAGGTCCTGCACCCGAGTCATTCGCAGTCGCTCGTGGAGCGGCTGTATGACCGGGCCGAAACGGTCGGGCTGTTGCCGAGTGGCGGGTCCGACTGGCACGGTGCGGCCGAGGGCCCGCGGACACTTGGCGGGCAGAAGGTGCCGTTTTTGTGGCTTGCACGCCAGGACAGGGAACTGGCGGAGCGTCAGGCGTCGTGACGGCGCGGAGCGTCGCGCGCGTCACGCTCGTGACCGGGGGCGCGCGACGTGTTGGTGCGGCGATCGTGCGCGCGTGCGCCGCACGGGGAGACCAAATGGTGATCCATGCCGGCCGCTCGGTGCGTGAAGCGGAGGCACTGGCGGACGAGTTGCGAGCGGCGGGCGGCAAGGCGGCCATCGTGATCGGCGACCTCAGCGAGGCACAGACGCCCGCGCGCGTGGTGCGTGAGGCGCACGACGCGTTCGGACGACTCGACGTGCTGGTGAACTCCGCCGCGAACTTCGAACTGGCGCATCCGCGCGACATCGACGCGGCCACGTGGGATCGCGCGTTTGCGGTCAACACCCGTGCCCCGTTCTTCGCCGCGCAGACCGCGGCCGCGCTCATGCCTGACGGGGGAGTAATCGTGAACATCGCCGATCACCTGGCGTTCGAGACGCTTCCTGAAATGGTCGCACACGGCGCCGCCAAGTCCGCGTTGGTGCACATCACGCGCACACTTGCCCGCGCCTTTGCACCGCACGTGCGCGTCAACGCTGTGGCGCCCGGCCTGGTGGCGGCGCCCTCCAACTGGACGGAAGAGGACGAGCGTCATTTCCTGCGCGATGTACCGCTTGGGCGACTTGGCACGATGGACGATGTTGCACAGGCCGTGTGCTGGCTCGTTGACGCACCATATGTCACGGGCGCCATCGTGCCGGTGGACGGCGGACGTGGTGTCGCCCACTAGCGGCGCACCGGCTCCCGGTTCCGCTGATGCCCGGTCGGTGGTGCGGCTTCGGCAGGTCGTGGTGATCGGGGGGGGATGCTACGGCGGATGGTACACGCAGCAGCTGCACCGCGCGCTGGTCCACGGCGCGCTCAACGTGGAGCGGGTCACCGTGGTGGACCGCGACGCGGCGTGCCAGGTTGCCGGTCGCGCCCAAGTGGGTGCGTTCGAGGGGCTCCCACTGGAAATCGTACACGCCGAGTGGGCGGACTGGCTGGCCGGCTGGTTGGACGATGTGCCGCCGCAGGAGCGCGAGGGCGACGCCATCGTGCCGTCGCCGCTCATGCCGCACCTCCTGCTCGACTGGCTGGTGTCCCGGGCGACGCGTCGCTGGCCTACTCGGGAGGTGGCGGTGGAACCACTCGCCGCACCGCCGGATATGCCATGGCAGCGGGCCGCGCCCGATGGTCGGCACTACGTGAGTTTTGCGGAATGGATGTGCCCGGTCAACTGTATCGAGCCGGCCCGCTGTCCGGCCACGCGCGGTCCGCGGGACTGGAGCATGCCACCGGCCATCTCGCGATACGTCGCCGAGCAGGGAGACAGCGGCCAACCGCTCGACGGACCGGTTATCTTTCACTGTTCACACCGCGTGTGGGGCGTTGGGATGATTGACGCACCCACCGTGGCCGCCGCGGACGGCTTCGTGGCACGCACCGCGGCACACACGGCGGCGCGCGTACTTGTTGGCACGGTATCGCACTGTCACGGCGCTCTCGGCGTGCTCCGCGTGCGCTGAGAGAACCGCCCAGCGGTGCGACCGGCGTTCATTCCTTTCTTGCATTCCAACTTCGTAGCTCATGTCTGACGTTCGCGAAACGCTGGTGATCATTGGGAGTGGGCCCGCGGCCTGGACGGCCGCCGTGTACGCATCACGGGCGAATCTCGATCCGGTGGTCTACGAGGGAGAGATCTCCCGGGAGATGGTGCCCGGTGGGCAGCTCATGTTCACCACCGACATTGAGAACTTTCCCGGCTTCCCCGAGGCGCTTGGCGGTATCGACCTCATGGAGCGCATGCGGGCGCAGGCGGTCCGTTTCGGAACGCGCGTGGTCACCGAGAACATCGCGGCCGTTGACTTCTCGTCGTATCCCTACGTGCTCACCTCGAGCGGCGGCGACCGCATCACGGCGCGCGCCGCCATCATCGCCACCGGCGCACGTGCCAACTGGCTCGGGCTGTCGTCGGAAGAGCGGCTGGCGAGAACGGGCGGCGGCGTGTCCAGCTGCGCCGTGTGCGACGGTGCGCTGCCCGCGTTCCGCAACCAGCGGCTGGTCGTGGTGGGCGGCGGCGACTCGGCCATGGAAGAGGCGCTTTACCTCACCAAGTTTGCCAGCGAAGTGGTCATTGTGCACCGTCGCGACGAGTTCCGTGCCTCAAAGGTCATGGTGGACCGCGTGATGGCCGATCCCAAGGTGGTGGTGGAGTGGAACGCGCAGGTGGTGGACGTGCTGGGCGATGACTTCATCACCGGCGTTCGCGTGCAGGACACCACCAGCGGGGAGCAGCGGGAGATCAGCTGTGGGGGCATGTTTGTGGCCATTGGCCATACGCCCAACACGGCGTTCCTGGGTGGCCAGGTGTCGCTGCACGACAACGGCTACATCGTCACACCGGACGGCTGGCGCACCAACACCAGTGTGCACGGCGTGTTCGCGGCGGGCGACGTCATGGACAGCTACTATCGGCAGGCGGTGACCGCGGCGGGTACGGGTTGCATGGCCGCGCTCGAGGCGGAACGCTGGCTCGCGCATCATGCTGAGCCCGCACCACTCGTGGAGCAGGGCAGCACCGCGTGAAGGTCACTGCCTTCACCGTCGGGCCACTGCAGGAGAACTGCTACCTCGTGGTTGACGAGGACGCCGGCCGCGCGGTGCTGGTCGATCCGGGCTATGAGGCCGAGCGACTCGCACGCGCCGTCGCTGACAGCGGCGCGACGCTGGACGCCATTTGGCTCACGCACGCGCACGTGGATCACGTGGGCGCGGTGGGCCCGCTGGCCGAACAGTTCGCGGTGCCGGTCGCGCTGCATCCGCTCGACCAGCCCCTGTACGATTCGGCGGCACAACTCGGCGCGCGCTACGGCATGCAGATCGCACCACTGCCCGCGCCCGCGCAGGAACTCGCGGAAGGCACCGATGTGCACGTGGGGTCCCTGACCTTTGCCGTGTATCACTTGCCGGGCCACGCGCCCGGGCACGTGGCCTTCGTGGGCCACGGTGTGGTGCTCGTGGGCGATGTGCTCTTTGCCGGCAGCATCGGGCGCACGGACCTGCCACTCTCCGATCCACGGGCCATGCGGGAATCACTGCAACGGTTGGGCTCGCTGCCTCCGGAGCTGGTGGTGTACCCCGGGCACGGGCCGGACACCACAATCGGCCGAGAGCTCGCCTCCAACCCCTTCCTGTCAGGGCTCGCGCGGCCAATTGGTTCCTGAGCGGCTGTCGCGGGTATACCAGCAGTTCCAATGGCACATGTGGCCGCATCTCTTTGCGTGCTCTGACTGCAGTCGTCCCTTACCACCTTCCTTCGTGATGCTCTCTTCAATCTTCGGTCCCGGCGGTCGCCGTCGGACAATCGGTACGATTGCCTGCCTGGCGACGCTGGGCGCAGGCGCGTGTCGTTCGCTTACCGATGCCGTCGGAGACAATCGCTACGGCTCGATCGCGGTGCGGGCGAGTGGCTCCGGCGAAGGTCCGTTCACGGCCACGCCCACGGCCACGTTCTTCAAGTCGTTTGAGCAAACGCTGCCTGACAGCCGTACCCCAACTGATCAGTGTGGGACGTTCGACTATTCGCCGACCACGATCGTCCCCGGTGACCTTGCGCCAGGCGGGCCGCTGCCCGTGACGGTGGGTTCCATCCCCGTCGGAGCGATGAGCGAACTGGCAACGGTGCCAGGAGTGTTTGTGCTGCCCTCGCCCAACAGCTTCACGTACGTGACGGGCGACACCATGACGCTGGCAGTGCCAGGCGCCGCGGGTGGGTTCCCTCCAGGACAAGTGTCGGTGCGCCTCGCTGAGCCCGTTCGCATTGGCGCGCTCTCTCCAGACGATATTGGCGAGGACTACCCGGTGTCCTGGGAGACAAATGGTGACGGCACGTCGGGCATCATTATCGCGCTTCGGTACGGCGCGTCCTCATCGAGCGTTCGCGCCGACCGCCAGCTGCTCTGCATTGTGCGCGACAACGGTAGCTTCACGATCACGGCAGGCCTGATGGGAGAATATCAGGCCTCGCTTCCGGACTTCCGCGAGCTGAACGTCCTTCGCTGGCGCACCAATTCAGCGTCGATCGATGCGCGGTCGGTGCTGTATGTCGTCTCATCCATGGATACAACGGTGGCGCTCAACAACTGATGCGTGAACATCCCGAACGGCACGGCAGCATGCGGGGCGACAGGGCCGCCCGGCAGGTGCTCAGACGGTGAGCACGCGCCGAGAGCGGGACCCCATGGGTGAGCTGGACGTTCCCTCCGACGCGCTGTACGGCGTGCAGACGCTGCGCGCCGTACAGAACTTCCGGATCAGCGGCCTGGCCCCGCTCCCCGCCTTTGTTGACGCGGTCATGCACATCAAGCGGGCGGCCGCGCGCACGCACAGGGAAACGGGTCGGCTGGAGCCGCGTCTCGCCGACGCGATCATGGCGGCGGCCGACGAGGTGCTCGCCGGGCTGCACCGCGGTCAGTTTGTGGTCGATCCGTACCAGGCGGGCGCCGGCACGTCGCACCACATGAACTGCAACGAGGTACTCGCCAATCGAGCGAATGAACTGCTCGGTGTGGCACGCGGCACGTACGCACCGGTGCATCCGAACGATCACGTCAACATGGCGCAGTCCACCAATGACGTGGTGCCAACGGCCATGCGCATAGGCTGCCTCACCATGCTCACGGAGTTCGACGCGGTGGCCACGTCGCTGGCCGACGCATTCTCCGAGCGCGGCGTCGCGTTCGACGACGTGCTCAAGAGCGGCCGCACGCACCTGCAGGACGCGATGCCCATTCGCCTCGGGCAGGAGTTTGCGGCGTGGGGCGGCACGATCGCGCGAGCGCTCCGTCGCGTGCACGATTCGGCCGACTACCTGCGCGACCTCGGGATCGGGGGCAGCGCCGTGGGCACGGGGGTGAACGTGGAGCCGGCCTATCCGGCGCTCATGTGCGGCTATTTGTCGGAACAGCTGCACCTGCCGCTGCGCGTCGGGCAGGATCGAATCCAGCTCATGCAGAGCCTCGGCGACGTCGCGGCGTTCAGCGCGACGTTGCGTGTGTTTGCCGTGGACCTCAGCAAGATTGCGTCCGACCTTCGACTCCTTGTGAGCGGGCCGCGCACCGGCCTCGACGAGATCGTGCTGCCCGCAGTGCAACCTGGCTCGTCCATCATGCCGGGCAAGGTCAATCCATCCATACCGGAAATGGTCAATCAGGTGTGCCTGCAGGTGGTGGGCAACGACACCTGTGTGAGCGCCGCGGCCGAACACGGGCAGTTGGAGCTCAACGTGATGATGCCGGTGGTCGCGCACAACGTGTTCATGTCGATGGGCATTCTCACCAACGCGATGCGCGCGCTCGACGAACGCTGCGTGCGGGGCATTGAGGCCAATCGCGAGCAGTGCGCCTACTGGTTGGAGCGGTCGGCCGCGCTCGCCATGGCGCTGGCGCCGAGCATCGGCTATGCGCGCGCGGCCGAGCTGAGCAAGCAGTCGGTCGCGGAGGGAGTGCTGATCCGGGAGCTGGCGGCGCGGGAGCAGGTGCTGCCGCCTGACGCGCTCGACGCGGCGCTCGACCTGCGCCGCATGACGGACATTGGCGTCCCTGGCACGACGGAACCGCGATAGCCCCGCTCGCCCGTTCACGGTCGCGACACGGCACGCACGGCAGGCCAGGCTGCTTGCCATGCAGGGGCCGGAACCGGTAGACTCCGTGCATGCGCATTACCACGTGGGCCGAGTATGGACTGATCTGCGCGCTGCATCTGGCGCGCCGCCCCGACGAGGGTCCCGTCACGGGTCGGGAGATCGCGGCCAGCGAGCGCCTCTCGGGCGACTACGTCGAGCAGATCCTCCTGCGGCTGCGTCGCGCGGCAATCGTCCGGAGCACCCGCGGAGCACGTGGCGGTTACCAGTTGGCGCGCGCCGCCGATCGCATCACCGTGCGTGATGTCATTCACGCATCGGAGTTCTCCACGTTTGAGCTGCACTGCGTGACGCACCCTGTGGACAGCGAACGCTGTGCCGAAGCGAGCGAGTGCAGCATTCGGCCGGTGTGGCAGCTCCTGCAGCAGCGCATCGACGAGGTGCTGGAAGGAGTTCGGCTGTCCGACTTGATGGCGGAGGAGGCCACCGTGCGCGCGCGCGTCGGCTTGCCCGCCAGCGATGCCTCATCCGGACGCGGGATTTCCCTCCCGGTTTTGCGGGGCTGAGCGGGATGGGTATTCTGGCTTCTCTCCGCGAACAACGGCGGCGCCAAGCCATGGCCGAACGTTACGTGGCGTCGCTGCTGCGGCCACCGTCGCCCGCCGACCTGGCGTGGCTTGTCGCGGCGGGGCAGGGGGGTGAGCTTGACGCGTCCCGTGCACTCGCGTCCGGACGCCGGGCGATCGGCCTGATCGTGGCCGAGCGTGACGCGCTCGACGATCAGACCGCAGCCGACGTCTCCCACGCGCTCACGGCGGTGGTGCAGCGAGAATCGCGACAGGTGCACTCGGCCGCTGCAGACTGGTCATCACACTGGCGCGACTATGCGGACGCGCTGGCCATCCGAGGACGATCCGAGTCACCAATGGGTCGCATTGCTCGTGTGCTGCTGCGCCATGCCGGCATTCCAGCGCCTCGGGCGGAGCAACATGCGCGGGCCGTGGAAATTGCGACCGCCTTTCGTCACGAGGCAAACGAGGCCTTGAGCGAGACGTACGGCGCGGCGTCGCTGCCGGAAGATCGATCGCCGTCGGAACTGCTGCGGGAGCGCTCGGGGCACGGCTGAAACGCACAAGGCGGCGTACCCATACCGGGTGCGCCGCCCTGTCACGTGTTGCGTTTCGTGTTTCCCTTGAGTGCCGAAGGCCGGACTCGAACCGGCACGGGCTTGCGCCCACTGCGACCTGAACGCAGCGCGTCTACCAATTCCACCACTCCGGCAGAGTTCACGGCGCGGCTGCTGCGCCATGAGGAATCGGCAGTATAGGGCAGAACCCCGTCGCAAGTCAACGTGTCCGGCCGTTCGACTGTTGTGTGGCGACGACGGGGGGACTTAGCTTCAGCATCGCATGGCAAAACCCGACACCTCCGACGAGCCGCGAAAGCTCATTGCGCGGAACAAGCGCGCCCGACACGACTACGAAATTCTCGAGACGTGGGAGGCGGGCGTCGTCCTGCGCGGCACCGAGGTCAAGGCGCTCCGGGAGGGGCGCGCCAACCTCACCGACGCGTACGGCATCACCAACGAGGGAGAGGTTTTCCTCCTCAATCTGAATATTGGCGCCTACGGGATGGGCAACCAGTTCAACCACGATCCCACGCGCTCGCGCAAGCTGTTGCTCCACCGCCGGGAAATCCGTCGGTTGTACGGGTCGCTCGAACGGCAGGGTCTCACGCTGGTGCCGCTCGATCTCTATTTCGTGCGCGGGCGCGTCAAGGTGCTGCTCGGGCTCGGGAGGGGTAAAAAAGCGCACGACAAGCGCGAAGATCTCAAGAAAAAGGACGCGGACCGGGAGATCGCCCGGGCGCTCCGGACTCGCTGACCACGTCGCACCGGCACGCGGCCCCTTCGCTGAGCCACTTCTCGTTCTCCGGTATCACGTGCTCCTCTCGCTGCTCGTCCTCGGTCAGATCGCTGCTGCTTCGCCGCCGCCGCTCGTGGTGCGCGTGGGGGATCAGGTGCGATCCGTACCAGTGGTAGCGCATCCCGAGGGTGGGTCGGCGCTGCGCGCGGATCTCCTGGCGAACGCCCTGAACGGGAAATTCGTGAATGCTGGTGACGGACGTTGGCGGTTTGAGTTGGGAGACGCGAGTCTCGGCGTGGTGCTGCTGGCGCCGTTTGCCATGAGTGGTGACGAAGCGCTGCCCATGCCGGCCTCTCCGTTCCGGAGCGGTGGCCAGGTCTTCCTGCCCTACGCGCTCGCCACCGATGTCCTGCCGCGTGCGCTGGGTGGGCTCCTGTTTGACGCGGAGCGGGTGGAACTGCGCCGGTTCGCTCCGGTCACTCGAGGGGCCGTGGCACCGCGCACCATGGCGTCCACCGCAAGCGCAGCGGCGGCGAGCGCGGCCACACCAAGCGCGGCGACACCAAGCGCGCCACTTCCGCTGGTGACGCCGCCGGCACGTGCGGCCATGCGGCAGCGCACCGTCGTGGTGGACGCGGGACATGGTGGTCGGGATCCGGGCACCACGCTCTCGCCTGCCGGTCGGCGCATTCCGGAAAAGACCATCGCGCTGGCCGTCGCGCTCAAGCTCCGCAAGGCGCTTGCCGACCGTGGCGTGACCGTGGTCATGACGCGCACCACCGACACCCTCATTGCGCTCGAGGATCGCGGCCCCATTGCGAACAAGGCCAAGGGCGACCTGTTCGTGTCCGTGCACGTGAACGCCGCCAATCCCAAGTGGAAGAACGCGAGCGCCGCGCGCGGATTTGAAACGTACTTTCTGGCCGAGGCAAAAACGGAAGACGAAGCGCGAGTGGCCGCCATGGAAAACGAGGCGGTCAAGTTTGAGACCAACCAGAAGACCTCGCGCTCGGATCCGCTCGGGTTCGTGTTGCGCGACATGGCGCAGAACGAGCATCTGCGCGAGTCGCTCACCTTGGCCACGCTGGCACAGGCACACCTCAAGCCCGTGCATCCCGGACCCAATCGCGGCGTGAAGCAGGCGCCGTTCAGCGTACTCGTGCACTCATTCATGCCGTCCATGCTCGTGGAGATGGGGTACGGCTCCAATCCATCGGAAGCCGACTGGCTCGTCTCGGACGCGGGGCAGCAGGAGATCGCAGACGCCATCGCCGACGCGTGCGTGGCCTATCTCGCGCAGTACGAGCGCAAAGTCGGCGGCATCGACCCGTGAGGCCGCGCGCCCATCGACGTCGCGTCGGTGGAGCTGTTCGACTTGTGGCGCTGACCGCCGTCGCGATGGCGGGTGTGCGCTGCGCGCACTTCAACGGCTTGTACAACGCGCGAGCGGCTTCCGCACGCGCAGATGACCTGCGGGCACGCGGGCTGGAGGACAGTGCCTCGGTGTGGTACGACCGCGCCGCGCAGTCCGCCGAGTTCGTGCTCGCGCGCTCCGCAGGGACCACGTCGGAACACGAGGCACGGTTGCTGGCGGGCCGCGGCCTCGCGATGAGTGGCGTCGCTGACCCGTCGCTGTGCGACCGCGCGGCTGCGCACCTCACGGCCTTCGCCCGCTCCGAGCCAACGACGTCAGCGGACCGCTGGCGCGCCGAGCTCGCGATGGGGGTGTGCGATGTGCGCCTGGGGCGGTTCACACGGGGGGCCACACGGCTCCAAGGCCTCGAGACCAACCCGGTTGCGGCCGTGCCGCCTGCGGACCGGCGAGAGGCGGTTCGCTGGCGCGCACGCGCGGCACTCGGGGCGGGTGATGCACCGCTCGCTGACTCGTTGCTGCAATCGCTGGGCACGCGCGAAGCTCGCTGGGATCGGCTCGCCGCCGCCCGGTCCGCTGAAAACTGGCGCCTTGTGGAGACCCTGTTGCTGGAGGCCGCCGCGGACGCTGATGTTCGTCCCGCGCTCTACAACGCCATCGAAGCGGCCGACGCGGCGGGCCAACGTGGCGTCAGCGAACGCATCATCGACGCCTACGAGATAGCGGACATCGCGCGCCGTGATCAGGCACAACTGTTGTTGCTCTCGGGCGCACTTGCTCGCGCCCGCGGGGACACCGCGCGTGCCCGGGTTGCGTACGTTCGGGTGACGCAGCGCCTCGCCACGGGGCTGCGCGCTGACTCCGCGTGGCTGCAGGCGGCGACGGTCGGTCAGTTGGCGATGGACATCGGCAACCTTGGCGCGGCCAACGACTCGGGCGCACTCGTTCTGCGCCTCCGCGCACTCCTGTTTGCGGCATCGCCCGCGGCGCGGGGAAGCGTGGCCTATGAGCAGCTGGCGAGTGCCGTTGCACTCTATGCTGTACTGGCCGCCTCAGACGATTCGTCGGGCGCCGGGGCATACCTGTCGGGAGAAGTCGCACGTGATTCGCTGAAGGCGTCGGGACTGGCGTCTGCCACATGGCGAGCGCTGACCGAACGTTGGCCGATTGCACCGCTCGCCCCGCGCGCCCTGTACGCCGCAGCACTGCTCGATCAGGTACGGGCGGATTCGTTGCAGTCGGTGCTGCTCGCACGATATCCGGCCACCCCGATGGCGGATGTGCTCCGGGCCGAAACCGTGCGCGACGGTGCTGCGCAGCGTCGCGACGACGGCCTGCTTGCAGGGCGCTGGATCATTGCGCGGCGCGAGCAGGAAGACACGCTCCGCGCCTGGCGTGCGCGCGGCCTGCTCTCGGCGCAGGCCCTGATGCCGGAGGCCGGCGTCGGCGGCGGGATGCGTGCGCGCTGAGTGATCCCGCCGCCGCTCCGGTCGCTCGCGCGCGCTGCTGCTTACATTCCGGGCGACATGTCTTCCGTTCGAGAACTCCCCACCTCCGACGCCGTGCGTCGCGCGCCATCTGACGCACCCCGGATGCCGCTCGGCGTGGACGTCTCGGGCGTCCGATTTCGAAATCCTGTGGTGCTCGCGTCCGGCACTGCCGGCTACGGGTTCGAGCTTGCGGAGGTCATGGATCTTGACGCGATTGGCGGCCTGGCGACGAAGGCCGTCAGCGTGCTGCCCCGCGGCGGGGCCGCTCCCATGCGCGTGGGGGAGTTTGCGGGCGGGATGATCAACGCCGTCGGGCTCGCGAACCCGGGGATGGCCGCGGTGCGGCATGACCATCTTGACTACATGACGCGCGCACACGCCGGTACGCGTGTGCTGGTGAATGTGATTGGGTTCGCGATCGAAGAGTTCGCCGAGGTGATTGCGCATCTCGATGACCTGCCGGGGCACGTTGCTTATGAGCTCAACGTGAGTTGCCCCAATACCAAGGCCGGCGGCATCGAGTTCGGCGCGGACCCCGTCGCGCTCACGGACGTGATCGCGCGCGCGCGAGCGGCCACACACCGACCGCTGTTCGTGAAGCTGTCCCCTGCGCTCGGCACTGGCATCGTGGATGCCGCGCGCGTGGCCGTGGACGCCGGGGCCGACGCGCTCACGCTCGTGAACACCATGCCCGGCCTCGTGATTGATCCCGCCGTGCGTCGCCCTCGGCTCGGGTTCGGCAGCGGAGGGGTGAGCGGTCCGGCGTTGCTTCCGGTGGGCGTCCTGGCGACCCGTCGGGTGTCGCAGGCGCTGCCCGAGGTGCCGATCTGTGGGCTGGGCGGCGTGTCCACGTTCGAGGATGCGCTCCAGTACGTGCTGGCGGGTGCCTCGCTGGTGGGCGTGGGGACGGCCGCGATGCGCAACCCGCGGGCGCCGGCGCGCATCGTCCGGGATCTGGCGACTTGGTGTCGCCGTCAGGGCGTGCCGGAGCTGTCGGCGCTGCGCGGCCAGCTGGAGTGGCCACAGTGACGGGGCGGGAGGGTGTGCAGGCAACGCGCGGCATCCCCGTGGTGGCGCTTGATGTCCCGGATGCCGTGGCCGCGCAGGCACTCGTGCGGCGGCTCGGCGACGGGTGCGACTTCTACAAGGTGGGCCTTGAGCTGTTTGCCGCTGAGGGACCGTCCATGGTGCGCTGGCTGCGCGGGGAAGGGAAGCGGGTGTTCGTGGATCTCAAGCTGCACGATATTCCCAACACGGTGCGCGGGGCGGCGCGGAGTGTGGCGCGCTTGGGTGCGTCGTTGCTCACGGTGCATGCCGGCGGCGGATCCGCGATGGTGCAGGCGGCGGTGGAGGGTGCGCGCGAGGGATCGCTGGGCGAGGGCTCGGCGTGCGAAATTCTGGCGGTGACGCTGCTCACGTCGCTCGATGCGCGGACGGTGGCCGACACGTGGGGCCGGTCGGCCGTGGAGATCAGCGACGAGGTGGTGCGTTTGGCCGCGATCGCGCGTGCGGGGTTGGCGGCGGGCGTGGTGTGCAGCGGGCACGAGTTGGCGGCCCTGCGGGCGGCCCACGGCGATGCGCTCCGGTATCTGGTGCCTGGCCTGCGGGCGGCGGGCAGCGCGGCACATGACCAGACGCGCGTGGTGACGCCGGGCGCCGCGGCGGCTGGTGGAGCGGGGTGGTTGATCCTTGGTCGGGCGGTTACCGCGGCGCCTGATCCGGCGGCGGCACTGTCAGCGATTCAGGCCGAGGTTGCCCTTGCATTGCGCCCGCAAGTCGCGTAATCTGAGGGTCTTGGCCGGAAACGGCCTTTTTTGGCATACTGCAGCATTTCGTGTCGGCCCGCCGACCACCAATCATCAGCGCATGTGCGCGGGATCGCCGGCTTCTTCGGGAGCCAGCAGGCGATGCATCACATGTGATCCACCGACGGACAGGCGGGCAACCGGTGTCCGGCACGGCGCGTGAGCGTCGGGACGCGAGAGCGTCGAGGGGTATTCCGTGAAGGTTCGCAGCAGCGTCAAGCCGATTTGCGAGCACTGCAAGGTCGTCAAGCGACAGGGCGTGACTCGCATCATCTGCAAGCGCAATCCCAAGCACAAGCAGCGTCAAGGCTAAGGGAGCGCTCATCTAATGGCACGTATTTCCGGCGTCGATCTCCCTCGCGACAAGAAGGTTGAGATCGGCCTTACCTACATTTTCGGGATCGGTCGGGCCATGGCCCAGAAGATCCTGGCGGCTGCGGGTGTCGATGCGAATCAGCGCATCCGCGACCTCTCCGATTCCGACGTCAACAAGCTCCGTCAGGAGATCGAGCGCAATCATCGCGTGGAGGGTGCCCTGCGCACCGAAGTGGCGATGAACGTGAAGCGACTCATGGACGTCGGCTCGTATCGTGGCTCCCGCCATCGCCGCGGGTTGCCCGTGCGTGGACAGCGGACGCACACCAACGCGCGCACCAAGAAGGGGCCGCGCCGCGCCATTGCGGGCAAGAAGAAGGTGACCAAGTAACCCATGGCTAGCGCAAAGAAGAGCAAGCGCGTCGTCGAGGCCGAAGGCATCGCCCACGTCAGCGCCACATTCAACAACACCACCATCACGATCACGGACATGCACGGAAACGCCGTGTCCTGGGGTTCGGCAGGCAAGGCCGGCTTCAAGGGGTCCAAGAAGTCCACGCCGTTCGCCGCCACGGTGGCGGGCGAGCAGTGCGCGCGCGAGGCCCTGTCGGCCGGAGTGCGTCGCGTGCACGTGCGGGTGCAGGGCCCGGGCAGTGGCCGCGAGTCGGCCATCCAGGCGTTGTCCACCGCGGGTCTTCAGGTCAAGTCCATTCGCGACGTCACGCCGATTCCGCACAACGGCTGCCGTCCGCCCAAGCGTCGGAGGGTCTGACCATGTCGCGTTATACTGGAGCGTCGTGCCGTCAGTGCCGCCGCGAAGGCACCAAGCTGTTCCTCAAGGGCACCAAGTGCTTCACGGAGAAGTGCCCCGTTGAGCGCCGTCCCTACGCGCCGGGCCAGCATGGCCAGGCCACCGCGCGTCGCCGCAAGATGTCGGAGTACGCCAAGCAGCTGCGCGAGAAGCAGAAGATCAAGCGCTCCTACGGCGTAAGTGAGAAGCAGTTCCGCAACACGTTCGAGAAGGTCGCCTCGTTGCCCGGCATCACCGGTCACAACCTCCTGGCGGCGCTCGAGACGCGTCTCGACAACGTGGTGTACCGCATGGGCTTCGCACCCAGCCGCAAGGCCGCGCGTCAGCTCATTCGCCATCGTCACATCGAGGTCAAGCAGCGCAAGCTCGACATCCCGTCGTACCAGGTGCGCCCGGGTGAAGAAGTGCGCGTGAAGCAGAGCTCGCGCGAGCTGCTGCTCGTGCAGGCCTCCATGGAGCAGGCGTCCCGTGGTGCTCCGATGTCGTGGATTGCGGTGGACCGTGAGTCTTTCAGCGGTCGCGTGCTGGAGAAGCCGATTCGTTCGGCGATCCCGCTCGCGGCCAACGAACAGCTCGTCGTCGAACTGTACTCCAAGTAAGCAGGACCCGCGGCGGGTCGGCCTGGTGCCGGCCCGTCGTTGGTGTGCGCCGCCGGCGCACGGTTGGGAAGTCCAGCAGCGCGCGAGTGCTGCCGGTCGGGACCCGCTCTCCCGTACGAGCGTGCCACGCGGCGGGGCGAGGCACGGCGTCGCGCTGGCTGCGAGTGCAGCTGGCGTGAGACCACCATCAAGACCAAATCCATGTCCAATACGATTGACCTGAGCGGGTTGGTTCGGCCGCAGCTCGTCGAAGCGACGAAGCGCGATGATCAGCCAATGATGGCAGAGTTCCGTCTGCAGCCGCTCGAACGCGGCTTCGGACACACGCTCGGCAACGCGATGCGGCGGCTGCTGCTCTCCTCGCTGCGCGGCTCGGCCGTGTGGGCGTTCCGCATTGACGGTGTGGTGCACGATCACCAGACGATTGACGGCGTGATCGAAGACGTGCACCAGATCATCGCGAACCTCAAGACGCTCACGCTGGCGCTGCCGGACGACGTCGAGTCCACCGTGCTCCGCCTCAAGAAGGTGGGTCCGGGCGCCGTCACCGCGGCCGACATCGAGGCCACGGGCGGCGTGCGTGTGGTCGGCGCGTCGCATCACCTGTTCACCATCACCGACGCGCGTGACTTGTCGGTGGAGCTTTATGTGAACAAGGGACGTGGTTACGTGGAGTCCGAGCAGCACCCGATGGA
>JBBSPE010000094.1:0-17809 GCA_038259155.1 Gemmatimonadales bacterium
CAGGACGACGACGGTGCCGACGAGGGACACGACGAGACGCCGTATCTCTCCGACGAGGACGCGTACCCCGGTGCAGACGCCCTCGACGACACGGAACCGCCGGATGAGCGCCCCCGTACGAAGCCCAAAGGCGGTCGGCCGCGCCGCTCGCGATGATTCGCATCATCGCCTGTGCGATGCTCGCGTGCGTGGCCGTGGCGCTGCTGCCCACCGACGCGTGGGCCTGGACACCGGGAACACATGTGTTTCTGGGCGATGCGGTGCTGCGGCATCTTCACTTTTTGCCTCCGCAACTGGCTGAGCTGCTGGCCGCGTTCCCCACCGATTTTCTGTACGGGTCCATTGCCGCCGATACCAGCATCGCCAAGAAGTACGCGGCGGTGGGACGGCACTGCCATTCGTGGAATGTGGGACTCGAGATTCACGACGAAGCGCCCGCCGGCGCACTCCGGGCGTTTGGCCTCGGCTACCTCGCGCACCTCGCCGCCGACGTGGTGGCGCACAACTTCTACGTGCCCCGACAGCTGGCCGTCACGTCCAGTACCGCGGCGCTCGGCCACAGCTACTGGGAAAGTCGGGTGGACGTGCATCTGGGGGATGAGTGGCCGCGCCGTGCACGCGAGTTGCTGCTGCTCGACCACAGTCGCGCTGATCAGCTGTTGGACCGCATCCTCGCGCCCACGATCTTCGGCACACCCACGAACCGCAAGATCTTTCGTGGCATGGTCCAGGTCACCGACTCCGATTCGTGGCAGCGCATCTTCAAGCTGATTTCGGAGAACAGCCGCTGGGATCTCACCGATGCGGAGGTGAGTCGCTATCTCACACGGTCGTTCGACTACGTGATGGACCTGCTCGCCCGATGGGACGACAGCGAGCCATACGGATTTGATCCGAGCGGTGACGAGCCGCTGCGCAGTGCGAAGAAACTCCGGCGGCTCGCACGCCGACAGGGCGGTGAGGTGCGAGCCGCACTGGAGGCGGACCGCACTTTCGGCATGCCAGTGACCACGCTCGACTTCGCCGCGCGCATGGCAGGGCCCCTCATGCCATGGCCGCGCGACTAGTTCTGGCTGCTAGCCGAGACGAGCCGCCAGCAGCTGGTTCACCTTCTTGGGGTCCGCACTGCCCTTCGATTGCCGCATCACCGCTCCAACCAGCACTCCCTGCAGACGCCGCTCGCCGCCGAGAAACCGCTCGGCTTCGGCAGGCATTTGAACGAACACCTCGTCGATCCAGCCCACGAGCGCCGCATCATCGCTCACGAGCAGTAGTCCCTCCCGCTCGGCGACGTCGCGCGGATCAGCGTCTTCAACCTCCAGCATCGCAAAGATCTGCTTTGCAGCGGTGTTCGACACCGCGCCCTCGGCTTCGAGGCGAATGAGCGCACCAAGGCGTGCCGGCGACACCGGATGCGACGCCACGTCCTCTCCGCGCGTCTTTACGGCGGCGAGCACCGTGCCCAGCATCCAATTGGCCGCGCGCTTCGCGTCACCAGCTGCGGCGGCTACCGCTTCAAAGCGGTCGGCGAGCTCCACCGACACCGTGAGCTGCTCGACATCCGCCGCGCCGAGGCCGTACACGCTCGCAAAGCGCGCACGCTTGGCCGCGGGTAGCTCCGCGAGGCCGTCACGCTGCTCGGCGATCCATTCGGGGGCGAGCACGAGTGGCGGCAGGTCGGGTTCGGGGAAATAGCGATAGTCGTGGCTCCCTTCCTTGCTGCGCGCCGGACGCACCTCTCCGCGCGCGCCATCCCAGAGCATCGTGCGCTGTTCCACGGCACCACCGGCCGCCAGCACACCACACTGCCGCGCGAACTCCAGCTCGATGGAACGTTCAACGCCGGAGAACGAGTTCAGATTTTTGATCTCCGTGCGCGTCCCCAGCGTCTCAACCCCCTTGAGCCGCGCCGATATGTTCACGTCCACGCGCAACGAGCCTTCTTCCATGTTCGCGTCGCTCACGTCGGTGTACTCGAGTACCAGTTTCAGTTCGCGCAGGTAGGCGCCGGCGTCGGCCGACGAACGCAGGTCCGGCTCACTCACGATTTCAATGAGTGGCGTGCCGGCCCGGTTCAGATCGATGGCCGACGCGTTCGCGAATCGGTCGTGAATCGACTTGCCCGCGTCCTCTTCCACATGCACGCGCGTAATGCCGATGGCCTTCGGTGAACCGTCGTCGAGCGTGCCAATGACCACCGCGCCGCCGGTGGCGAGCGGCCGATCGAACTGCGAGATCTGGTACCCTTTGGGCAGGTCGGGATAGAAATAGTGCTTGCGTGCGAACACCGACACCGGATGCACCGTGCATCCCAGACCAAGGGCGGCGCGCGTTGCGAGCGTGATGGCGGTGCGATTGAGCACCGGCAACGCGCCCGGCAGGCCCAGACAGACCGCGTCGGTGTTGGCGTTGGGCGCATCGCCAAACGATGCGCTCGCGGCCGAGAAGAGCTTGGTGCGCGTCTTGAGCTGACAGTGCACCTCGAGGCCGATCACCATTTCATAGGCATCGGTCACAGAGGCGGCGCTCATGTGTGCGCCTCCGCACCCAACGCCCGTTCCAGCGCGTAGGCTACACGCAGCATGGTCGCTTCATCAAAATGGGACGCCAGTAGCTGCCCGCCCACCGGGAGTCCGTCGATCCGGCCGATGGGCTGCGACATGGCCGGCACACCGGCAAGATTGGCCGTGGCCGTGAAAATGTCACTCATGTACATCTCGTAGGGATCGGACCGTGACCCGGCCACGAAGGCCGTGGTGGGCGTGGTGGGTGTGAGCAACACGTGCACGCCCGACGCGAACACGCGCGTGAAGTCGTCGGTGATGAGACGCCGCACCGCCATGGCGCGTTTGTAGTAGGCGTCGTAGTAGCCGGCCGACAGCACGTACGTCCCCAGCAGGATGCGACGCGTGACTTCGGGACCGAATCCCTGGGAACGGGTCGCCTCGTACATCCCGCGCAGTCCGTCGTTGCCCTCAACGCGCAGTCCGTAGCGCACGCCGTCATACCGCGCGAGGTTGGAGGATGCTTCCGCTGGCGCCACGATGTAGTACACGGGAATCGCGAGCTCTGTGTGGGGCAACGACACGTCTCGCACCTCAGCGCCAAGCGAGCGCAGCCGATCGGCGGCCCGGTCCAGCAGGGTACGCATGCGCGGGTCGAGCGATGTGGGGAAGTACTCCGTTGGACGTCCCACCACAACACCGGCCAGCGGCTGTGCACGGTCGTCATTCGCGCCGGCGCGGTAGTCGGCCACGGGCACGTGGACGGTGGTGCTGTCGAGCGCATCGACGCCGGCGATGACCTGCAGGCCGAGTGCCGCATCATCGACGGATTGCCCGAATACACCGACCTGATCGAGCGACGACGCGAAGGCCACGAGCCCGTGACGCGACACGCGGCCGTACGTGGGCTTCACGCCGACGATTCCGCAGAACGCGGCCGGCTGTCGCACGCTGCCGCCGGTCTCGGAGCCGAGCGCAATGCGCGTGACGCCCGCGGCCACGACGGCCGCTGACCCGCCAGAGGAGCCGCCGGGCACGCGCGTGCGATCAAGCGGATGTTTGGTCATACCCCACGCACTGTTCTCGGTGGAGGAGCCCATTGCGAACTCGTCCATGTTGGTCTTCATGGGCAGCACGGCGCCCGCCCCGCGCAGGCGCGAGATGACCGTGGCCTCGAACGGGCTCACGTAACCCTCGAGGATCCGCGAGCCACACGTGGTGGGCATGCGATGCGTCGCAATGTTGTCCTTGATCGCGACGGGAATGCCGGCCAGCGGGAGGTCCGGATGGAGCGTCAGCGCGGCGAGGTCTGCCGCCGGCCCTTCGGCGTCGGTCCAGAGCACGGCGTTGAGTCCTTCCGGACCGACCTGGGCGTGCTGGGCCGCAGCCAACGTGGCGTCGAGGGCGGCGTGCGGCGGTAGGTCACCTGTGGCGATCGCGCTCGCGACCTCGCGCGCAGATCGTGCCAGCAGCGCCTGATACGGTACGTCCGTCATCCCTCGCCCTCGTCGTCGGCGGCGCCGGCCGTCCCGTGTGTGGCCAACCGGGGCACGAGGAAGAAGCCGTCACGCATGCTGGGGGCAAACGCCTCACGATCGCGTGCGAGCGGAATCGGCGACGGGACATCATCGCGCATCCGCAACCCGTGCGTCGCGTCCGGGTCGAGCGACGCACCGCCAATGTCCACCTGCTGCAGCACATCCATGTGCGCCAGAATCCCGTTCAGCTCTCCCACCAGCGCCTGCACGCGCCCGTCGTCCAGTCCCAGTCGGGCCAGCGTGGCGACATGACGCACGTCGTTTTCGGAAACGGACACGTTACTCCCATCCTCGTTCGAGTTTGGCCTGTGCGATGACGAGTGTCTTGCGACCGATCTCCTCATCATCAAAATCAATGCGCACCTTCGCGTCGCGCCCACTGCCGGTGAACTCGGCGATCGTGCCCGTGCCGAACTTCGCGTGCTGCACACGTTCGCCAACGCGCAGTGATGGCGCGTCCTGGGACTCATCTTCCGGCGCGTGTTCACCGTCCTGTCGCCCGCTCCACGTGCTCGGATCGACACGGCGTCCGCTGGAACGTCCGGCATCGAGGCGGCTCTTGCCGTCAAAGGCGTTGCGACCGAAGCCAGCGCTGCCGTACGGGCCCGGCGCGGTGCGGCGACGGGCTGCATCACCCGAGCCGCCCGAGCCGGTGCGATCGCCGAACGCCCCGCTGTCGTCGTCGCCAAAGCCCGAGCGACCGCGTCCTTCAAGCAACACGCGTTTGGTGTCGGCGCGCTTGACGAGGCCGGGTGTGATCTCTCGAAGGAATCGCGAGGGCATACTGGCCATGAACTCCCCGTTCCGTCGCCGCTGCTCAGCGTGCGACAGATACAGTGTGCGCTCGGCGCGGGTGACCCCCACGTAGAACAATCGCCGTTCCTCCTCGAGCTGCGCGGGGTCCTCGGCGGCCCGGGCCAGCGGGAACAGTCCGTCTTCGAGACCCGTCACGAACACCAGCGGGAACTCAAGCCCCTTGGCGTTGTGCATGGTCATCATGGTCACCGCGTCGGCCGATGGATCGAGCGCGTCGGTGCCGGCCACAAGGGTGGCCTGCTGCAGGAAGTGATCGAGTGGCGTCAGTCCCACCTCGCCGCCGTCGTCGGCGACGACTTCGGCAGCACCGGCAATAAGCTCGCGCACGTTCTCGATGCGATCGAGTCCTTCGGGTCCTTCGGCACGCAAGTGGTCCACGTAGCGGATCGCATCCACCAGGTCGCGCAGCAGTTCGTCCACCGACGCCTCGACCGCCTGCGCGCGGAACTGTGCGATCAACGCGACAAAGTCGCCCAGCGCCGTTCGCGCAGCGGCCCGCAATCCGCCCACAATGCCAGAATGGGACGCCGCCTCAAGCAGGGGGATGCGCTGCTCCTGTGCGGCCACTGCCAACTGTGCGATGGTGGCGTCGCCCAACCCGCGCCGCGGCGTGGCCACGGCCCGTCGGAACGCCTCGTCGTCGGCCGGGTTGGCCACGAGCTTGAGGTAGGCCATCAGATCACGAATTTCACGTCGATCGTAGAATCGCACCGCGCCTACGAGCCGATACGGCATGCTGCGCCGCCGGAACGCGTCTTCGAACGCGCGGCTCTGCGCATTGGTGCGGTACAGAATCGCGCACTCTCGGCGCCCCAGCCCGCCGCGGGTGGTCCGATCCACAATGGTGTCCGCGACAAAATCCGCTTCGTCGCGCTCGTCGAGCGCGCCCACGCGCATCACGACCTCGCCCGCCGGCCGTGTGGCGCGCAGTGTCTTGCCGCGACGCGCCGTGTTGCCCTCGATGACCGAGTTGGCCACCGCCAGGATTTGCGGCGTGGAGCGATAGTTCTCTTCGAGTCGCACCACCGCAGCACCGGGAAAGTCCCGCTCGAAGTCCAGGATGTTGCGGATGTCCGCGCCGCGCCATCCGTAGATGGACTGGTCGTCATCGCCCACCACGAGCACGTTGCGATGTGCGGCGCCCACGAGCTGAATGAAGCGGTACTGTGCGCGATTCGTATCCTGATACTCGTCCACCAGGATGTAGCGGAATCGCTGCTGAAGATCGTGCCGCAGCGGCTCGTTTTCTTCCATGGCGCGCACCGGCAGCACCAACAGGTCGTCAAACGAGACCGCGTTTGCACGCTGCAGCGCATCGTCGAGATCGGCGTACACGCCGGCCACCACCTGCGTGAACGGATCCCGCGCGAGCGCTGCGTATTCGGTCGCGGACACGAGCGCATTCTTGGCGTCCGAGATCGCGTGGAGCACGGCCTTTGGTGCGAACGCCTTGGGATCAACGCGCCGTCGTTCCATGACACGCTTGCACAAGCCGATGGAATCGTCCTCGTCGTAGATCGTGTACGACGCGGTGCGGCCCACCAGCGGCGCAATGCGCCGCAGCAACCGGGCACCGAGACTGTGAAAGGTGCCGCTCCACATGCCGCGCGGTTCCTCACCAAGTTGCCGGGCAATGCGCTCACGCATTTCGCCGGCTGCCTTGTTGGTGAACGTCACCGACAAAATGGAAGACGCGGGCACACCACGTTCCGCAATCAGGCGCACGATGCGCGTGGTGAGCACGCGCGTTTTGCCGGATCCGGCGCCCGCGAGCACGAGCATGGGGCCGTCGTTGTGTTTCACCGCCTGCCGCTGCGCCGGATTGAGGCCGTCGAGCGCCTGGGTGAGGTCAACCGCGGGCTTTGATGCGGGTTGATCGAAGAGCGAGCCGTGCCAGACCGATGTCATGCCTTCAAGATAACGTCGAACGTCGCGCCCCGGCTCGAATCGACCAGTACCAACGCGCCCCCGTGATTCTCCTGCACGATCCTTCGCGCCAGGGCGAGCCCGATGCCCCACCCGCGCTCCTTGGTGCTGTAGCCGGCGTCGAAGATCTTCTTGCGTTGGGCGCGCGGGACGCCTGGCCCGTCATCGCTCACCCGAAGACGCGCTCCGCCCTCAGCCAGCGCCTCGGCCCGGAGCACCACCTCACCCCCCCGTCCGCCGAGCGCGTCAATCGCGTTCTTGGTGAGCACCTCGAGCACCCACTCCAAGAGCACAGGATCACCCGCAATGGTGAGCGGCTCATCCGGCCGTTCCGCGCGCACCACTACCTTGCGCGCCAGCTTCGGAACGCGGGCCGCAAAGTACGTGGCGAGGCGATCAACCATCGCGCCGAGTTCCACGGGGTCCTTGCGCGGCGGCCGGCCGATGCGCTCGAATCGGTGCGCCACGCGGTCCAGCCGCGCGAGATCCTGCTCCATGCTGCGTACGGCACCGGTGACTGCAGGATCGGACGCCGCGGAATCCTCGAGCACCTCCAACCAACCAGCAAGCGAAGACAGCGGCGTGCCGAGTTGGTGCGCCGACTCGCGTGCCATACCGGCCCACACCTTCTCGCGCTCAGCTCGTCCTCGCTCGCGGAGCCCCCACAGCCCGATAAGCAGCAAGAGGCCGATCGCGCCAGCCTGCAACAAGGGGATGGTGGCGAGACCACGCACCAGGCGGCTATCGCCCACGTAGACCGTGCCCGCTCCGGCCGATTCGATCGGCACCGTCGTTCGATCGAGTTCTGCGATGTAGTCCGCAAGCTGCGCCGCCGTGGGTGTGCCGGCGAACGGGAGGTTGGCGGTGTCCGCCACTACACCTGTGGGATCGATGAGCACGAGCGGGACGCCGGACTCGCGCACCTGCTGGACCAAGGCGATCAACGCCTCGATACGCGTGCCCTCGGTGCTCGACGTGTCGGCGAGCGCGCTGAAGATCCGCGACGACATGCGCCCTTGCAGCTGAGCGGCCCGCCGGAGCTCCGTGACCGCCTGCTGAGTGTAGACCACGTACCACCCGAGCAAGGCGATCACGGCCAGGGCAACGAGCAGAAATGGAGGCGCGCGACGGGACATGTCAGCGCAGCGTGTCGCGCCCCACGTACGATTGCAACGCCGCGGGCACGCGCACCGTACCGTCCGGCTGCTGGTGGTGCTCGAGCAGCGCCGCGATGATGCGCGAGAACGCCAGCGCTGACCCGTTCAGCGTGTGCACGAACTGCGGCTTCTCACCGGGCGCCGGCCGGAAACGGATATTGGCCCGACGCGCCTGAAAGTCGGTGAACACCGAGCACGACGACACTTCGAGCCACTTGCCCACACCCGGCGAGAACACTTCCAGATCGTACGTCATCGCGCTCGCGAAACCCGTGTCTCCGGCCGCGAGCAACAACACGCGATACGGGAGCTCCAGTTTCTGGAGCATCGCTTCCGCGTGGCCGGTGAGCAGCTCGAGTTCCGCTCGTGACGTCTCCGGGGTGGTGTAGCGCACGAGCTCGACCTTGTCGAACTCATGCACCCGCAACAGACCGCGCGTGTCCTTGCCCGCGGAACCGGCCTCGCGACGGAAGCAGGCGCTGTAACCGGTAAAGGCGCGCGGCAGTTCACTGGCTTCAAGAATCTCGTCGCGATAGAGGTTCGTGATGGGCACTTCCGCTGTGGGAATGAGGAACAGATCGTCGTCGGTGACGGCGTACATGTCCTCCTCGAACTTGGGCAGCTGCCCGGTCCCGGTGAGTGACGCACGATTCACCACCAGCGGCACCCAGAGTTCTTCGTAGCCGTGCTCGTCGGCGTGTGCGTCGAGCATGAAGTTCATCATGGCGCGCACCAAACGTGCCCCCAGCCCGCGAT
Source organism: Gemmatimonadales bacterium (assembly GCA_038259155.1). Classification (GTDB taxonomy): domain Bacteria; phylum Gemmatimonadota; class Gemmatimonadetes; order Gemmatimonadales; family Gemmatimonadaceae; genus JAABRT01. The sequence continues at coordinate 8,698 of JBBSPE010000094.1, forward strand.
AGACGATAAAGCCGCTGCCTGAGATCTTCGCACCGCGCGCGAGATCGAGCACCCCGAGGCGCTCGCCAATCTCCCAATGCGGCGCAATGCCGGCGTCCACTGCGCGCGGATCGCCCCAGCTGCGGACCACGACATTCGCGTCCTCGCCACCCTCCGGCACCTCGGGGAGCGGAATATTCGGCAGCTCAAGCAGGATCTGATGCAGCTCCGCGTCCACGGCGGCGCGTCGGGCCTCCAACGCCGTGAGCGATTCGGCGATGGCCTTGCCCTCGGCCATCATCGCATCCGCGTTCTCACCCGCCCGCCGCAACTTGCCGACCTCGGCGGACACGCGGTTGCGCTGTGCCTGCGCATCTTCAGCCGCCTGAATGGCTTCGCGACGCTCCTTCTCGAGTGATTCCGCGCGCGCAAGCACCGGTGCCAGCTCGTCGAGCTTGCCCCGACGGCGCATCCCCTCGCGGAGATGGGCCATCTGATCGCGGAGGAGACGGATATCGTGCATGCGTGGGACTCAGTTGCGCGGCAGACCGATGGTCAGGTCCCGAAAGCCGCAGTTGCGATTGATGAGGATGCGGACGATCAAACGTCGAGTCTCCGTGTTCACGCCCTCCACGACAAGCTTGCCGTAGAATGGCTCGCCGAACGTGCAGACACCCGCCTGGACGAGGAAGAACACCGCCTCGCCGCGCTGCGTGGTGAGGACGGAGTCGGCGGTGAAGCCATCAACGGGCGCGCGCGTGATGTCGTCGAACGCGACGGCCGTACGCTGCAGGCCCACCGATGTGCCACCGTTGGGCGGTGAGAGCAGCGCCAACACCGGCAGGAGCGACACCGTACCCGAAGCGTTGACGTCCAACGCAAGTTGGAAGTTCACCGTCCCCGTGCTCTGCAGCTCGGGCCGCACCACGCGCAGCGAGACCAGATCGAGCGCGGACGGCGCTACTGTCCCCGTGGAGAATGCGGCCATCGAGATTTCGGAGACCTCGTTGGGAACCGTTGCCGAGCCGCGAAACGGGTCGTCACCTCCGCAGGCGACCAATCCCAAAAGCGCCAACAGCAGCACGGGTACGCGCCAAACGGCGAGGTCCCGAACAGTGGTGCGATGATCGATCACGGTCCGGGCACGAAACGCTTTCATCAGCTGGGAGGACAGGAGAGGCGACAGGTGGACGTCACGGCGAACCGCGCTCCGCGGAGCGCGCATCGCACGACCCGGTAGCATACCCCGTAACTTGCGTCTGGGCAACCAATCGAACGGCAGCAGCGCGCAGTGCGCGCCGGGGCCAGCAACGCCCATCCCGCACGACGGCTAGCTTGACCCGCCTACGGCACCATAGTTTCCACCCGATACGGGACTCGGTGCCGTCGCGGGTCGGAACCCATCCTTACTGAGATCCTCAGGAGTTCGACCGCATGCCAACCATTCGAGACCTGGTCAGTTCACTACGCCGACGAGAAGGGGTCGACGCCGTCGTCGTCCTTGGTCGCGACGGGTTGCTCATCGACGGCGCCGTGACGGCGGGGCTTGACGCCGACGGACTCGCTGCTCATGTGCCGCCCCTGGTGGGCGCCGCCACCGAGCTCGCCCAAGCCCTTGGCCGCGGCGCGTTCGGGCTCTCGGTGCTGGAGTACGAGCACGGCCTCGCCGTGGTGTCTGCTGTCTCGGCCGACGCGTTCCTGCTGGTGCTCGTGCGCCGAGAAGCGAATCTGGCGCAGTTGCTCTTCGACCTGCGGCGGCATCGACCGCAGATCGCGGCGCTCATCTGATTGCCGACCACTTACTCGATGTCGCTTGAGACGCCCGTGCTCGTGGTGGATGATGAGCCACACATCGGCCGCATCATCAAAACGCGCCTGGAGCAGGGTCCGTTCGACGTGAAGCTTGCCGAGTCTGGTCCGGCCGCACTGGAAGCCCTCGAGGCCCGCCCGGACACGCAGCTCCTGATTCTCGATCTCATGCTACCCGGCATGAGTGGCCTCGATGTCCTCAGGGTCGTCCGCCAGGACCACCGCTGGACCACCCTCCCCTGTCTCATTCTCACCGCTGCCGGCCAGGACGCACAATACCGCGAGGCCGACGCGCTGGGTGTTGCCGAATTCATGACCAAACCGTTCAGTCCCCGTCGCCTGTACAGCCGCGCACTCGCCCTCACCGGCGCCGTCGATCCTGAGGACCGGGGCGAGGGCACCATATGAGTCGGTGGTGCGTCGTATTGGCCGGCGGTGTGGGCTCGCGCTTCTGGCCGCTGTCCACGCCGTCACGTCCCAAGCAGCTCCTGCCGCTCGTCACCGCCGCTCCCATGCTGCGCGATACGCTCGCACGCGTGGGGCCATTGGCAGATGCTGCCCACACGCTCGTCCTCACGAACGCCTCGCTGGCGGACGCTGTCCGCGCGATGGCGCCGGAAGTGCCAGCGACACAGGTCATCGCGGAGCCTCGACCGGCCGGCACGTGTGCAGCCCTTGCCTGGGCAGCGCACGTCATCGCCCGCGCCGACGGCGATGACGCGGTCATGCTCTGCGTGCACGCCGACTGGTCCATTGGCGATGTCCCGGCGTTCCAGTCCACACTGGCGTTTGCCGCCGCGGTGGCCGAGCAACGGCGCGCGCTCGTGACCGTGGGCATCGTCCCGACGCGCCCCGATCCCGGCTTCGGGTACATCCAGCCCGGAGAAGCGCTTGGCGATCGCATACAACGGGTGGCGCGCTTCGTGGAGAAGCCCGACCGACAGCGCGCGGCCGACTTCGTACAGTCCGGCTATTACTGGAACTCGGGCATCTTCGCCTGGCGCGTGGGTGACCTGCTCGACGAGATCCGCGCGTTGACGCCGGAGGTGGCGCCGGCGCTCGCCGCACATCCCGATGACCGGGACGCGTTCTTCGCGGCGGTGGATGCGGTGGCGATCGACGTCGGGGTGCTGGAACGGAGTGAGCGCGTGCTCGTGGTACCGGGCAGTTTCGGATGGGACGATGTCGGCACCTGGGCCGCGCTCCATCGCGTGCGCACGCATGATGCGAATGGAAATGCCGCGATCGGACGGGTGCATCTGCAGCAGTCCCACGGAAACGTGGTGCACACCGAGGGTGCCCCGGTGGTGATGTACGGCGTGGACAATCTCGTCGTGGTGGTACGGGATGGCGTGGTGCTCGTCACCACGCGCGAGCAGGCCGCTGATCTCAAAGGACTGCTGACGGCCCTGCCGCCCGACCTCCGCGAGCTCTGACATGGCCGCGAAGCCGACGCCGTATCTCATGTGCTACGACGACGCGCGGGCCCGGGCCTTCGAGCCCTTTTCCCTCTCGCGACCGTGGAGCGAAATGCGCGTGGGCGCAGCGCTCGTGCGTGAACGCTGGGTCTGGGCGACCGCACACCGCGCACGTGCATTCCTCGCGGGCCCGCACATGCGGAACTTCCGCGAACCCGGGTCCCCAGGAGACGCCCGTGGTCGGATCAGGGCCGGCGCTCTCATCGTGAACAGCCGCTGTGCCGTCTCGCTCAATGCCGTGGCCAGCGACGCGGTGGTGTACCGCTGCGACGGCCGCGTGGCCGCCGTCCGCCTTCGCACGGACATGTCGGCTGCCGACTTCGCGGACGGCAGCCTCACGCTGGAGACGGTGGCTCGCGCGCACCACGGTCGCACAAAGGGCGTCGTGGTTGAGGGCGCCTGGTGCGACAATGTGTGGGACGTCATCCGGCATCTGCAACCGCTGCTGCTCGCTGACCTGCCGATCCTCGCCGCGGCACTCGGCGCCAACGCGCGCTTGCTTGCGGGTGAGTTCGTGCTTGGTACGCACGCCGTGACGGTGGCGCAGCGCGCAGAAGTTGAGCCGCTGGTGGTCTTTGACGCGAGTGCCGGGCCCATATTGGTGAGCGACGGCGCACGCGTGCAGGCGTTCTCCCGCGTGGTGGGCCCGTGCTTCATCGGTCCGCACAGCACCGTGAGCGGTGGCAAGGTGAGCGGCAGCGCGATCGGCGACAGTTGCAAGGTGAACGGCGAGATGAGTGCCACCGTGTTGGTCGGGCACGCAAACAAGGGCCACGACGGCTTCGTGGGTCATTCCGTGTTGGGGCGGTGGGTGAATCTGGGCGCGGGTACCACCACCAGCAATTTGAAGAATACCTACGGCCCCATTGCGCTCTGGACGCCAGAGGGCGTGCGGGACACCGGACTTCAGTTTTTGGGCACGCTGTTTGGTGATCACGTGAAAACGGGAATTGGCCTGCGCCTTACCACGGGGTGCGTGCTGGGCGCGGGCGCGAACGTCGTGGACCGGATGCCTCCCAAGGTGGTGGCTCCGTTTGCCTGGGGCAGCGGCGCTCCGTACGGCGTGTACGACCAGGAGAAGTTTCTCGAGACGGCCGAGCGTGTCATGTCGCGGCGCGCGGTCTCGCTCGACGAGGGTATGCGCCGTCATCTCGCCTCGGCACACGGACGCCGGTGGATCACCGACTGACGGCGTGGGCGTGCCCGTGAGCCAGCTGTGACCACTCCCGGCGCGCTGTGCGTCACTGTGCTCGGTTCCGGCAGCCGCGGCAACGCGATTCTCGTGGAAGCCGGCGACACCCGTGTGCTGGTGGATGTGGGTTTCGGCCCGCGATCGCTGGCTAAACGTCTGGCGGCGATCGAGTGCGCGCCGGAGTCGATTGCGGCCGTCGTGCTCACGCATGAGCACGTGGATCACGCGCAGGGCGCGTTACCCGCGTGTGCCCGGTGGGGCTGGCCGATGTACGCCACGATCGGAACGCTGGCCTCCCTTCCCTCTCCTCTGCTACCCGTCCGGCCGATTGCGCACGGCGCGTCGTGGTCCATCGGTGAACTACGCGGGGACTCAATGAGCGTTCCGCACGACGCGGCGGACTGCGCGGCCATTCGGTTCGAGCACCAGCCAAGCGGCGCGCGGATCGGCATCGCGCTCGATCTTGGACACGTGCCCTCCGGCCTCCCAGCCTTCTTCGAGCGGCTCGACCTGCTCGTGGTGGAGGCCAATCACGATCTCGACCTGCTGCTCGCGGGGCCGTACCCCTGGCCGCTCAAGCAGCGGATCCGTGGAGAGCGCGGCCATTTGGACAATCGTGCGACGGCGGCGCTCGTGGCCGATTGTGCGCATCCGGGCCTCTGTGGCGTGGTGCTTGCGCACCTCAGCGAGACCAACAATACGCCCGCGACTGCCGTAGATTCAGTAACTTCCGCTCTGCGCACCCGTGGAACGCAATCCGGCGCCACTCGGGCGGGCCTCGTCGCCGCCTCGCAGCGGGTACCCGTCGGTCCGATCGGCGTGGGTGAGCGTTTCAGAGCGCGAACGGTTGTGCCACGGCAGTTCGAGCTTTCGCTCTAGCACCGAGCGAAACACCCACCACTCCGGAACGGTTGGATCGTCCGGATGGAATCCCTCATTTTTTTGGAGTAGACTGCATGCCGCAACCGAGCGACGTGAAGGTCCCGCCGCGTCGGAGCCGTCCAGGATCGAGCCCTCCCCCCTCCACCCGCGCGCCCAACGCCGCGGCTCGCGCTGACCGCGCGTTGCCGTCGCTCGCCGACAGTTGGCGGCACGACCTGCCGGCGTCCATCGTGGTGGTGCTGGTGGCGCTTCCGCTGTGCTTGGGCATCGCGTTGGCCTCGGGCGCACCGCTGTCGTCCGGATTGCTGTCCGGCGTGATCGGTGGCGTGGTCGTGGGTCTCATCTCCAGCTCGCAGTTGATGGTGAGCGGACCGGCTGCTGGTCTCACCGCCATTGTGCTGGCGGGCATCGCGTCCCTCGGCAGCTTTTCCGCGTTCCTGGCGGCGGTGGTGATTGGCGGCGTATTGCAGATCGTCCTCAGTGTGCTCCGTGCCGGCGTCATCGGCTACTACTTTCCGTCCGCGGTTATCCGGGGCATGCTGGCGGGCATCGGCGTGATCCTGATTCTCAAGCAGTTGCCGCATGCCGTGGGCTATGATGCCGACTTTGAGGGTGACGAATCATTCCTGCAGCTCGATGGCTCCAACAGCTTCTCGGCCATCCAGGAGGCCTTCACGCATATCCAGCCTGGTGCGGCGATCATCTGTCTCGTCTCGCTCGTCGTTCTGGTCATGTGGGCCACCATGCCCTCGCTCAAGCGACTCAAACTGCTGCCGGGCCCGCTGGTGGTGGTGCTGGTGGGTGTGGGGCTCAACCTTGCCTTTCGCGCGATGTGGCCAGAGATGGCCGTGCGCGCCTCACACCTTGTGCAACTCCCCGTGCCGGAGACCGCGCGCGACCTGCTGACCTTCTTCATCTTTCCGGACTTCTCGGCGCTGTCGAATCCCGAAACGTGGCGTCTGGGCGTGACGATTGCGATCGTAGCGAGCCTTGAGTCACTGCTGAGCCTCGAGGCGACGGACAAGCTTGATCCGTACAAGCGCGAGTCGGACACCAATCGGGAACTGTTGGCACAGGGTATCGGCAACACCCTCTCGGGACTGCTTGGCGGGCTGCCAGTGACCGGCGTCATCGTGCGGTCTTCGGCCAACATCACCGCCGGGGGCCGTACCCGCTGGTCGGGAATCACGCACGGCGTCCTGCTGCTGGCCGCCGTGCTCACCATTCCCGCGCTGCTCAACTACATCCCGCTCGCGGCCCTCGCCGCCATTCTCCTGTACACCGGGTACAAGCTGGCCGCGCCGGCGCTCTGGCTGGGCACATGGAAGCTCGGGCTGCAGCAGTTCATCCCGTTTGCCGTGACGGTGGTGGCCATCGTGCTCACCGACCTGCTCATCGGCATCGCGGTGGGGATGCTGATCGGTTTGTTCTTCATCCTGTCCGAGTATCTGCGGCAGCCGGCACTCACCTTGGTGAGCCCGCCCGAGGCGGTGCTGCAGCGATACCAGTTGCCCGATCAGGCCACGTTCCTGAGCAAGGCCAACATCGAGCGTACGCTGGACGCGCTGCCGGAAGGTTCGCGCGTCGAGATCGACGGGCGCAACACGAAGCGCTTTGACCACGACGTGCTCGAGATCCTGCACGATTTCGAGAGCACGGCATCCCTGCGCCAGATCGACTACCGGCTTGTCGGTATTCCCGCGATCACGGCCGCCACTTCAGCGGGTCACTAACCATGCATCAGTTTCTGGAGCTCTTCGAGAAAAACCGAGCGTGGGCCGATGCCGTACGTGTCGCGGATCCCGGCTATTTCGACGACCGGTCCGCCCGGCAGGAACCGCACTTCCTGTTCATCGGCGGACACGACGCGCGAATTCCCAGTCAGGCCCTTACCGGTACTGCGCCCGGCGAGGTTCTCCTGCACCGCAACATCGCCAATCAGGTGCACCCTGCCGACTTCAACACACTCTCGGTCGTTGAGTACGCCGTCGAGGTGCTCGATGTGAAGCACATTGCCATCGTGGGTCACTACGGGTGCGGCGGTATCAAGGCGGCGCGGCGCACGATGGGCCACGGCATCATTGACCACTGGTTGCACGTGGTGCGGGAGCTGGCCGAACGGCACGCCGAGGAGCTCGCCGCGCTGCCCGATGAGCAGGCGCGGGAAGATCGGCTGGTGGAACTGAATGCAGCCAAGCAGGTGTTCCAGCTGGCGCGCACGCCGATCATCCAGCGCGCATGGGCGCGGGGGAATCGGCCCATCATCCATGCGCTCGTATACGACGTGCACGACGGCCTGCTGCGCCCGCTCGTAAGCGGGGTGTGTGATGCGGGGACACTCGCCGCCGCGCAGCAGCGTCCGGTGGAGAGCTTCATCTCGGAGATCTACCATGAGCGCGCGGTCGCGACGAACTGACGCCGTGCAGGTGCTGAAGGACCGGAATGACAATGGGCGCCCCGTTCGGGGCGCCCATTGTGTTTGCTGCAACAGCTTGAACGAGCTCAGTACACAGCCTTAGTACATGCCGCCCATGCCGCCGCCGCCACCGCCGGCCGGAGCGGCCGGACGATCATCCTTCTTCTCCACGATCAGCGCTTCCGTGGTGAGCAGCAGTGCCGCGATGGACGCCGCGTTCTGGAGCGCCGTACGCGTGACCTTGGTCGGGTCGATGACGCCGGCCTGCACGAGGTCTTCGTACGTATCGGTGAGGGCGTTGTAGCCAAAGTTCTGCTCCTTGGCCTGGCGCACCTTCTCGACGACGATGGAGCCTTCTCCACCGGCGTTGGCGACGATCATGCGAAGCGGCTCTTCAATGGCGCGCTTGATGATCTCCACGCCGATCTGCTCGTCGCGATCGGTGAGGTTGAGCGGCTTGAGCGCGATCTGGGCACGAATGAGCGCGACACCGCCGCCCGGGACGATGCCCTCTTCGACGGCCGCACGCGTGGCGTGCAGCGCGTCTTCCACGCGCGCCTTCTTCTCCTTCATCTCGGCTTCCGTCGCCGCGCCCACCTGGATCACGGCAACGCCACCCGAGAGCTTCGCGAGACGCTCCTGCAGCTTTTCCTTGTCGTAGTCGGACGTGCTCTTGTCCACCGCGGCACGGATTTCCTTGATACGACCGTCGATCGTCTCGCGCTCACCCGAGCCGTCGATGATCGTGGTGTTGTCCTTGTCGATCACGACGCGGGCAGCGTGGCCCAGGTCGGAGATGACGGCGTTCTCGAGCTTGAAGCCGACTTCTTCGGAGATCACCTGGCCCTTGGTGAGAACGGCGATATCCTGCAGCATGGCCTTGCGACGATCACCAAAGCCCGGCGCCTTCACGGCGCACACGCGCAGCGTGCCGCGGAGCTTGTTGACGACGAGCGTGGCGAGGGCCTCGCCCTCGACATCTTCGGCGATGATGAGGAGCGGCTTGCCGGCCTGCGCGACCTTTTCGAGCGTCGGGAGCAGGTCCTTCATGGCGCCGATCTTCTTGTCGTGGATGAGGATGAAGACGTCTTCGAGAACGGCTTCCATCTTCTCCGGATCGGTCACGAAGTACGGCGAGAGGTAGCCGCGATCGAACTGCATGCCCTCAACGGTGTCGAGCGTGGTCTCAAGGCCCTTGGCCTCTTCGACGGTGATGACGCCGTCCTTGCCGACTTTGTCCATCACCTCGGCGATGATCTCGCCGACTTCCGGATCCGCGGCGCTGATCGACGCGACTGCGGCGATCTGCTCGCGGCTGTCGACCGGGCGTGCGTTGGCCTTGATGTCGGCGACGAC
>JBBSPE010000095.1:0-17461 GCA_038259155.1 Gemmatimonadales bacterium
AATACGTCGGTCGGTACGCAATCGAGACGCCGCGGCAAGATCTCCCCGTAAAGCCGATGCTCGTCGTGACGTATGCGCGAGGGGGTCTCAAGGCACGGTTTGAGCCAGAAGACCCGTACATGCAGACCTTCGCGCTCATGCGCGTGGCGCCGGACATTTTCACCGCGGGCCTGTTCATGTCGGCCGAGGTGTATGCGAATGACGAGATCTACGAGGTGCTGCGTCCCGAGTTCATGCTCACGTTCATGGAAATCGACGGTGCGCGGGGACTCGAAGTGCGTGGCGCGAATGACTCACTGGATTTTCGGGCGCGGCTGGTGAAGCCTGCGCCGAGTGCGCGCGCACTGCGATAGCGGGTTGATCTTGATTCAGCCGTCGTCACACCAAGAGGTGCTCGACACGAAGTACCGCGCGTCAAGCGCGGAGAGTGACCGCAGTTCACGCGCAGCAATCGGCGACACGGCCACCCAACGCAGCGAGACGGCGCAAAGGACGCGCCTGGTGGTGCTGGAGAATCTGGATGCGGTACTGCGGGAGGCGTTCGCGCAGTAGCGCGCTGCGAGCCCTCGGGCGTACACATTACAGGATGGCACACTCTTCACCGTCCGCGACCGCCAGCACGCGGGACAATGGCACGCATCCGGACTGGCATGCCACGACTCTGGCGCAGGTGGTCGAGCGCGTGCAGTCAGATCCCGATCGCGGTCTCGCTGCGGCCGTCGCGGACGAGCGATTGTCGGAATACGGGCCCAACACACTCGCCGAAGCGGCGCAACGCTCGGCGCTCTCGAGTCTCGTGCATCAGTTCGCGAGTCTGCTCGTTGGGCTGCTGGCCGCGGCTGCGAGTATCGCCCTGCTGCTCGGTGATACACTCGAGGCCGCCGCGATCCTTCTGGTGCTCGTGCTCAATGCAGCCATCGGGTTCGCCACTGAATGGCGCGCCGCCGGGGCGCTTGACGCGCTCCGAGACGAGGAAATTCCTCAGGCGCGGGTTCGGCGCGATGGCGATGAGCACACCGTACCCGCCTCGACGCTGGTGCCGGGCGACGTGGTGTTGCTCGCTGCCGGGGACCGGGTACCGGCCGATGGTCGCCTGGTAGAACAGGCGGAGCTGCGCGTGGATGAGGCGGCACTGACCGGTGAGTCGCTGCCGGTCAGCAAGGAGGCCGAGGCCACAGTGGAAGTGCAGGCGCCGCTCGGCGATCGGTACAACATGCTGTACCGCGGGACGTCGGTGCGTGACGGGCGGGCCATCCTCCTCGTGACCGAGACCGGCCAGCGAACCGAGATGGGCCGCATCGGCTCAATGCTGCACACGGTGGAGGAGACGAACACGCCACTCGAGGTGCAGCTCGCCGAGCTCAGTCGTACGCTCATGCTCGTGGTGCTTGGGCTCTGCCTGATCATCGTCTGCATTGGCTGGCTGCGTGGGCATGCGTGGCTCTATATGCTGGAGGTGGGCATCTCACTGGCCATCGCCGCCGTGCCTGAGGGCTTACTGGCGGTCACCACGATGACACTGGCGCTCGGCGTGCAGCGCATGGCCAGGCGACACGCACTCGTGCGTCGGCTTCCCGTGGTTGAGGCGCTCGGTTCAACGACGGTCATCTGCACCGACAAGACCGGCACGCTGACGCGCAATGAGATGACGGTCACCACCTACCATGTGGATGGCACCGATGTCGGCGGAACGGAACTCGCCGAGCCGCTCCCGCCGGCGCTCGCGCTGGCGGTTCGCATAGGCGCGCTGTGCAACGACGCGGAGATCGACCGGGAAGACACCACGACACAGTTCCTTGGCGACCCGACCGAGGCGGCGCTGCTCGTGGCGGCGGAGAAAGCCGGCATGTCACTCGCGTCACTGGATCAGGACTATCCCCGAGTCGACGAACTGCCCTTCAGCAGTGAGACGCGATGCATGGTGACTGTGCACCGCACGCCGGAGGGCACCCTGATCGCCTGCATGAAGGGCGCACCAGCCGAGGTGCTGGCGGCGTGCACCCACGAGGCACACGCCGATGCGACCATCCCGCTCACAGAAAAGTCGCGAGACGCACAGGTGGAAGCGAATGCGGAGCTCGGGGCCGCGGCTCTCCGCGTGCTCGCGCTCGCCTGGCGCGAGTTGCCGGAGTCGTACCGTCCGGACGACCTCACCACCGGGCTGACCTTCGTGGGGCTCGTGGGCATGCGTGACCCGCTGCGGGAAGGCACGCAGCAGACCCTCGCGCTGTGTCGCACCGCCGGCATTCGAACCGTCATGATCACCGGCGACCAGGCCAGCACGGCCACCGAGATTGCGCGACAGCTTGGACTCGACCGCGACCTGCAGGGGCAGGCGTTGCGCACGGTGCACGGGCGCGAACTGCACAATCTCCCGGATGCCGATTGGCTGGCCCTGGTGCGGGATACGGCAGTGTTCGCGCGCGTGTCACCGGAGGACAAGCTGCGCATTGTCGAAGCCCTTCAGGAGCTGGGGCACATTGTTGCCATGACCGGTGACGGGGTGAACGATGCACCGGCCCTCCGCAAGGCCGACATTGGCGTTGCCATGGGGATTCGCGGGACTGAGGTTGCCAAGGACGCCGCTGACATGGTGCTGGCCGATGACAATTTCTCCACGATTGTGGCGGCCGTGGAGCAGGGACGCATTGTGGTGCAGGGGATCCGGCGATTCATCCACTACCTGTTTTCGTGCAATCTGGCGGAGATCCTGACCGTGTTCGTGGCCATCATGATCGGGTGGCCGCTGCCGTTGGGCGTGTTGCAGATCCTCTGGCTCAACCTGGTCACTGATGTGTTTCCCGCGCTGGCACTGGCGCTCGAGCCATCGGCGGCCGGGGTCATGCAGCGTCCGCCGCGCGATCCGCACACCCCCTTGCTGTCGCTTCGGTTCTCGGGGCTGATCGTGTGGCAGGGGGTTGTGCTGGCGGCGTGCACGCTGGCCAGCTTCGCCATTGCCCTCCAGTGGTACGGCGCGGAGGGGATCGGGCTGCAGCGGGCGGTCACCATCTCGTTCATGACGCTGGCGCTCGCACAAACCGCCCACGTCTTCAACGTCCGTTCCCGAAGCCGCTCTCTGGTGTCGGCGCATTTCTGGGCCAATGGCTGGCTCTGGGGATCGACGGTGCTGTGCGTTGTCCTGCAGCTGTTGGCGTTGAGCGTACCGCTGTTGCGGGACGTGCTCAATACGGTTCCACTGGGTGCGGCGGACTGGGGCCTCATTTCGGCGGGCGCGCTTACCCCGGTGCTCATCGTGGAGGTGGTCAAGCTCGTGCAGCGGCGCATGCAGTGGGGATGGGCGGTGGACTGACCGTCCGAACGGACTCAGAGCAAGTCCAGTCGTCGTCGTCGCCGCACCGACGCCCTGAAAGAAACCGGTCGGCTGGTCAGCGCCGACCCTCAGGGTCCGCGCCACGATCTTCAAGCGAGCGCTGACCCAGTGGGCGCACGAGCAACGTCAACACGAACCCTACGGCGAGCAGCGCCGCCAGCAGTTGGAGCGGCGTGTCGTATACGTGCACCGGATTGCCACCCGCGGGCAACGCCGCCTTGGCGCGGTTGGAGAGCTCGGTGATGATGAGCGGACCGGCAATGGCGGCAGCGCTCCACGCCGTGAGCACGGCCCCATGAATGGCGCCAACGTTCTTGGGGCCGAAGATATCCGCCAGGAATGCGGGAATCGTTGCAAACCCGCCGCCGTACATGGTGAAAATCACAAAGAGGCTGAGCTCGAACAGCAACCACTGTCCTGAAGCCGCGAGTCCAGGAATTGCGAGAAAGAGCGCCAGCTGCGCGGCAAAGAATATGGTGTATGTCGTGCGCCGGCCGAGGTAGTCGGAGGCCGACGCCCACAGAAATCGTCCGCCGGCATTGAAAATGCTGATGAGCGACACCACGGCAGCCGCCTCGAGCGGCGTCTTGTTGAAGAGGTCCTGCATCATGGGAGAAGCCTGCGCCAGAATACCGATACCGGCGGTGACGTTGATGAACAGGATGACCCAGAGGAGCACGAACTGCCGCGTACCGACGGCGTCGTTGCGCGACACACTATCGGTGGCAATCATCGCCGCGCGCTTGTTGTTGGACGGCGCGGTCGGTGTCCATCCCGCCGGAACCCAGCCCGGTGGCGGGGCCTGCAGCAGGAGTGAACCAATGAGCATGACCACGAGGTATGCCGCGCCGAGCACCATCACGGTGGTGGCAATCCCCACGCGCGCTATCAACGCCGCGTTGAGATAGCCCGCGATGAAGGCACCACCGCCAAACCCCATGATGGCCATGCCCGTGGCCATGCCGCGTCGGTCAGGAAACCACTTCACGAGCGTGCTGACGGGGGCGATATACCCGAGCCCACACCCGATGCCCCCCACGACGCCCATGCCCAGAAACACGAGCAGCGGCTGCTTGATGGCGATCCCCAAGCCGCCGAGCAGCAACCCGCTGCCGAAGAACAGCGCGGCTGCGCGCGCGGCAACACGTGGTCCATGTCGCTCCACCCATGGACCTCCAAGCGCCGCGCTGAGGCCGAGCAATGCGAGCGCCGTCGTGAACGTGGTGTAGGGGGGCTTCATCCACCACGGCTGGTCGGCAAACAGCGCCTGCATGGGCCGATTGAAGGTGCTCCAGGCGTACACGGAGCCGATGCAGAGATGCACCAACACGGCGCCCACCGGGACGCGCCACCGGTTCGGCGTCACCGGCCACTCTCTGGGCGTGACCCACCAAGCGACACAGCGCGCGTCTTGTTTCTCGAGTGATCCATGACGGGCAAGTTAGCCGCTGGGGGAACCGCTGGACCATCGACATCGCGTGCATCATGTTGCAGAAGCCGCTGTTCCCGGACGCCGCTTTGGCGTCCGTCCTTCTGCCTGCCGCACCGCCATGGGTGACCACAACGTCCGTGCCGTTTCCGATCCCGAGAGCCGTCATCGTTTCTCGAAGGCGCTGCTCGAGGACATTGAGGCGCTCGAGCGCATGCTGCGGTCCGGGCAGTTGGAAAAAGGTGTCACACGTATCGGATTCGAGCAGGAGCTGTTCCTCACGGACGCGGCCGGCAGGCCGGCGCCCTGCGCCCCCGCAGTACTCGCCACACTGAACGACGCACACTTCACCACCGAAATTGCACGCTTCAATCTCGAGCTGAATGTCCCGCCGCTCGCACTGCAGGCGGGCGCGCTGCACGCGCTCGACGCCTTTCTGCACGAGGCACTCGCGCGTGCGCGACAGGCGGCCGCTCAGCACGGCGCGGACCTGGTGCTCGCAGGCATTCTGCCGTCCATCACGCTGTCGGATCTGACGAACGCATCGCTCTCGCCCGCCGAGCGTTACCACACCCTTGATCGGCTGTTCGTGTCGCTGGCGGGCGGGGAAATCCGGACGGTGATCCAGGGTGAGGAAGAGCTCCAGATTGCCCTGAAGACGATCATGCTCGAGGCCTGCAATACCTCCGTTCAGGTGCACCTGCAGGTGGATCCGGCGCGACTCGCCACCGTGTACGACATCGCGCAGCTCGTCTCGGGGCCCGTGCTGGCGGCCGCGGCGAATGCGCCGCTTCTCCTGCAACGACGCCTGTGGCACGAGACGCGCATTCCTGCGTTCGAGCAGTCGGTGGACTTCCGTCGCAGCACTGATCGCGCGCGGGGCAGTTGGAGTCGTGTCCACTTCGGTGATCGATGGCTTGGTGAGTCCGTGCTCGACGTGTACCGCGATCAGGTGGCGCGGCACGAGGTGCTGCTCGTGAGCGACACCGCCGAGTCGTCGTTGGACGTGCTGGCGCGTGGCGATGTTCCTGCGTTGCGGGCGCTGTCGCTTCACAACGGATCCCTCTATCGCTGGAACCGGTTGTGCTACGGCGTGACCGCGGGCGTGCCGCACCTGCGCATCGAACACCGCCCACTCCCGTCTGGCCCCACCGTGCGGGACGAGATCGCCAACGCGGCGCTCTGGCTGGGATTGGTCCTCGGTATCGAGGACGCGATTGGGGATGTCCGCACGCGATTTCCCTTTGCTGATGCTCGGGCTAACTTTCATGCTGCCGCGCACCATGGGCTCGACGCACAGATGCGGTGGGACGGCGGGCAGCGGGTGTCGGCACGTATGCTGCTGACGGATTCGCTGCTGCCGCTCGCACGAGCTGGTCTTGCACACGCCGGCCTCCCGACCGAGGAAATCTCCACGTATCTCGACGTGATCGCCGAGCGCGTGGCGTGTGGGCAAACGGGGGCTGTGTGGATGCGCGACGCCTGGGACGCGCTGACGCGCATCGGCAATCCGGTCGCGCGATCGCAGGCTGTGACGCGCGCCATGCGGCAGCGGCAGTGGGGCGGCGCGCCCGTGGCACAGTGGTCGCCGATCGCCCGAGATGAAGCGTCGGACTGGCCACGACACGTGCAGCAGGTGCAGGAACTCATGTCGACCGACGTCTTCACCGTGCACCCTGAGGACCTGCTCGATGTCGCCGCCCACGTCATGGAGTGGAAGCATATCCGGCATGTTCCGGTGCAGGACGGTGATGGTGCGCTCGTGGGCCTGATCTCCCACCGCACCCTGCTCCTGCATCTCGCCGGCGCAGCGCGTCGTGCGGTGGGCGGCGGAAACCGGTCAGTGGCGGTACGCGAGGTCATGGAGACGGCGGTGCATACGGTCGCGCCCACCGCGTCGTGTGCCGAGGCGCTCGCCTTGCTGCGCACGCACCGGATCGGCTGCCTGCCCGTGGTACTCGACGGGCGCCTGCTCGGCATCGTGAGCGAACGCGACTTCCTGCCATTTGCAGGGCAGTGGTTTGCAGAACGTGGGTGAGCAACGCGCAGGGGCTGCGTGGAGTGATGTGAGCAGTTACTCTCGACCGGCGGTCCGAACGAAAATCACTCAAGGAGGATGAACATGAACGAGAACGCACCGATGCCCGGGTCCGTCGGCTTCACCGTGGAACTACCAATGGCGTTCGCCGCTGCGAAAGACGCGACGCGTGATGCACTCAAGGCCGAAGGCTTTGGGGTCCTTACAGAGATCGACCTGCAAGCAGCGTTCAAGGAGAAGCTGGGCCGCGATTTCCGGCCGTACGTGATCCTTGGTGCGTGCAATCCGCCGCTCGCGTTCGCTGCCGTCACGGCGGATCCCGCCATCGGCTTGCTGCTGCCGTGTAACGTGACGGTGGAAGCGCGCGACGCGACCCACTCTGTTGTCAGACTCGTTGATCCGCAGACAATGCTCGCTTCGGCGCCGGGCGGACTGGCGCCGGAGCTCACCCAGGTTGCGGATGACGCGAGTCAGCGAATGAATCGCGTGCTCGCCGCGCTTCAGCAGCTCGCGCGCGATGAACGATTGGAGGACCGCACATGAACGCATCGCCCAAATCCTGCATGCAGTGCGAGACCGCGCTCGTAGCGGGCGCCAGCTAGTGCCACGACCGCGGGGCCTGGACCGCGTTGTCCACACTAGCGGGAATCTTTGACGTTCGTCGACTCTTCGACTACTCGGTGGACCTGCTCTGCATCGCAGGTACGGACGGCTGCTTCAAGCTGGTGAACCCAGAAGCTTGCTCGCGACGCGCCGCAGGAGTTCGTCGCTGCCAAAAGGCTTCGGAAGCACATCACGTGCCAGGTCCAGATCCGGAAGCGCCTCGAGCGTTCCTTCGGGATTGCCGGTGATGAAGAGCACCGGCAGGTCTGGCCGCTCCTGCCACACCGCGAGCGCCAACTCAGGGCCTGACCGCCCGGGCATCAGCACGTCGGTGACCAGCATGTCAAACCGACCGGGCGTGGCACGCACGAAACGCTCGGCCTGCGCTCCGTCGAGCGCCAGGACAAGGTCATAGCCGGCGCGCTGGAGAATGCGGCCCACCACGGCGCGTGTACTGTCGTCGTCCTCTGCGACCAGTATGGTGCCTCGCCCAGCTGATGGAACGTCTGGCGGCGATGGTACCTCCGCCGACTCGTCGGGTACGTCGCGGCGGGGCAGGGTCAGCACAATGGTTGTGCCGTCGTTGGGCACCGAGTGGATGTGCATCTGGCCGCCAAACCGGGTGATGATGCCGTGGGTTGTGGCCAGCCCGAGGCCGGTGCCTCGGCCGCGCGCCTTGGTGGTGAAGAATGGTTCGCAGGCACGCGCCACCGTGGCGTCGTCCATGCCGACACCCTCGTCGGCCACCGTCAGCGTCACACCGTCCAGTGCGTCAACTGGACCGACCGTGCGCACGATGATCCGGCACGTTCCGCCGGCGGGCATGGCATCGCGCGCATTCGCCACGAGGTTCATGAGGATCTGTTCCATCTGGATGGAATCAACGAGCACGTGCGCGGGTGTGTCCGCGAGGCAGTCCAGCTGGACGGCGTCCCCGGCCACGCGCTGCAGCAGGCGCTGCATATTGCGCACGATCGCGGACAAATCCAGCACGGTCGGTGCGACGGAGTCTCGGCGGGCGAACGCGAGGAGCTGGCGCGTGAGTGATGCACCGCGCTCGTGCGCGCCGAGCATCTCGTCGATGAGCGTCTCGCGCACTGCGGCGTCGGCCTCGTGGCGCAGCAATTCGGCGTTGCCTCCGATGGCGACGAGCAGGTTGTTGAAGTCGTGCGCGATGCCACCCGCCAGCCGACCCACCGCCTCCAGACGCTGCGCATGTTCGGCGCGCGACTTCGACTCGCGCAAGCGGAATTCCTCGAGCGCGCGTTCGGACACGTCGCGCAGCATCAGTTGCCAGCGCCCGCCCGACGTCTTCTGGCGCGTGACTTCCACCTGCACATCGCCGCGTGTGCCACCCTTGAGCCGCCATTCGAGCGTTGGGCGCTCCAGATGATCGGACGCGGTCAACAAGGTGGCGACCAGCGGCAGAGGATCGGCAGCACCGGCATGCGCGAGCACGTCGGCGAGCGCACGCCCTTCCAGGCCGTCTGGTACCCCGTCCATCTCGTCAGTCTCGACGGCAGCCAGTATCCGACGCGCCGCCGGATTCGCCACCTGCACCCGAGCGTCGGTGGACACCACAAGGATGCCATCCGGCGCCTCCGCAATAAGCGCCCGCAAATCCTGTTCACGCTCTTCCACGGAGCGAACCAGCGATCGCAAGGCCTGCAAGGTGAGGCTGACCAAGGCGGCCGTACCCATCAGCACGACAGCGAGCACCGCGAGCCAGTACGCATCAGCACGCCCAAACGCTCGTTCGTTGAACGCCGGGGAGAACTGCACGGCCAGTGCGGTCATGACAATCGAACCGACAGCCGCCAGATAGCCCACGCGCATGCCGAAGATGAGAGCGGCTGCAATCACAAGCAGCGGCGCCGCAACGACTCCGGGCGACGGGAAGGTCGGGGCGATGACGAGTGACGTATGGATCTCGAACCAGAGCGCGGTCACGGCAATGATGGTGCCGGCGTACCCGCGTCCGCTCCGGGCCAGGATATACGCCGTCCAGCAGGCGAGTGCCGTGCCAAAGAGCAGCCACGAATGCGCGGCTGGGCTGCGCCCCTCTCCGAGACACGATACCATCGCGATCGTCGAGAAGCCGACGGCAGCGCTGAGTGCGCCCCCATTCGCCCAGCGTTGATGATCGAGCGGACGGCGCTGCCGGAGTGCCGTCAGTGAGGTGAGCGAAAAGGTCGGCATCGGGTGGCGAATGGTTCATCGAACTGACCGCGTGCGGAGAAGCGTCGTCGCCTCTCGCTGCACCTCGGCAGATGCTACTTCATGTCCATGAAACCCAGTAGCCCCTGAGACGTGGGCTGGCTATCCGGTTGCGGCCGAAGTGACGACGCGCGGCCCCCGTTCGCTCAGCGCAGCGCACTGTACACAAAAACCCTGAACGGATCGCCGAGGCCAACGCGAGCGCCGAAGGTGTTGGTGAAGATCAGGGCAATGAGTTGCTCCTCCGGATCGGCCCAATAGGTGGTGTTGAAAGCGCCACCCCATGAAAACGTGCCCAGGCTCACCGGTGAGCGGGAATCATTTACCGGCGTCTCGAGCGCGAAGCCAAGTCCGAAGGCGGGCTGCAGCGTCCCCACCTGATTGGTGAGCATCAGCTCCACGGTCTTCCGTCCGAGCAATCGCACGCCATCGAGCTCTCCCCCGTTCAGGAACAGCTGCAGAAACCGCGCGTAGTCGGCCGTGGTGGACGATAGCCCCGCGCCGCCGGAAAAATAGGTCACGGCATGCGCCGGATAGTCAGGGTCGAACATGGACTGCTGCTGGTGTACGGCCTGCAGCACGCCATTGTCGTCAGGCTGGTGCAGCGCAACAAGGCGTGCCGCCCGGTCTGCCGGCAACTCGAACCAGGTGTCCTGCATGCCCAGTGGATCCAGAATCCGTGTGCGAAGAAACTGATCGAACGACATTCCGGACAGTACTTCCACCAGATGACCGAGGACATCGATGGAGAGCCCGTACGTGAAGCGCTCGCCCGGGTCGTGCTTGAGGGGCAATCCGCCGAGCAGATTGATATCCTGCTCCAGTGTGGAGCCCGCGCGGCCGAACGCCGTGAGTCCCACCTTTCCATACACGGACTGGAACTCGTTGCTGCCAATGTCAGCGTAGTCGAGCCCAGAGGTGTGGGTGAGCAACTGCCGAATGGTGATGCGACCGCGCGCGGCTCGCGTCTCGTACGAAGAATCGGCCGGATTGAACGTCGTGAGCACCGTCGGGCTTTCGAACGCTGGAATGTACCGCGCGATGGGATCGTCGAGCTGGAATCGCCCCTCCTCCCAGAGCATCATCACGGCGAGTGACGTGATGGCCTTGGTCTGCGACGCAATGCGGAAGATGTCGTCAGTGCGCAGCGGTTCCTTCGTGCCCAGGTCGCGCACGCCGAACGCCTTGTGATAGGCGACCTCTCCATTGCGCACGATCATGACCACCGCACCTGGAATCTCTCGACGGGCAACGAGATCATTGACCCAGGCATCAAGGCGAGCCGTACGGTCCGGCAGCAGCGCGGACGCTGCGGTTGTGCTGCCCGCATTCAGTGGCGCCGTGCGTGCGGTCTGCGCAGCCATCGGCGCGGCGCTCAGTGCGATCATGCCTGCAACAAGGAAGCCGGCGGAGCACACAGGGTGCAGGCGGCAGTCGAAACGATGGGGCATGGACTGGCTCGGACGAGGGAGACAACATCGCGGAATGTACGATTCCGCTGACAGAAGTAGCGACGGAGCGCGCGATCTGTCCAGCCGACGGCCGGTCTGGTGGTTACTGTAGATGCAGCCCAGCCGGATATCCTTTCTTGAACCGAGTGGACCCTTGTGGAGTTTCGTAGACTCGCACCCGGTGGGATGATGGGGACCACTCAGGTACGTGAGCACGTGGACTCGCGTACGGCATGGCACCGCGCCCGCGTGATGTGTGGCATCGTGCTCTTTGCGTTGTGTGCGTCGATGATAGGAGCGCGCGCCGCGGTCGCGCAGGAAGTCTATGGTACGGTGCGGTCGGGCACCCCGCCACGCGCCGTCGCCGGCGTTCTGGTGACGGTGTCACTGGCACGCAACGACTCCACGATTGCGCGTGTCACCACCAACGCGGGCGGTGCCTATCGCGTGCAGACGGGTAGTGCCCCTGTCGTCGTGCGTGCGCTGCGAATTGGTCAGCAGCCGGTGGAGCTGGGACGCATCACGTTGACGACCGGCGAACGGCGCGAACTCGATGCCGCGCTGCCGGATCGGCCGGTGCAGATGATCGCGGTCACCACCACCAGAGACCAACAGTGTCGGCGCGATCCCGTGGACGGGTCGTTGGTGGCCCAGCTCTTTGAGGACGCGCGCACGGCGCTCTGGCTGTCCCGCGTGGCGGCGCGGTCACTCTCGGCCCGCACCGTGGTGCGGCGGGTGGAGCAGTCCTTCGATACCAAGGAGCAGGCCGTCGGTGAGCCGCAGATTCGCGAGGACACGATACGTTCACTGCAGCCTTTTCGGAGTGCGCCGGTGGACACCTTGCTGGCACGAGGATTCCGCGAGTCGCTGCCGGGGGCCGTGATGATCTGGAGTGCGCCGGACGCCGAGTTGCTGACGGACGATCGATTCCTCTCTGCGTACTGTCTACGGCTGGCCGACGGGTCGTCTGACCATCCAACCGAAATCGGCGTGGCGTTCGAGCCGGCGAGTGAGCGCAAGGGCGTGGTGCAGGTGCACGGCGTTTTGTGGCTCGATCGACGGACGCATGACCTGCGACGCATCGTCTATGGCTATCGGGGGGTGGAGCCGTCGGTGGCGCGCGCCACGCCGGGCGGGGTGGTGGAATACGCGCAGGTGGACGGGGGCAGCTGGTTCGTGAGTGACTGGTCGCTGCGCATGCCGATCATCGCGCAGGTTTCCCGTCGGGTTGGGAACCGGCCACCTGTGAACTTCGTGACCGTGCACGGCGTGCAGACCACGAGCGCCTACGTCGTCGCCATGCACATTGACGAGACGCTGCGCTTCTCGGCCGGCGAGGGGCGCGCTGACGTTCTTTCTGCCGGAGTGGTATCGCCGCTCGTAGATCTGCGTGATTCAGCGCAATGCGGCGCGCCCGCCTCGGACACGCTCTCCACGCTCTCCGGCGATCTGCGCAATGGTGCCGGCAATCCACTCGCCGGCGTACTCGTACGCGCGCGGTGGACGGTGACCATTCGCACCGGCGATGAGATCATGGACAATCTGGAGTACGTGGCCTTTGAGAGCGAAGTGTTCACGCACACCGGAGCGGATGGCCGCTTCGACCTGTGCGAGCTGCCGCCGCGGGTTCAGATCGAGGTGGTGGCCGGCCCCGCCGACGCGCCGATTGCGGACGCGACGTTGCGATTGCGGCTGCAAGCCACGGCGGCGCACATCTCGCTGCAGACGCGAGCGCGCTAGCGCCCCCTCCGCGCGCACCTCGCGCTCGTGTCAACAGTCGTCGTTGTGTACGGCGGCCGCTTGCGCTCGCAATACGACATATGTAGAATAAGCGCATGCAACGACTCACCCGTACCACCACCCGCACGCTGGTCGCGTTTTTGGAGTCGCCCGGGAGCTGGCGATACGGCTACGACCTGATGCAGGACGCCGGCCTCTCCTCCGGTACCTTGTACCCGCTGCTGGCTCGCCTCGCCGACGACGGGTGGCTTGAGTCTCGGTGGGAAGAAGCTGTGCAGGCCGGTCGGCCACCGCGACAGCTCTATCGTCTCACCGCTCTCGGCCGACGCGAGGCGCGACAGGCGATGGAACGCGCTCAGGCCTCATGGTTGCGGGCGCCCAGCACCGGTGAGGCGTGAGGATGCGGCGTCGCACACGGCACACACTCAACCGCATCATTGCGCTACTCGCGAGACTGTCACCACCAGCACATCGCGAGCTCGTGCGCGGCATGCAGGCAGAGCTGCAGGCCATCGAGGATCCCATCGAGCAAGCGTCGTTTGCGCTAGGCGCCATCAGCGCGATCGCTCAGTTGACGCTTCGCAACACGCTGCAGTCCGCCATTCGCACGCTCGGCCGGTCGTTCGGTTTCGGGCAGACCCGTGACCTCACCACGCTTGGAGCCACTCCAATGTCAGCGCCGACCGCCCACCTCATCGTTCGCCGTCATGCAACTGCGTTCGCCGTCACCCTCGGATCACTCACCACGCTGCTCGTCGCAAACTTCGTTGTTCGACGGATACCGGGTTTGACGGAAAACGGTGCCAATGCCGGTGCGATTGCTGAGTTCGTGCTGCTCACGATGCCATTCACATTGGCGATGACCATCCCGATGTCCGTCTTTGTGAGTGTGTGCGCGGTACTCAGCACGGACGAGGCGCTCGCGTCAGCCCGGCGCGAACGCCATGGCTTCCGTCGCCTGCTGCGACCGGTGCTGGGAGGCGCGGCTGTGATCACGGCGTTGGCGCTCGTGCTCAACACGCAGGTGCTTCCCCAAGCGAACGCGCGTCTGTCGCGCATGCTGGCCGGCGCCCCGGTCGCCCTGTCCGAGCGCAGCATGACGCTCGGCGAGTTGAACACCGCGGCACGCGCCGCGCATTCCGCGATCGGCGACGCTGGTGCGGCACGCGCCGTGGTATACGAAGTCGAGATCCACAAGAAGTTCGCACTGGCGGCCGCGTGCCTCGTTTTGGCTGGGCTCGCTGTGGCCATCGTGATGCGATTTCCTACGGGCGGCACGTGGTTGGCGATCGGCGCAAGTCTGCTGGTGATCGGAACGTATTACGCCGCCATGGTCGTCGGTGAGTCGCTCGCAGTCCAAGCGGTCGTGTCTCCGTTTGTCGGCATGTGGATGGCCAACGGCGTGCTCGCCCTGGTCGCCGTGCTGCTCACGTGGCAGGCAAGAGGCGGTGGCTTGCCCGACCAGCACATCACGACGGCGCGCTCAAGCGGCCCGCGGGCGTCCGCGGCGTAGCGTCCCGCTGCTTTTCCGGCCGGATGTAGATGGACGAGAGTTCCGGCATCTCGGCCTTCAGTTCCCGTTCGAGGGCCTCAATGAGCTGCTCGCCCTGACCCATCGTGACGTCGTCGTTGATGTCTGCACTGATGGCCACGAACACCTGCCGGGGACCGGTGTGCACCGTGCGGACGTGGTTCACCGCGGCCACCCATTCCTGACCGGCAACAATCGAACGCACCCGTTCGACTACATGATCGTCGGCGCGCTCGCCGATGAGCAGACCCTTGGTCTCACGCGCGAGGAGCACGGCGACCATGGCGAGCAGCACGCCGATTACCATCGACGCGACCCCGTCGAGGCTCGGCGAGTCGAACGTGTGACTCGCCCAGACTCCCAGCGCCGCCACGCTCAGCCCGAGGAGCGCTGCCGAGTCCTCGAATACGACGATGAACACCGCCGGGTCCTTTGACCGACGCATGGCCGTCCACCAGCTGACCTCGCCCTTGGACGAGGCGAACTCCCGCACTGCGATCACCCACGACGCGCCGTCCAGCAGGAAGGCCAGCGCGAGCACCACGTAGTTGATGGTGGGGTCCGAGAGTGGCTCCGGTTCGACGAAGTGCACGTAGCCTTCGTAGAAGGACACGCCGGCCCCGACCGCGAAGATCAGAATTGCGACCACGAACGACCAGAAGTACAGTTCTCGTCCGTAGCCGAACGGATGCTGGCTGTCGTGTGGCCGGTCCGCGCGATGCTCGCCGTAGAGCAAAAGGATCTGGTTGAGGCTGTCCACGACCGAGTGAATGCCTTCGGACAGCATGGAAGACGAACCGGTGATACTGGCTGCGATGAACTTCGCGACGGCTATGCCCATGTTCGCGGTCAGTGCCCCGAACAGGACCAGATTGCTGCGGATGTAGGTGGCGATAGACATCCGATTTCCTTCCGGAGATATCACGTGGTACAACTCGACATGGCGTACGATGCGCCGGCACGGACCATCGCCAATCTGGTGCCGGTCGTGCTCGCCTACTGGGACACTTCACAACGTTGTGTGTTCGCGAACCGCGCGTATGAACAGTGGTTCGACCTCGCGGACGTTGACAACGGCGTCGTGAAAGGGTTTGCCGTCGTCGTGACCAACATATCAGAGCGGAAGCGGCTCGCTGACAAACTGCAAGCGGCGAACGAAACACTCGCCGACGCACTTGCACAGGTTGCGACCCTTCGGGGCCTCCTGCCGGTGTGCGCATGGTGTCGCAGGGCTCGTGATGACGAAGGCTGCTGGGACAGCCTTGATGCCTACCTCGCGCGGCACACGCAGCTCGAGATCACCCATGGCCTCTGCGACTCGTGCCTGGAGCAGAATTTCCCGGACGCGCAAGCGAGCGGTGACCTTTAGCGGGACAGTTCGGGAGATCCACCCGCCGCCCTACACGCGCATCACCGCGACGCGGCTCCCTGACGTGCCGTGGCGCTTGACGACCAGCATCATCACCGGTGCGTGGTGTCCAGCGTGACGACCCTGCGGGATGATGCGCTCGACCTCGTACATGGAATCGAGCAACTTGGGGTTGGCGCCCGTGGCACCCGTCGCTTCGACCACGCGCATGTTGCCGCCTGGTCGGCTCTGCGCCACGTACGATTCGACCACGGCGATGTGCCCCGGGCTGCGTTTCACCGAGTTGCCCTCCATCCACACGAGCAGGTCACCCTGTTGGATCCGATCGGGGTCGCTGACTGCCCTGGCCTCGTTGTAGTAGCTCGCGGCACCGCTGTTGCGCACCAGATGGGCCGAGTACACGCGCTTGTGGCAGGCTGCCAGATAGTTGGTGACAAAGCCTGAACAGTCGATGCCCAGGTGGTGGTCGCAGTAGGTCTGCAGGCTGGCGAGCGTCGGGTTCGTGATCTTGTTCGATCGCACGGCCCACTCCAGTGCCAGTTCGTAGTCGTGTGGCGCGCCTTTGCCCATCGCCGCCGACAGGATGTTCGGCTTGTGCTCCTGGAACCACTCATTGTGCCGTGATCCTCTGGTCACGAGATCAAAATCATCCCGTTGGTCGGAGCCAGCATTCCAGTTCATCATGAAGTACTTGGTCAACTGGACCGTGACCGTACCGGTGTAGCTGACGCGCTTGACCGGGTCGTCCATCGGAACGCGAACTGTCAGATTGCGATACTGGCGCATGAAGTCCACAGGCGTGAGCATGGTGTCGCTCCTGGTGGGGTGTGGCCGATTCAGGGTGGCAGCGTGGCCACACAGGGCATGGAGGGCGCGCTGTCCACAGCACGTTGCAGCGTGCCAGAATCGAGTTGTGGTGAGACATTCCGCGCGGTGATGCAGGCGCCAGCTGAATTGATCTTGGCCACTGCGACAAACGTCTCGGTCACCAGCTCCGGTCGCGCTTCGTCCCTATGCTCGAGCAGGCGCAGCACCAGGGCGATCGGATGCGGCGCCTCGCCTGTGTCCGACACAAGACGCCACTCCACCATGCCATCCAAGCCGAACATCTGCCGCGTGACGATATCCGGCAAGGCCAACGCCGAGGTGTCGTTCGCCGGACTGATGACGTCAACGGAGACGCGCCCAGACGCGACTGGGCGCACGACCAACGCGTAGCCTGCGATGCCGGCGCAGAGTTGAATTGGCGTGTCGTTGGGGTCGTTCGGCTCAATTGCGTTCCGACATCGGCCGTCCTGCAGGTCGGTCTCCGCCCACGTCCAAACGGGCGCAGGTGGCGCGCCGGCGTCGGCCTTCGGCCGGTCCCCACAGGCAATGCTTCCAAAAGCGAGCAGCGCTGCCAGCGTCACATTCGACTGTCGCACGGCACATCCTCCGAAGTCCACCGTAGGCGACGCCCGACGGCGCAGTTGAGCGGAGCAGGACCGATCGTCCGGCACCCGGATCCTACAGCACCCAACCCTCACATGATAGGATCGGTGGTGGAATCGGGGATTGGATCGGGTGTCGAGGCGTCCAGAAACTGCAGAATCCGGACGTGCACGACGGTCCACTGTTGAAGGTTTGGCAGATGGCCAGCCGACTCCACCGGGAAGAACTCGCTGCGCGGGATCCCGTGGCGATCTCGCGACAATCTTGCGACAAGCTTGCGCCACCTGTCGGCACGCACGTACTTCTCGCAGTCTGCCTCCT